>CAYNEX010000071.1:0-7647 GCA_964396335.1 uncultured Steroidobacteraceae bacterium | reverse complement strand
GTCGGCAACCAGCTCGACATCCCGCAGCTGGTCAGCCTGCGCACGCAGCGTGAGCTGCAGCGCTACACGCGCCGCGACATCGATTCCTACATCACCGCGCTGGTGCGCGACGCCAAGGTGCGCACCAACCCGCAAGTGTTCTCGCAGTAAGTTAAGAGGAGGGGGGTTATGAGACTGATCGTTGCGATCGCGGCCAGCGCCGCGCTGCTGTCCGCCTGTTCATCGGGAAGCCAGGAGAGCGCCCAGGCCGCCGATGCGGCGCCGCAGGGGGCCAGCCAGCGCGCTGCTGCGGCCGGCACCAACTGCGACGCTCCGCCGCCCACCGCCGTGACGGTGACGGGCGAGATGACGCGCGAGGGCCAGCTGAAGCTGCTGGAACATCCGGACCCGAAGCTGGCCGCCAACAAGCGCCTGGTGTGGGACATGTGGCGCACGCTGCTGAACGGCTACCACGTCGACCGCGCGGGTGAGTTCATCCACCCGGACTACATCCAGCACAACCCGATGGCCAACACCGGCCTCGACGGCATGCAGAACTTCTTCCGCGCCCTGGGCATTCCGCCGCGCGACATCCCGGAGGCCATTCCGGAGGGCGTGATCGCGGTGATGGCCGAGGGGGACCTGGTCACCATCTCGTTCCCGCGCGCCGGCACCGACTCCTGCGGTCGCCAGTTCGTCAGCACGTGGTTCGACATGTTCCGCATCAAGGATGGGCTGATCGTGGAGCACTGGGACGCCGCCACGCGGCCGTAAAGGTCGATCATTCCGACTGACCAGAGGCCGGGGAGGGCAACTTCCCCGGCCTTTTTGTTTGCCGACGGCGGACACATCGGCGCTGCGCCGTCGTGCTGGCGCAATCCGGAATTTCCTGATGCGGGACTGGAGGTTACGCCGCAGTACGGCGGATCTTCTTTCATCTATCAGTCGCAATAACAGTTTCATCCCGCTGCCGATTCAATCAATTCGTCTTCCCTGCCGCACCAGATATCGCCGCGCCACGCAAATTTCGGCTGATGAAAAAAATTTGTATGCATGACATACAAACGTTACGATGCCCGGGTTGGGGCAGGCGTGTATCAAAACGCGCCGTATAGAAATCATTGAACCGGGGGTAATGGACAATGAGGAAGTTCACGGCAACTTCGCAGCCGGTGCGTGCGTGCGTGGCTGGAATTCTCGGGACCGCGCTGGTGGGGTTCATGCCCCAGGCGCTGGCCGCCGAAGTCGAAGACGACGATCTGGATGAGCTCAGCGAGGTGCAGGTCACCGGCACCCGCATTCAGGCTCCGAATGTCACTTCCGCCAACCCGATCACTTCGGTGACTGGCGAAGAACTGCGCAACCTGGGCATCGTCAATGTGTCCGACGCGCTGACCACACTGGTGCCGCAGAACATCTCCACCTACATGCCCACCATGGTGGGTGACGACCAGGCGGGTGCCGGCGGCGCCGGCATGGAACGCATGGAGCGCGGCTCGTTCTTCATCGGCCAGACCATCGCCAACCTGCGCGGCATGGACGGCGTGTTCGGCTCGCGCACCCTGACGCTGATCGACGGACGCCGCTCGGTGTCGACGTCGAACCAGGCCGATGTGGTCGACATGAACATCATTCCCTCGAACCTGCTGCAGCGCATGGACGTGGTGACCGGCGGTGCGTCGGCCACCTACGGTTCCGGCGCCATGGCCGGTGTGGTGAACCTGGTCCTGAACAACCGCATGACCGGCGTCAACGTCGACATGGACTACGGGGTCAATGAGGCCGGTGACGGTGGCAGCCCGCACGTGTCCATTTCCGGTGGCATGCCGCTGTTCGGCGGCCGCGGCCACATGCTGCTGGGTGCCGAGTGGCAGAAAAGCAATGGCATCCTGAACTGCGCCGAGGCGCGCGACTGGTGTGCCGAAGGCCGCGCGCTGTTCACGAACACCTCGGCCACCGGCGTCGATCCGTCGACGCTGCTGATCCCGCTGCCGGGCTACGAGCACATGCCCGCGCGCTTCGAGATGGCGAACGTCCGCTACAACCAGTATTCGCCGAACGGCGCCATCTACCACAACAACGCGGCGATCACCTCGGGCTTCCGCTTCAGCGATGACGGCTCGAACGTCGACGGCACCCCGTATCCCTACGGCTTCCGCGGTGGCCTGTCCGGCTCCTCGATGAACGGCGATGGTCCGCTGGTGACCAGCCAGCAGGTGCTGCGGCCGTCGTCCGAACGCAAGACCCTGTTCACCAACTTCGAATACAACTTCACCGAACGCACCACGGGTTATTTCCAGGGCAACTTCGCGCGGACCGAGGGCACCAACAAGAACCCGCCCACGCAGGGCACCTACTGCGTGCGCTTCGATTCCACCGGCACCGCCGGCATCAACGCGCCCGCCGGCACGACCTGGTACCACAGCACCACCAACCCGGGCACCGTCAACGGCATGCCTTATTCGGGTCCGGCGCGATCCACGCAGCTGAACATGGCGCCGAACGCCATTCCGGGTGCCGTGTCGACCTTCCTGGGGCTGCCGGGCAGCAACAACTACCTGACCGGCAACGGCTTCACTCCCACGGGCAGCGCGCCCGCCCAGCGCGGCATGGCGTACCCGTACTGGGTGCCGGTGGATGCCTCACCGACTCCGCCGAGCTTCAACTTCAACGGCAATGCCGTGGGCCACTGGGTGCGCTTCAGCTTCGCCGAGTGGTATGAGGGCAGCCAGTTCTATACACCCAACTACTCGAACGACTTCTGGGTGCTCGAGTCGGTCACGCTGCTCAACGACTTCGAGACCGGCACCAACACCACGCTGCCGGGGCTGGGCCGCAATGCCTATGCATTCCTGAACAACCTCAGCCCGGATGCGCTGCTGCAGGTGCAGCAGGCGTTCAACAACAGCATCATCGCCGGCGGTGGCTCCGGCGTTGACACGCTCTATGGCGGCACGCCCTGCAATGGTTACACGGCCATCCGCAAGGTCTGGGAGCCGCAGTTCGAGGCCTACACGGGCAACAAGTCCGAGACCATGCGAGTGGTGGCCGGTGTTCGCGGCAGCTTCGGCGGCGACTGGAAGTGGGATGCCTACTTCCAGTACGGCGAGACCGAGAGTTCCTCGTTCCAGACCAACGTGGCCACCAACCTGCGCCTGGCCTGGGCGATGGACGCGGTGATCGATGATCGGCCGACGGTCGATGGCGCGCCGAACCCGAGCTTCGGCCAGCCGGTGTGCCGCATCACCCGCGATGGCGTGCCGGTGCTCGACACCCAGAGCCGGCCGCTGAGCCAGGTGGACAGCCTCGCCGCGCTCGGCGCGGGCTGCGTGCCGCTGAACGTGTTCGGCAGCACGTTCTCCGATCCGGTGGATGCGGCGCGCCAGCAGCAGGCGCTGGACTATGCCTTCGTGGATACCGCCTCCAGCGGCAAGAACAGCCTCTCGACGCTGTCCCTCAGCACCAACGGCACGCTGTGGCAGGGCTGGGGAGCCGGTCCGCTGACCGGTGCCTTCGGTATCGAAGTGCGCGAGGACAAGGTCAACAACGCGGGCACCTCCGGTGACTTCTACCTCCGTGCCGACCTGTCACGCAACTGGGCCGACGCCTTCGGCGGCCGCACCCGGGTGACCGAGGGTTACACCGAGTTCGACATGCCGCTGGTTTCGGGCGTGGAGGGCATCAACCTGCTGTCCCTGAACCTGGGCGGTCGCTACTCCTCCTATGACAACAAGGGCGGAGCGGGCACCACCGGCCAGTCGGCCACGCAGAACGTGTTCAACTGGAAGGTCGCCGGTGTGTATGAACCGTTCGACTTCCTGCGCTTCCGCGCCACGCGTTCACGCGACCTGCGTGCCGCGACCTACCGCGACCTGTTCATCTTCCAGCCGGGCATTCCCGACCAGCTGACCATCGCCAACCCGTGGCGTGAGCGCTCGGTGACCAGCACGGAGAACCAGCAGGAGCGTTACGGCCAGGTGCAGGTGGGCAACTCGCAGCTGAAGCCGGAGAAGAGCGACACGCTGACCCTCGGCATCGTGTTCTCGCCCGGCGGCTGGGCGCAGGGCATGCGGCTGTCGGTGGACTACTTCGACATCGACGTGACCGACGGCATCCACGTGCCGTTCAATGCGCAGAACCCGGTGCGCGCCTGCTTCGAGCAGAGCGGCAACCGCGATCCGGAATGGGTCGACGGCGTGCTGGTCGACCCGGGTGAGCGCACGCTGTTCGACGACAGCCTGCTGGCCTGCCAGGAGCTGCGTTTCGCCGAGCTGCGTGACGCCAACGGCAACCCGATCCCGGGCACCCGTGACCTGGAGGACATCGAGTCCTACAACTCCGCCCGGCCGGCCAACGCGCTGCCGGTGTGGCGCAAGGGCGTCGACTTCGCGCTGACCTACAGCTTCCCGCTGAACCGGGCCTTCGACTCCCTGCCGGGCTCGATGTCCCTGTCGGTGCGCGGCACGCGCGCCCTGGAGGCCGGATCGGTGCGCCAGGAGACCAGCCTGTTCCCGTACCCGGTCAACCCGGATTCCTGCGGAGCGCAGTACGAGGTGCAGACCGGTGCCGTGTTCAACCGCTACACCTGCGTGGACGTGGTCGGCCAGATCCGCACCAACGTGTTCATCCCGGGTGCGGCGGCCACGCCGAAGTGGACCGGCAACATCTCGGCCACCTACCTGCTCGGCGACCTCACTGCCAGCCTGTCGGCCCGCTACATCGGTGGCGCCAAGCTCGACAACCTCTGGTGTGACTCGGCCGACAACTGCGACAACTACCAGGATGCCCTGGGTCGCTACCTGAACGGCAGCATCGACAACAACCGGGTGGACCCGTACCTGAACTTCGCGCTGAACGGTTCCTACAACCTCGATGTGGGCAACCTGAAGCAGTTCCAGGTATTCGGTTCGATCAACAACCTGTTCGACAAGTCCCCGCCGTTCACCGGCGGCGGCATCGGCGGCGCCACCGCGAACTACCACGACACCATGGGTCGTTCGTACCGCATGGGCGTGCGGATGCGGTTCTAAAGGAAACACGGCGAACCATGGCGGGTGGTGATTCCACCCGCCTCCCGAACAGAACAGGATTTGTGGGGGATTCTTTCAATGATTTCGAAGAACTCTGGATCGAGGATTCTGGTGCTGGCCGCGATGGCCACCGCACTGGCAGGCTGTGACTCCATCAAGGATGTGCGCAGCGAACCGGCCACCGACCTGCCGGCCCCGTCCGTGCTGCTGAAGGGCACGGTGAAGGGCCTGAGCAGCAAGCGGCCTTTGCTGCTGGTCAACAACAACCAGCTCAACACGGCGGTCAGCGTGCAGGCACCGCCGCCGTCGGAGACCAACGAGGAGCTGGAGGGCGTCACGCCGTTCTCGTTCGGCACCATTCCGGCGGGCTCGGCCTACAACGTGACCATCTACAACAACCCGATCGGCAAGAGCTGCTCGGTGGTCAGTGGCGGTTCCGGCACCCTGACCGCAGGGGTCGAAACCAATGTGGTGGTCGAGTGCGTCAACACCGGCACGCGCTACTCGGTGACGGTGAACCTGGACCCGGCCTTTGCCGGTGCCCAGGGGGCGGAAGTGGTGCTGACCACCGAAGAGGCCATCTACCGGGCCAATCCGGCGCCCACCGACACCAGCGTGACCTTCGAGGAGGTGCTGTTCAATCCGGTCGGCTCCTCGCAGGGCTTCAACTGGAGCGTGGTGGCGAGCAACACGATCGGCGGCACGCTGAACAAGTGCCCGGTGACCAACTCCACCAACGTCACCATCGTTCCCGGTCCTTTCGGCACTTCCACGACCACGATCACGAACCCCACCGGGGACGTGACCAACGTGTCCGTGGGTCCCTGCCTGTTCGAGATCGGCGGCACGGTCGCCTACAGCCCGCGGACATCCGGCGGCGCTGCTCCGGCGGCGCCGTCCGGCCTGGTGCTGGAACTCCGCGACATCGGCGAGAACACGCTGCGCACGCAGGCCTTCACCGGCGACTGGGGTGATGCCTTCACTTTCGAGGAGGACGGTGCGCCGGTGGGTTTCGTGAGCAATCGCAATGCCATCTATTCGGTGGCCGTGAACCGGCACCCGGATGGCATGCGCTGCGTGGTGGTCAACCCGATGGCCATCCTGTATGCGCCGACGCTGGACTCGAATCCCACCAACGTGACCACTCCGTCCGTGCAGTGCCGCGAGTTGCCGCCGGCGGAACGGCAGCTGGCAGGCGTCTATCGCCATACCACCTCGAAGTACAAGCGCAATCCGGACGCCACCGAGCAGGTGGTGAAGTGGGACTCGCTGGACTTCAGCAAGCAGAACACTGCCAGCAGCAACGTGCTGGCGCTGTTCGACAACGGCACGTTCATCTATGGCACGCATGCCAACCGCGTGCAGGTGGAACATGGCTTCTATGACTACGATCCCGATGCGGGCACGCTGACCTTCGAGCTGAACGCGGATACCGAGCCCGGCCTGGATTTCCCGGCCACGTTCAATCCGGCCAATGGCACGTCGGCGGCCGCGCTGACCACGACCACGCCGGGCATGAGCGCACTGCCGGGCCGCGAAACGGAAGGTGCGCCTGTCGCGGTGGCCCGCCGCGTGACGATGCGGAACGTGGACGTGAGCACGCCGGGTGTCATCAGCGGTGACTTCATCGGGGCACAGACGCAGGTCACCGGATCCGGCCCGGCCACAGTGCGGGTGGTGGAACCGAACGCGTCAATGGGCTGGGTGCTCGAGGCGCCGCCCTCGATCCCGATGCAGATGACCGGTGCCTGGCTGGCGCAGGACAGCCGCCGCCTGTGGGTGTTCGACCGCGAGACCTACTACGGCACGCACGTGGGCGTGGTGGGTGTCTATGCGATGAACGACGCCTGCTTCACGATGCCGGACGTGTCGGTGTCTTCGGGGCTGTACACGCGTCGTCCGTCGATCGGTGGCTGTTATCCCTGGCCGCGCGCGGCCACGGGCCAGTCGCCGGCGTACCTGCTGTCGGGCTTCGTCGAGTCGGTGGACTACAAGTTCCCGCAGTACATCCCGGTCACGGCCACCGGCACCGCCGGCGGCGCCGTGGACATCGGCACGCTGCCGGCCTACATGGCGCGCATCCCGGGTGGTGCGCAGGCCGTGGACGGTCGTTCGCCGTCGCCGATCTACTTCCACATCGCGCCGGCGGCCGAGTTCTTCGCCAGCGCCGATGCGAAGTATTTCCCGCCGGTCGAGACCGACTGGTGCCAGACAGAGATCCTGGGTATCCGCGCGACGCTGAACGCCGTGCCGATCCACCAGGCGGTGTACTTCTGCCGGTTCGTACCCTGAGAGTCTTCCCGGGCTGAACCCCCAATCTAGCCGGGAAGATCTGTCAGAGAGGGCGGGTGGCAACACCCGCCCTGTTTTTTATCGGAGGAGGGCTGCCCGGAAGGGGGAAGGGCAGCTGGCGAGGGCTGGTCAGCCCTCGGAGTCGCCGGGGAAGCTCATTCCCACGGTGCTGAAGCCGCCATCCACATAGAGGATTTCGCCGGTCACGCCGCTGGCCATGTCCGAGCACAGGAAGGCCGCGGCCTTGCCGACGTCCTCCTGGGTGACATTGCGGCGGATCGGGGAAGCCTGCGCCACATGCGCCAGCATCTTGCGCAGTCCCGGGATGCCGGCCGCTGCCAGCGTC
>CAYNEX010000070.1:0-14507 GCA_964396335.1 uncultured Steroidobacteraceae bacterium | reverse complement strand
GATCGTCTCGCCGCCGAAGGCCGGCAAGACCATGCTGCTGCAGAACATCGCCACCGCGATCACGGCGAACCATCCGGAGGTCTACCTCATCGTGCTGCTCATCGACGAGCGCCCGGAGGAAGTGACCGAGATGCAGCGCACCGTGAAGGGCGAGGTGGTGTCGTCGACCTTCGACGAACCCGCCGCCCGCCACGTGCAGGTCGCGGAAATGGTGATCGAGAAGGCCAAGCGCCTGGTCGAGCACAAGAAGGACGTCGTGATCCTGCTCGACTCCATCACCCGCCTGGCCCGTGCCTACAACACCGTGGTGCCGAGCTCGGGCAAGGTGCTCACCGGTGGTGTGGATGCCAACGCCCTGCAGCGCCCGAAGCGCTTCTTCGGCGCGGCGCGCAACATCGAGGAAGGCGGATCGCTGACCATCCTCGCCACGGCGCTGATCGACACCGGCTCGAAGATGGACGATGTCATCTACGAGGAATTCAAGGGCACCGGCAACAGCGAAATCCACCTGGATCGCCGCATTGCCGAGAAGCGCGTGTTCCCGGCCGTGAACATCAATCGTTCGGGCACCCGCAAGGAAGACCTGATCACCGATCCGACCGAGCTGGCCAAGATGTGGATCCTGCGCAAGCTGCTGCATCCGATGGACGAGCTGGCCGCGATCGAGTTCCTGCTCGACAAGATGAAGGACACGAAGACCAATACCGAGTTCTTCGAGGCGATGAAACGCTGACCGATCGACCAGTCGAGAACGCCCATGCCGAAACCGAATGCCCAGGACCTGAGCTTCATCGGCCTGGTCGTTCTCGTCACGATCGCCTTCATCTTCCTGCTGCTGCCGTTCTACAGCGCGGTGCTGTGGGCGGCGATCCTGGCGGTGCTGTTCAATCCGCTGCAGCGCCGGCTCACCGGCAGGTTCCGCGGCCGGCGCACGCCGGCCGCCGCGGTCAGCCTGCTGGTCTGCATCTGCGTGGTGGTGATCCCGGTGACGCTGGTATTCGGCGCGCTGGCGCAGGAAGCCAACGCGCTCTACCAGAGCATCAGCACCCGCGAGTTCGATCCGGCCTCGCTGGTGGACCGGGCGCGCGAGCGGCTGCCAGGCTGGGTGGTGAACCTGCTCGAGCAGGCCGACCTGGGTGACTTCGAGGCGCTGCAGGAGCGCCTGACCGCGGCGATGTCGACGATCTCCGCCTTTGTCGCGTCGCGTGCGGTGAGCATCGGGCAGGGCACGGCCCAGTTCCTGATCAGCCTCGGCGTGATGCTGTACGTGCTGTTCTTCCTGTTCCGCGACGGGCCGCAGCTCACCGCCGCCATCGTGCGTGCCAGCCCGCTGAGCCGCCGCCACTCGCAGCACCTGCTGCGCAAGTTCAGCGAGGTGGTGAAGGCGACGGTGAAGGGCAACTTCATCATCGGAATCATCCAGGGCACCATCGGTGGACTCACCTTCTGGGCGCTGGGCATCCAGGCGCCGCTGCTGTGGGGCGTGGTGATGACGGTGCTGTCGCTGCTGCCGGCGGTGGGCGCCTTCCTGGTGTGGGCGCCGGTGGCCGCATACCTCCTGGTCGTCGGCGACTACGTGCGCGGTGGCATCCTGATCGCCGTCGGGGCGCTGATCATCAGCATGGTCGACAACCTGCTGCGACCCGCGCTGGTGGGCAAGGACCTGCGCCTGCCCGATTACATGGTGCTGATCTCGACGCTGGGCGGACTTGCCCTGTTCGGCATGAACGGATTTGTCATCGGGCCGCTGATCGCGGCGCTGTTCGTAGCGGTGTGGTCGCTGCTGGCGGACGAGCGGGCGCGTCGCGCCGCCGTTACGAATGACGAAGGGCCGACCTGAGCATTTGACGCGCAGAGAGTGCTGGTTATCGGGGTAGGAGGATTCCTGCCCGGTACTCGGGTCATCCCGGCTGGTGCCCGAGTGCACGTGCCGGCACCTTACCCAGCATGCGCGTGCTGCTGATCCGATTCAGATATTCGATGAACCGCCTGCGGAGCGGGTTCCGCAGCGCCGTGGCATTCAGCGCGCGCCGCCGCAGAAGATCCGGCATGGGCTTTTCCCGTGCGCAGGTTCCCTTGATGGGCGCCACGCCAACCTGAGGTCTCTCGTCCCTTCGCGGGCCTGCCCGCGCATTGCCTGACTGGTTTAGGGGGAGAGAGAAATGGTATCCAGCACTGAAATCCGTGCCTGCCTTGATCGACTTGGTTTCCTGGAGGATTGTCCGGACGTCGGCGACAGGGATTCCCTGCGTGACGCGATGGTCCTGGATTCGCTGCGCCTCGGCGAACTGGTGGCCTGCCTGGAGTCCGACTTCGGCATCCGTGTATCCACGGCCGAATTGCTGCCGCAGAACTTCGACACCATCGAGGCCATCGTCCGTTTCGTCGGTGCACGTTCCGCGGCGGCCCCGGCTTCCGCGGCGCGGGGCTGACCGGTGGCGACGCAGTCGCTCCGGCCGATCCGCATCGACGCGGACGGCAAGTCGCTCGGCGGCAGGATGCGCTGGCTGCAGCGCTACGGGTTTCCTTCCGTGCTCACCTCGCTGGTGCTGCTGCTGCGTGATCGCGCGCTGGTCAGTGCGCGCACCCGCGTGCAACTCAGCGGCCGCATCCGTTTCGGCCGCGGCAGCGTGGTGAAGTCGTACTCGGTGGTGCAGACCAGTGGCGGGCGCATCCGCTTCGGGAGGGATTGCGCCATCGGCAGTTTCAATCACATCGCCGCCGGGCAGGCCGACGTGCTGGCCGGCGACCATGTGCGCCTCGGCCCGCATGTGAGCATCATCGGCACGTCGCGCGAATATCGCCGCAAGGATCGACGCATCGTCGAACAGGGCTTTGCCGATCGCGGCATCCGCATCGGCAACGATGTGCTGGTCGGCGCCGGTGCGATCCTGGTGGACGGCTGCGAGATCGGCGATGGAGCCGTCATCGGTGTGGGCAGCGTGGTCACGGGACGGATTCCGCCCTACGCGGTGGTCTTCGGTGCCCCGGCCAGGGTGATCTCCTGGCGGACCTGACACAGATGGGCGCGCCGCCGGCGACACTCGCGCAGCACGTTCGGCAACATGCACGCGCAACGCCGTCGCATGCCGCGGTGGTCACCGCCGATTTCACCCTCGATTACGCGCAGTTGTGGCGATGCGCGCTGCATGCGGCCGCGTGGATTGCCGCGCGCACGGCACATCCCGGGGATCGCGTGGTGCTGCTGGCGCGCGAGGATGGTTGGTTTCCGGCGCTGTACCTGGGCATCCACCTCGCCGGCAGGGCGGCGGTGCCGCTGGATCGCAAGCAGCCGCGGGAGCGGCTGCGCATCCTGCTCGACCAGGTGGACCCCGCGCTGGTCCTCGATGGCAGCGCGCTCGATGCGCTCAATGAGTCGCTGGCCGGGGCAGCCGCCCGATCCGATGTGGCGCCCGGGGAGGTGGCGCGCTGGCCCGCACCCGCCGATGCGGCCGACATCCTCTTCACCAGCGGCAGCACCGGCACGCCCAAGGGCGTGGTGCTCTCGCATGGGGCGCTGCTGGCCTCGGCGCACAACATCAACAACTTCATCGGCAATGACGGCGGTGATCGTGAAGTGGTCACCGTGCCGCTGCACCATTCCTTCGGGCTGGGGCGCCTGCGCTGCAACCTGGTCGCCGGCGGGACCATCGTGCTGGTGCCGGGCGTCGGTTACCCCGGGCTGGTGTTCGCGGCCATGGCCGCGCATCGCGCCACCGGCCTGTCCTGTGTGCCCGCTGGCATGCAGCTGCTGCTGCGCGCCGGAGAGGAAGATCTTGCCAACGCCGCCGGCTCGCTGCGTTACGTGGAGCTGGGCAGCGCACCGATGCAACTGCCCGCGAAGCGGCGCCTGATGCAGCTGCTGCCCCGCGCGCGCCTCTGCATGCACTACGGCCTGACCGAGGCTTCGCGCAGCGCGTTCATCGAATTCCACTCCAGTGCCGCGCGGCTCGACTCGGTCGGTCGGGCCACGCCCGGCGTGGCATTGCGCATCGTGGATGAGCAGGGGCGCACCGTGCCGCCAGGCACGATCGGACGCATCCAGGTGCAGGCGGCAACCTTGCTGAGGGAATACTGGCGTGATCCGGCCCGCACCGCGAAGGTGTTCACCAACGATGGCTGGTTCGATACCCAGGACCTCGGCCGGCTGGACGCGGAGGGCTACCTGTACCTGGCCGGGCGCCGGGACGACCAGATCAACGTGGGTGGCCGCAAGGTCCATCCGCTGGAGGTCGAGGCCGCCGCCACCGCCGAGGAGGACGTGCAGGAATGCGCATGTGTCGGTCGTCCCGATCCGGAGGGCATACTCGGTGAGGTGCCCGTGCTGTATGTCGTGCCGCGGGCACGGGCATCACTGGATGTGAAGTTGCTGCAGCGTCGCCTCGGACGCCGGCTCGAGCCGCATGCGGTGCCGCGCGAGGTGCGGCTGGTGCAGCAGCTTCCCCGTTCGGAGTCAGGCAAGGTACTGCGGATGGAATTGCGGCGCATGGAAACCGGGGCCAGGCCATGAAGGCGTTGCGGCGGATGCCGGCCGTGGCGGCCTCGGCGGTGTTCGCCGTCGCAGGCGCCGGGTTCGCGCTGGCCACCCTGATCTTCGCGCGGGTGCTCGACGAAACGGCATTCAGCCACGCCGTGCTGATGATCGCGCTGTGCAATGTCGCCATTGCCGCGGCTCCCGCCGGCGTCAACGGCGTGGCGCTGCGCCACGGCCTGCGGGCCGAACCAGGGCTGGTGCGGGCGGGGGTGGCCTGCGTGGTCGTCGCGGCACTGCTTGCCGCGGGCGTTGCCGGGCTGCTGTATGGCGTGGACGGCCCCGGGCTGCTGGTGCTGGTGGGTGCGATCCTGGCCGGCGGCACCGCGCTGCTGACGCGGTCCGCATTCCAGCGCGCCATGGCGCTGCAGAAGATGGTGGTGCTCTACCAGCTGGCCAACATTTCGCTGCTGCTCGCGGCACTGCTGATGCTGGGCGGGGCGGGGCGCATGTACTGGATGCCGACGCTGTTCGCCGGCGTCACCTGGACGGTGGTGGGTGTGGTCGCGTGGAACTGGGTGGCTCGCCACCAGCACGCCGGTGCGACGGCGACACGCGCGCACTGGCGGGACGGCATGCATTTCGGCAGCCTTGCGCTCGCCGCCGAAGCGATGGTGCAGCTGGAGCGCCTGCTGTTGCCGCTGGTGATGGGCGAGCACGCGCTGGTCCTTTATGCGGTGGTTGCCGCCACGGCGCTGGCGCCTTACCGCATGCTCGAACTGGGCACGACGGCCACGCTGGTGGCGCGCCTGCGCGGCGCGCACCCGGAAGATCGCCTGCGCATCCTGCGCCGGGAGTCTTCGATCCTGCTGCTGCTCTGCGTGCTCGGTGGCGCGATGCTGGTCATGCTGGTGCCCTGGCTGAGTGAGCTGGCATTTGGAGAGCGCAGCGTCGAACTGTCGCTGGTCATCGCCGTGGTCCTCAGCGGCATCACGCGGGTGTGCGCGGCAGTGGCCTATTCAATGGCCACGGCGTTCTGCGCCGGCGCGGCGCTCCGGCGTGTCAACGCCAGCAACTGGCTGGCGGTGCTGGTGGGCGCGCTGCTCGGCACGTTGATGGCCGGCTTCGGCCTGCATGGGCTGGTCTACGGCGTGGCGTGCGGCTGGCTGTTCAAGGCATCGATGTCCGCGTGGATCGGCATCGGCCAGATGCGGACCGCGCCGCCGCCGGCTTCGGTGCCGGAAGCGGCGTGATCCCTGCGCGGTCGGCCTACACCCTGCCGCCGAGGCGGGTGTAGTAATCGATCAGTGCCGGTTCGCCGGCTTCCTTCACGGCCCGGGCCACCGCCGCGGTTTCGCAGGCGTGCTCTTCCCAGCGCTCATAGCCCACTTCGTGCGAGGCGATATTGCAAACCTCGGAAGCGGCCTGGCGGATGCGGAAGAACAGGCGCTTGGCGCCGCGCGGATCGCGCAGCTCGGATGCGTCATACGGCACGGTCACCGACTCGACGCGCACGCTGTCCGGCGAAGCGCCGATGGACGTCACCTGATCATTGGCCGCAGCGACGCCGAAACCGCCGACTGCACATCCGATGACCAGCAAACTCTTTGCAAGGTTCCTCTTCATGGATGCTCCTTTCATGGGGTCTCGATTCTTTGACCCGCGAAAGGGCGGTGATGTTCCGCCCGTGCATCCCTCGCGAGGAGCTCCTACAGCGACGGGAGAGCCAGTCCGACGAGGCATGAGGGCGCGCCCTTGAAGACAGCGGGAACGCCCTCACCAGATGCGGATCGGCCTATTTTTCCTGCGCCGCGAGACGCTGGCGCAGCAGTTCGATGTTGGCGCGCTGCACCGGCGTGTAGCTGGCCAGCAGGCGCTCCGCGCCCTGCTTGTCCATGGCGGCCTCGAACGCCAGGAAGGCACCGGCATGCAGCACCGCATGCGCAGCCAGCGCGTATTCGCGCGCGGTCACGCCATGGCGCGCCAGCAGCTGCCGCACCTTCGGGTCGGCCTCCACACGCTTGATGATGGCGTTGATGTCCGCGTCATCGAGGTCATCGTCGTCTTCATCGTCTTCGTCCTCATCCTCGTCCGCGCCCTTCATCTTCTCGCTTTCGGCCTGGATCGCATCAAAGCGGTCGAGCAGGGCGTTGGTGAGGCGGAACTGCGCCGGGTCGTCGGCGGCCAGGGCCAGGGGTGCGAGCAGGCACAGCAGCATCGCGCTGAGCAGCGGCAGGCGGACGGAACGCATCTCGAAACTCCGAAGAACGAAACGGGGCGGGGATGCTAGCGCCCCGCCGGCGCGGCCAGCAACGCCTCCAGCTTGTCGAAGCTGCCGGTCCAGCCCATGGTCATGCTGCCGCGCTGGCGGATGAATTCGGCCACCTCATTTGCACTGGCGCCCGCCGCCGGTTCCCATCGCAGCTGCACCCGGGTGCGATCCGGCGCTTCGGCGACCAGTTCCACCGTGGTCAGCATGGTTTCAGGCCAGGCGTCGAAGAAAGGCGCGCGGATGACCTGCCCGGATGGGTCGCAGAACTGCTGCGCATAGCAGATGAGCGTCGGCCGCTGCAGTTGCTGGTAATCGATCAGTCCATGCACCGCGGCGCCATCCTGCGCCGTCATGCGGAACAGGGCGCTGCCGCCGGCGCGCGGTTCGGCGCGCAGGAATTCCATGGTCGAACCCTTCGGCGCCATCCATTGCGCCAGGTGCGCCGGATCCGTCCACATGTCGTACAGCCGCTCGATGCCGGCATCGAAGGTGCGCGCGATGACGAACAGGTTCCTGCCCGCGTGGCGGTGGCTGACGTATTCGGCCAGGCGATCCCAGGTCGAATTGCCGTTGGCGTGGCGGATTGCCTCGCGCGCCTGCGCCGCGGCTTCGGGCGTGGCCAGGGCCATGGTGATGTCGAGGCGGGTCCGGCCATTCTCTTCGGTGAACAGCGCGGTGACGCGGAACAGGGGCGGGCGGTCGCGGTGGCCGCCGTGGTCGTAAACGAGCCTGCGGCGCGGCTCCACCGTCAGGTATTGGGTGGTGTTCTCGTAGTCGGTGCCGTCGGGCCCGTGCATCGTGTAATGCCAGTGGCCACCGGCGCGCAGGTCCCGGCTGTGGGTGGTCAGCGTGAAACCGCGCGGTCCCCACCATTGCTCCACTTCGCCCTGCACCGTCCAGGCGTTCCAGACCGCTTCCAGCGGCGCGTCATAGGTGCGGGTGAGGTGCAGCTCGTTCGAGTCATTTGCGGCCATGGCGGGCTCTCCGTGTCTTGCTGGCGGGGGCGGAGGTCGTCGCGAGCACAGGGCCGGGCCGGGCAGCATTGCCGGCGAGGTATTCGCCGAGGCGATCCAGCTGGTCCTCCCAGGCCGCGCGATACTGTTCCATCCAGCCGGTGGCCTCGCGCAGCGGCTCGCCATTGAGGCGGCAGGGGCGCCACTGGGCATTGCGACCCTTGCGCACCAGGCCGGCGTTCTCCAGCACCTTCAGGTGCTTGGTGACCGCGGGCAGGCTCATGGTCTCCAGGAAGGGTTCGGCCAGCTCCGAGACATTGGCCTCGCCCTGGGCAAGGCGGGCCAGCATGGCGCGGCGGGTGGGGTCGGCGAGCGCGGCGAAGGTGCGGCTGAGGGGATCCATGCAATTCACCAGATGGTTAATTAACCATTGGGTGAAGTGTGGACAGGGACCGGGCGCGTGTCCAGCACCTGTTGCTTCCCTCTGGATGCCCCGCCCCGACTTGCCCGTCCTACAGCCGTGTCGCCTGAAGTCCTACGGCGGCGCATCGGAAGGCTGCCTACGTTGCCTTCACGCAGGACGCATTCCGAAACCAGGGAGGTTCCCATGGCCGCCTCTTCCCGCCGCCAGGTTGCTGAAGGCATTCGTCGCAGCCTCTTTCTCGTGTCCGCGCTGACGCTGACCACCGCGATTGCCGTGGCGGAGGTGCGCGTGATGCACGAGCAGCAGGTGCTGCCGCTCGACCCCGTGGCTGAAATCCATGCCACAGCCATCGATGAGAACGTGATCGTCCTGGGCGCGCCGGAAGACGCCAGCCTCGGTCCTGAAAGCGGCGCGGTGTATGTGTTCGAGCGACCTGAGGGGGGCGACTGGGCGCAGGCCGCGTGGCTGCGTGACCGGGACGGAGCCCTCTGTCATCGCTTCGGTCGCGCAGTGGATGTCGAGGGCGGCACGCTGGTCACCAACCACCTCAACTGGGTGTATGAATGCGACCCGGCCGGTGCCCGGCCCGATCGCGAAGATGGCGTTCAAGCCTTCGAACGGAGTGATGCAGGCTGGGTCCAGACCTTCGGGCGGCACAAGTTCCTGTCGCAGGGCACGGATCTCGCCTTCGACGGTACGAGTTGGGCTCATGCGCTCGACATGTCCGGTGCCTATGTGTTCACGCGCCAGCCTGATGGCTCCTGGTCGGAGCCCATCCAGCTGCCGTCCACGGGAAATCTCTATTCCGACGACGAGTCCCCCGGGCTTCATCTGGACATGCACAACGGCCTGCTCGTGCTCGGTGCGCGGCACGAAGCGCGGGACGGGGACGAGGAGTTCCTGCTGCCGGCTGCGTCGCTGTACCAGCGGCGCCCCGATGGCACCTGGCAGCAGTTGCCGGACGTGAAGGTGCCGCTGACTCCCGCGCGCCGCTTTGACCATTCCCTCTACACCCGCGTGGCGTCAGGGCCGCGCCAGCGCATTGCCATCAATGAAGTGGTGTTCGAGCGACTGGGATTCCCGGAATACACCGAATCCGTCTCGCTGCGGCCGGCCTGTGCGCCGGCGGATGCGAATGTGGATATCCAGTTCGACGAGCAGAGCGCGCTGGCGCTGGTCCGCACGCGTCCAGCTTTCCATCGGCGGTCGCTGCATGCCCGTGGCAATACGCTGCACCTTCATGACCGGATCTCGCTGGGCAACTGGAAGCTGGTCGCGCAGCTGATTCCGTCGGACAACTCGCCGGCCAATGTCACCTCTCCAGGCGACTACGAGGAATCCTTCGCCATCGACTCCCGCACCATCGTCAGCAACCACCGCGTCTGGAGTGCCGACGCCCCGACGGTCTCGTACGTCTTCAGCAAGCTGGACCCGTGCCTGGGCCATCGCGGCAACTGGGTGGAGCTGAACCCGGAGCGCTGGGAGATCAATACCTACAACGGCCCCCACTACCGCATCCGGACCACCGACTACACCAACCAGTCCGGCGACCGCCCGGGCGAATATTCACTGATCAGCATGCATCGCCATGGCGACTTCGACTTCAGCATGAAGGCCCGCAGCGACGAGAAGCTCGGCGAATACTCAGCCGCCGACTACGTGGTGATCTTCGGTTACCAGGATGACGACAACTATTACTACATGATGTTCAACCGCTATCGCGACAACAACGAGCTGTTCAAGGTGGTGGACGGCGTGCGGCAGGTGCTGGCGCGCGCGCCGCGCGCCAGCTTCCTCGACAATGAATTCCACCGGGTGGAGATCAGCCGGCGCGGCGAACGCATCCGCGTCCGCTTCGACGGGCGCGACTACCTGACCGTGATGGATGACACCTTCGGGGTCGGCGCCATCGGCATCGGCAGCTACAACGATGCGGCCAGCTTCGACGACGTGATGGTGGTGAAGCTCACGCCTTGACGGCTGTTGCATCCCGGGTGAAACGGCAACTGTCGCCAAACAACGCCACCCGCTGACCAGTCCATCACACTCGATGGTGGTGGTGCTTGCCCGGCGCCGGGCGGCTGACCCATCATGCCCCGATGTGGGCATTCCATCGATTTGCGCTGGCCGCGCTGGCCATGGGCGCGGCGGGACAGGTCGCGGCCGGCGAGGCGATGTCTTCCGGTCGCACGCTGCTGCAGCCGCCATCGCAGGCCATCCCGAGTCCGATCACGGATCGTTTCGCCGCCACGGTACGTTTCCACTCGCCGATGATGGAATCCTTCTTCCGCTACGACGATCCGGACAATCCGAGTGATTTCGGCACGCCGTTCTACATCGAGGACACGCTGGGCCTGAAGTCGCGGCTGTTCCAGGGTTCCATCGACATGATGTTCCGCATGAACGAGCGGCATCGCATCCATGCGCAGTATTCGCAGCAGGACCGCAGCGCGGTGAAGGCGCTGTCGCTGTCCGGGCCGCTGCTGTTCGGCAGCAGCGAGTTCGACCACGGTGATGTGGTGCACTCGCAGATGCAGCAGCGCAAGCTTGATGTCACCTACACCTATTCGGTGCTGCGGCGGCAGCGCGTGGAGGTGGGGCTCGGCCTCGGCATCCACCTGCTGCAGTTCGAGGGCACATTGTCCGAGCCGGCCGAGTTCACCACCGAGCCGCTGGATACCGCAGGCCCCGCCGCCTCGCTGGCCGCGGACTTCACCTGGCGTTTCACGCGGCGCTTCTCGCTGACCGCGCAGGGCCAGTGGCTGCGTGGCAAGGTCTCCGACATCGAGGCCGAATACCGTTCCTATCGCGCCGGCGTGCAGTTCCGCGCCGCGCGCAACCTGTCGATCGGCGTCGGTTATTCGGGCACGTATTACGAAGTGGACAGCGCCGATCCGGATTTCTTTCCCGGCTACCTGTGGATCCACAACCACGGGCCCGAGGCCTTCTTCCGCGTCAGCTTCTAGTCGGCGGCGTTCGCCTCGAGGAAATCCACCACCGCGCGGATGGTGGTCGCATCGCGCGTCAGCAGGCTGTGTCCCTGCTCCTGCGTGGTCAGCAGCGTGGCGCGGGGAACTGCCCGCAGCACCGCCTCGCTGTGCGACCAGGGGATGATGTCATCGCCGCGGTCATGCACGACCAGCAGGCGCGCACGGATCCTCGCCGCGCCCGGCAGTGCGCTGAAATCCTCCACCCGCGCCGAGAAGCGTTTTTCGAACAGCCGGATCATCCGCTCCCGTGCCGCCTGGTGGATGCCCAGTGAATGCACGAAGACATCCACCAGGAAGGCCGCTCCTGAAGGCATGCTGATCAACGCCACCGATTGCAGTTGCTGCGCCCAGTCCGGTGGCCCGCCGGCGTGGCGCAGGGCAATACCCAGCGCGCCCAGCGAATGCCCCACCAGCGCCTGCGGCGGCCCGAATCGCGCCACGATGGCATCCAGTCCCCGCATGAACTGCGGCAGGCTGGAACTGCGACCCGGTGAGGCGCCATGCCCCGGCGCATCCGGCACCAGCACGCGCCAGCCGCGCTGCTGCAGAGCCTGCGCCATCCGCGTGAAACGCGCCGCGCCCGAGCCCCAGCCATGCAGGATGACCACGGTGCGCGGGCCGTCGCCCCATTCGTACACCGTCATCGGATCGGGCCCGGCCATCAGCTGGTGCCGGCGGGCGCGGTCCAGCACCGCGCGGTCCTCCGGCGTGACAGGGCGGCGGAAGGTGCGCAGGAACATGTGGAAGGCCAGGCGTGCCGCCAGCGAAGGGCTGATGGCCTGCAGCACGGCGAACAGCCGCCGCAGCTTCGCCAGGTGCTGCGGGGCGATGTGTGGAACGCGCGTCAGCGGCGCGTCAGGTGCGGGCGGCGGCGCGGGCGCCTCCGCCATGCGTCAGCCGCCCTGTTCGCGCGCGATGGCGCGATAGCCGATGTCCCGTCGCACCTGCACGCCCTCGAAGCGCACCGCGTCGACCAGCGCATAGGCCTCGCGCTGCGCGGCCTGCACGGTGCCGCCGAGTCCCACGGCGCAGAACACGCGTCCGCCGGCGGTCACCACCTTGCCATCGCGCGTGGTGGTGCCGGCATGGAAGAGCTTGCCGGGCAGCGCACCGATGCGATCGAGGCCCTCGACCACATCGCCCTTGCGCGGTTCGTCCGGATAACCCCGGGCCGCCATCACCACGCCCAGCGCGGCGCGCGGATCCCATTCGGCCTTCACCTGGTCCAGCTGTCCGGCCAGCGCGGCCTCGACCAGCACGGTGAGGTCGGAGCGCAGGCGTGCCATCACCGGCTGGGTCTCCGGGTCGCCGAAACGCACGTTGTATTCGATCACGCGCGGCGAGCCGGCGGCATCGATCATCAGGCCGGCATACAGGAAGCCGGTGAACGGCATGCCCTCGGCGGCCAGGCCCTTCAGCGTGGGCTCGATGATCTCGCTCATGATGCGGGCATGCACCGACGGCGTGACCACCGGCGCGGGCGAGTAGGCGCCCATGCCGCCGGTGTTCGGCCCGGTATCGCCATCGCCGATGCGCTTGTGGTCCTGGCTGGAGGCCATCGGCAGCGCATGCGTGCCATCGCACATCACGATGAAGCTGGCTTCCTCGCCCTCGAGGAACTCCTCGATGACGATCTCCTCGCCGGCGGCGCCGAAGCGGCCGTTGAGCATCGATTCGGCCGCTTCCACTGCTTCGGCGGCGGTCTGTGCGATCACCACGCCCTTGCCGGCGGCCAGGCCGCTGGCCTTCACCACGATGGGCGCGCGCTGCGCGGCCAGCCAGTCGCGGTCGAAGTCCTCGCGCGTGAAGCGGCGGTAGCCGGCGGTCGGGATGTTGTGGCGGGCGAGGAAGGCCTTGGTGAAGGACTTGGAACCCTCCAGCTGGGCCGGCGCCTTGCGCGGGCCGAAGCACGGCAGTCCGCGCGCGGCAAAGACATCGACGATGCCGGCCACCAGCGGCGCTTCCGGTCCGACGATGGTGAAGGCCACGCCCTCGTGTGCGGCGAGGTCGGCCAGCGCATCGATCTGCGTGGCGTCGATCGCGACGTTGCGCACCTTGTTCTCGCGCGCGGTGCCGGCATTGCCGGGGGCGACCAGCACTTCAGCCACGCGCGGCGACTGCGCGCACTTCCACGCGAGCGCATGCTCACGCCCGCCGCCGCCGACCACCAGCACCTTGATTGATTTTTCCATGGAGTTCCGTCAGTGGCGGAAATGGCGCATGCCGGTGAACAGCATGGCCAGGCCGGCCTCGTCGGCCGCGGCGATGACTTCGGCATCACGCATCGAACCGCCGGGCTGGATCACCGCGGTGACGCCCTGGCTGGCAGCCACGTCGACGCCATCGCGGAAGGGGAAGAAGGCATCCGACGCCATCACCGCGCCGCGCACCGTCAGGCCCGCATCCTCGGCCTTGATGGCGCCGATGCGGCTGGAATAGACGCGGCTCATCTGGCCGGCGCCCACGCCCACGGTGGCTTCATCGCGCACGAACACGATGGCATTGGACTTCACGAACTTGCACACCCGCCAGGCGAAGGCGAGGTCGCGCAGCTCCTGTTCGGTGGGCGCGCGGCGCGTCACGCACTTCAGTTGCGCAACGTCGATGCGGCCGGCATCGCGGTCCTGCACCAGCACGCCGCCACCGACGCTGCGCAGTTCGCGCTCGGCCAGCGGCGCGGGCCGCAGCTCGCCAGTGAGCAGCACGCGCACATTGGGCTTGGACGCCAGCGCCTCGGCCGCGCCGGGCAGCAGCGCCGGCACCACCATCACCTCGACGAACTGGCGGTCGAGGATCAGCTGCGCGGTGGCGGCATCCAGCGGCCGGTTGAAGGCGATGATGCCGCCGAAGGCGGAAGTCGGATCGGTGCGATAGGCGCGTTCATAGGCCTCGCGCACGTTCGAGGACACCGCCACGCCGCACGGGTTGGCGTGCTTGACGATCACGCAGGCCGCCTCTTCGAACTGGCGCACGCATTCGAGCGCGCAGTCGGCATCGGCGATGTTGTTGAACGAGAGTTCCTTGCCCTGCGCGATCCGTGCGCCGGCGATGGTGTCGGGCGCGGGCTGCGCATTGCGGTAGAACGCGGCGCGCTGGTGCGGGTTCTCGCCGTAGCGCAGCGGCGCGATGCGCGCCAGGCCCACGCCCAGTTCCTGCGGGAATTCCTCGACGCCGTTCCGGCGGCCCAGCCATTCGGACACCAGCGAGTCGTAGCAGGCGGTGTGCGCGAAGGCCTTGGCGGCGAGGCGCGAGCGGAAGGCCTGGCGGGTGGCGCCATTGTTGGCCTCGAGTTCCTCGAGCAGCGCCGCATAGTCGGCAGGATCGACCACCACCGTGACATCGGCGTGGTTCTTGGCCGCGCCGCGCAGCATCGCCGGTCCGCCGATGTCGATGTTCT
>CAYNEX010000069.1:0-14513 GCA_964396335.1 uncultured Steroidobacteraceae bacterium | reverse complement strand
GCACCAGCGCACGAAGCTGGTGTCGAACTCGGCCGTGTCGCTGACCGCGGTGTATCGCTTCTGATGGATGAACCGGGCGCCACCGCGTTGGTGGCGCCCGCTTCAGACGTTCTGCCGACCGGCGAGCGCGGCGGCGAGCGTGCCGCCATCCACATATTCCAGCTCGCCGCCGAAGGGCACGCCCTGCGCGATGCGCGTGGCCGACAGGCCGCGGGCGCGGGCCATCTCCGAAATGAAATGCGCGGTGGCTTCACCTTCCACCGTCGAATTGGTGGCGAGGATCACCTCGCGGATGCTTCCCTGCGCCAGCAGCAGGTCGAGCTCATGCAGGCCCAGTTCAGCCGGACCGATGCCATCCAGCGGCGACAGGTGCCCCATCAGCACGAAATAGCGCCCGCGGAAGGCACCGCTGTTCTCCACCGCGATCACGTCGGCGGGAGATTCCACCACGCACAGCACGGCGTCATCGCGCGACGGCGAGGCGCACAGCGGGCACAGCTCGCCCTCGGCCAGCATGCGGCAGCGGCGGCAGCGCCCGATGCGCTCCAGCGCCACGCCCAGCGCCTGCGAGAGTTCGCGCGCCGCCGGGCGCTTGTCCTGCAGCAGCCGGAACGCCAGCCGCTGCGCGCTCTTCGGCCCGATACCGGGCAGCGCATGCAGCGCCTCGATCAGGCGTGCCAGCGCTTCGGGGTGTTTCATCGATGCCGGATCAGAACGGCAGTTTCATGCCCGGCGGCAGCTGCAGGCCCGCCATCGCGCCGGACATCTTCTCCTGCACGGCCACGCCGACCTTGTGAGTGGCGTCGTTGATGGCCGCGGCGATCAGGTCCTCGAGCATTTCCTTGTCTTCGCTCATCAGCGCCGGATCGATCTCCACGCGCACCGCCTCGTGCTTGCCGTTGACGGTGACCTTGACCATGCCGCCGCCGGACTCGCCCGTGGCGGTGAGCTGCGCCACCTGCGCCTGCGCCTTCTGCAGGTTCTCCTGCATGGCCTGCGCCTGTTTCAGGATGTTGCCGATGTTGCCGCGCATTCAATTCTCCTCGGTGAAATTCGGTCGCACGGAGTCGGGAAAGATGGTCGCGCCCATGCGCTGCTGCAGGGCCTGGATGGTGGGATCGGAGGCCAGCGCAGCGTGCGCCTGCGCCAGTCGCTCCTCTTCCTGCCGCTGCAGTTCGCGCGCCGGCGTCACCGGCGCGCCGGCAGCCGGCACCTCGAACTGCAGGCGCACGGTCTCGCCCAGGTAGCGCGACAGCGCATCGGCCAGGCGCGCCTCGTTGCCCGGCGTGCGCGTGGCCCGCGCATCCAGCAGCAGGCGTACCACGGCGCCCTGCTTTCCACCCAGTGCGCAATTGGCGGCCAGCTGGCGGGCCGAGCCGGCCAGTCCCAGTTGTTCGACGATGGCCGGCCAGTTGGCCGGTTCCATCGGCAGTGCCGGCGCGGCCGGTGCCGCGGGCTTCGGGGCCGCAGCGGGAGCCTCGCGGGCCGCATGCGCCGGAGCCGCGTTCACGGCCGGCGCCGCGCGGCGGCGCGCCCGGCGGGCGCGCACCGCCGCCGCACCGCTGACACGCGGCGCGGAAGCAGAAGATTCGGACGGGGCCGCGCCCGGCGCACCCGGCCGGAAGGCCAGCATGCGCACCAGCGTCAGCGCAAAACCGCTGCGCTGGTCACCGGCCAGCGGCAGGTCGCGACGACCCAGCACACCCACCTGCCAGTACAGCTGCAGTTCCTCGGCCCCCATGGCCTGCGCCAGTTCCGCCAGGGTCTCCGGCGGCACGTCATCATCCTCGTCATAGGGACGGCCGGCCGCCTGGTACAGCGCCACGCGCGCCAGCAGGCTGACCAGCTCATCGAGCAGCTGCACGTAATCGGGCGAGAACTGTTCCAGCTCGCGCGCATAGTCGAGCAGCGGACCCATCTCCTGCGCGGCGATCAGCCGCGCCAGCTGCACCACCTGCGCGCGGTCCACCGTGCCCAGCATCGCGCGCGTCTCGGTCTCGCGCACTTCGCGCGACCCGCCGAATGCCAGCTGCTGGTCCAGCAGCGACAGCGCATCGCGCAACGAACCATCGGCGGCGGTGGCGATCAGGCGCAGCGCGGCCGTTTCGGCGGCCACGCCCTCCTGCTCGAGGATCCATGCCAGGCGCGACTGGATCAGGCTCACCGGCAGGCGCTTCAGGTTGAACTGCAGGCAGCGCGACAGCACGGTGACCGGCAGTCGCTGCGGATCGGTGGTGGCAAGCAGGAACTTCACATGCGGCGGCGGTTCCTCCAGCGTCTTCAACAGCGCATTGAAGGAATGCGTCGACAGCATGTGCACTTCGTCGATCAGGTAGATCTTGTAGCGGCCGCGCGCCGGCAGGTACTGCACGTTGTCCAGCAGCTCGCGCGTGTCCTCCACCTTGGTGCGCGAGGCGGCGTCGATCTCGATCAGGTCCGGGAAGCGGCCGGCATCGATCTCGGTGCAGGCAGCGCACTGGCCACAGGGCTTCGCCGACACGCCCTGCTCGCAGTTCAGGCACTTGGCGAAGATGCGCGCCACGGTGGTCTTGCCCACGCCGCGCGTGCCGGTGAACAGGAAGGCATGGTGGACCCGGCCGGCATCCAGCGCATTCGTCAGGGCCTTGAGCACGTGCTCCTGCCCCGACATCTCGTCGAAGCTCCTGGGACGCCACTTGCGGGCCAGTGCCGTGTAACTCATGTCATCGCTTTCGGATGGAGGTGGCCCGCACCAGCCGGACATTCGGCGCACGCCCTGTCCGCTACCGTTGCTCCCTTCCGGGCCTGGCGGGATTCACGGCAGTTCGTCGCGAAGGAGCCAATGCGGGCCACCATTGAAACCTGACGGGGAAATCGCGGAAGGCTCCTTCCCGTCGGCGGACCCGTCACCGGGCCTGTAAAGCGAACTATACCATCTGCGGACGGGCGGCCGGGTCCGCGCAGCCGGCGCTCTTCGCGCTGCGCAACGGCTGAGTCATCAGCATATTCGGCGACAATCGCGCGCCCCTGGCGCTATACACGGCCTGGCACAAGGAGGAAGCATGCAGGAAGAAGATCCCGTCGACCCGGCTGAAGAATCCGGCGGCGGCCTGTTCAGCGAGGACTGGCTGGCCACCGTGGTCGGCATCGGCATCCTGCTGCTGGCGCTGGCCGGCCTGATCCCGAAGGAGTGGCTCTGGTAATGGCCGGCGGGAAATTCGCGCACGGTGATACCGACGCGCTGGCCGAGCGTTCCCGCAGCTCGCCCGCCTGGGTCATGGTCGGACTGGCGCTGGTACTGGCGCTGGGCTGGGTCACGCGCCTGCTCGAGAAGAACGTGCCGCGCTGGGTCCAATGGGACTGGATCCAGTCCGTGGAATATCCGGTCTACGCCATCGCGCTCGGACTGCTGGGCAGCGGCCTGATCGGGCTGCTCGGCATCCGCGAACGCATCGCGCCGGCCTTCCGCACCGAATTCTTCATCAAGACGGGCCTGGTGCTGCTGGGCGCCTCGGTGCACCTGCACGTGATCATGCGCGCCGGCGCGCGCGGCGTGGTGCAGGCGCTGCTGCTGGTCGCGGCGGTGTTCTTCTTCACCTGGTGGCTGGGCGGCAGGCTGCGGGTCGGTGACCGGCTGCGCGCATTGCTGGCTTCATCGGTGGCCATCTGCGGCGTCAGCGCCGCCATCGCCGCCGCCGGCGCGGTGCGCGCCAGCAAGGAGCAGATCGCCTACACCGCCACGCTGGTGATCCTGTTCGCGCTGCCGTCGATCTTCCTGCTGCCATGGCTGGCCGAGGTGCTGCACCTCACACCGGCGGTGGCCGGCGCCTGGATCGGCGGCAACATCGATACCACCGCCGCGGTGGCCGCCGCCGGCGCGCTGGTGGGTGAGCAAGCGCTGCAGATCGCCGCCATCGTCAAGTCGGCGCAGAACGTGCTGATGGGCGTGGTGGCGGTGGCGCTGACGCTGTATTTCGCGCTGCACGTGGAAAAGAAGGGAGCCTCGGCCGCGCGCGGCGCGGGCAAGGCACTGTGGCAGCGTTTCCCGAAATTCGTGCTGGGTTTCATCGCCGCATCCGCCATCGCCTCGTGGTACCTCGGCACCGGTGGTGACGCGCAGGCCATCTCGGCGGTGAACACCATCCGTGCGTATTTCCTGATCCTCGCCTTCGTCAGCATCGGTCTCGAATTCCGCGTCACGCGGCTGATGGCGGAAGGCTGGCGGCCGGTGGTGGTGTTCGGCTCGGCGACGGTGTTCAACCTCGCGGTGGCGCTGCTGATCGCGTCGGTGGTGTTCGCCGGATTCGAAGGTTGACGGCAAGGCCGGCATTGCCGGCCTCCCCTTCGCAAAGCCTGATCTGGCGGAGAGAGTGGGATTCGAACCCACGAATACCCGTGAAGGTATTACTGGAATTCCAGTCCAGCGCCTTCGACCACTCGGCCATCTCTCCGATCAAGGACTTGCAAGATCTTCCTCGGCGGTCTTCGAGGTCGATCCCCCCGCCGGAATGCGCGGGGGCGGCGATTCTACCTCAGCGCGGCCGCCGTTGCGGCTGGCGTCCGCGGCGTTGGCGACGATTCTCTTCCGGGGCAGCCTGTTCGCCGGACTCGGCGCTGGCATCGCCGCCACGGCCCGGGCGCTCCGGCAGCACCACATCCGAGGGCGGCGGAGGCGGTTCGGTCAGCGCCGGCGGCGCATCCAGGCAGGGACCCTCCGGGTCCAGCGGCAGCTCGGGCGTGTTGAGCTCGGGGATCTCCAGCGCGCGGCCGGTGTCGGGGCCATCCAGGCCCGCCGGCATGCGCAGCGGCGGCAGGTTGCCGGCCACCTGGTATTCCTGCTGCTTGTGGCAGCTGGCGTTGCTGCCGGTCAGCGTGCGGCACCCGCCGGCAGCCAGCAGGGCAACGGTAGCGATCGTCAGCAGCAGCGGGCGTGGTGTCATGGTGTCCTTCAGGCGGCCACGGCAAGCGGCACGCCGGCCTGGGCCAGCGCCGATTCCACCACGGCGTAATGCCGCTCCGACAGCGGCGTGAGCGGCAGGCGCAGGTGACCCTCGATCATGCCCATGCGTTCCAGGGCCCACTTGACCGGGATCGGGTTGGTCTCGATGAACAGCTTCTCGTGCAGTCCGGTGAGCTTCGCATCGAGCTCGCGCGCCCGCGACATGTCGCCGGCCAGCGCCGCGGCGATCATCTGGCTCATCGTCGCCGGCGCCACGTTGGCGGTCACGGAAATCACGCCATGCGCGCCGTTGGCGATGGCCTCGCGCGCGGTGAGGTCATCACCGGACAGTACGCAGAAACCCTTCGGGCACTGCTCGACCAGCGCGCGCACGCGCTTCATGTCGGCCACCGCTTCCTTGATCGCGGTGATGTTCGGCAGCTGCGCCAGGCGCGCCACGGTCTCAGGCAGCATGTCCACTGCCGTGCGCGACGGCACGTTGTAGAGGATGATCGGCACGCCGGATGCGGCGGCGGCCGCTTCGAAATGCAGGTACAGGCCCTGCTGCATCGGCTTGTTGTAGGCCGGCGTGGCCAGCAGCAGGCCATCGACGCCTTCATTCGAGAACGCGCGCACGCGCGCCACCGTGGTGGCGGTGTCGTTGCTGCCGCAGCCGACGATCAGCTGCATGCGGCCGCCGATCTGCACGCGCGCGCGGCGCGTCAGCTCCAGCAGTTCCTCGGCCGTCACGGTCGGGGACTCACCGGTGGTGCCGCCCACGATCACACCCTGGGTGCCACTGGCGGCGTGCCAGTCGAGCAGCCGCGACCAGGCCGCCCAGTCGATGGCGCCGTCGTCACGCATCGGCGTGATGATGGCTACGTGCGTTCCGGCAAGGGCTGGGGACGGCATGAGGTGGTCCTGGACCGAAAAATCAAGGCTGTTGGGCGCGCGATGTTACGGGTGGCGTGCTATCCCGGGCAAGCATGGCTACACTTGGGTCCGCCCCATTCCGATCCCGCGCAGCATGAAGCAGTTCCTGGCCGTCTCGGCCATCGGCAAAGACCGCCCCGGACTCGCCCACGACCTGGTCCGCACCATTTCCGACTGTGGCGCCAGCATCAACGACAGCCGCATGCTGCCGCTGGGCGGCGAATTCGCCATGCAGCTGCTGGTGTCAGGCAACTGGCATGGCATCGCCCGCGTCGAATCGGAACTGGCCCGCCTCGCCGAGGCCGCCGGGCTGTCGCTGCACATGCGGCGCACCGAGCCGCGGCCGCTGCGCGAGGACCACATCCCCTATTCCATCGACGTGATCGGACCGGACCATGCCGGCATCGTCTCGGGCCTCACCGGCTTCCTGACCGCGCGCAGCATCGAGATCGCCGAGGTGCTGACCCGCTCCTATGCCGCCGCGCAGACCGGCGCGGCCATGTTCGCGGTGCAGATGATGATCAACGTGCCGGCCAAGGTGCCGATCGCCCACCTGCGGGAGGACTTCATGGAGTACTGCGATTCGCAGAACCTCGACGCCATCCTCGAACCGGTGAAGAACTGATGGCCGCCCCGAAGATCGGCGCGAAGGTGAAGGACTTCACCGCCGCCAGCACCGATGGCGGCGAATTCCGCCTCGGCGATGCCGCCGGCAAGGTCGTGGTGCTGTACTTCTACCCGAAGGACATGACCTCCGGCTGCACCACCGAATCGCGCGACTTCCGCGACCTGCATGCGCGCTTCGTGCGCGCCGGCGCGATCGTGCTGGGCGTGTCGCGCGACAGCCTGAAGTCGCACGAGAAGTTCCGCGAGAAGGAAGGCCTTCCCTTCCACCTGCTCAGCGACCCTGAAGAGAAGCTCTGCAACCAGTTCGACGTGATCCGCGAGAAATCCCTGTACGGCCGCAAGTACATGGGCATCGACCGCAGCACGTTCCTGATCGACGCCCAAGGTGTACTGCGCGCCGAGTGGCGCAAGGTGAAGGTGGCCGGCCATGCCCAGGAAGTCCTCGACGCCCTCCGCGAACTCGACTGAGCCCGCCGCCGCCGGGCGGCGCGTCTACGTGCTCGACACCAACGTGCTGATGCACGACCCGGCGGCCATCTTCCGCTTCGAGGAACACGACATCTTCCTGCCCATGGTCGTGCTCGAGGAGCTCGACCACCACAAGAAGGGCCTGTCCGAGCAGTCGCGCAACGTGCGCCAGGTCTCGCGCTTCCTCGACGAGATCATGCACGGCGCCGGCAAGGCCGACATCGACGCCGGCCTGCCCATCCCCTCGGCGCTGGTCAACGAGGCCGACTCCCGCGCCCGGCCGACGGGGCGCATCTTCTTCCAGACCCGCGCCCTGAAGAGCACGCTGCCGGCCGAGCTGCCCGGCACCGCCGCCGACAATGCCATCCTGGCGCAGACGCTGGCGCTGCAGGTGGAGCTGCCGCGGGCGCGCGTCACGCTGGTGTCCAAGGACATCAACCTGCGCATCAAGGCGGCCATCCTCGGCATCCATGCCGAGGACTACTACAGCGACCGCACCATCGACGATGCCGACCTGCTCGACTCGGGCGCGCGTGCGCTGGCCGGGGACTTCTGGACCCGCCATGGCAAGGACATGCGCTCCTGGAAGGAAGGCGGCCGCACGCTGTACGAGATCACGGGGCCGGCGGTGGCCGACTGGCGCACCAACCAGTTCGTCCACGAGGAAAGCGAGTCCGGCATCGAGGCCATCGTGCGTGGCATCGACGGCGACACCGCGCGCCTGGAGCTGCTGCAGGACCATCGCAATGCGCGCCATGCCGTGTGGGGCATCACCGCGCGCAACCGCGAGCAGAACTTCGCGCTGAACCTGCTGATGGACCCGGACATCGACCTGGTGACCATCCTGGGTCCCGCCGGCACCGGCAAGACCCTGCTGACGCTGGCCGCGGGCCTGACGCAGACGCTCGACAGCAGCAGCTTCGCCGAGATCATCATGACCCGCGTCACCATCCCGCTGGGCGAGGACATCGGTTTCCTGCCCGGCACCGAAGAGGAGAAGATGGAGCCCTGGATGGGCGCGCTGATGGACAACCTCGAGGTGCTCACGCAGAGCGCCGAGGGCGGCAACTGGGGTCGCGCCGCCACCAAGGACCTGCTGCGCAACCGCATCAAGATCCGCTCGCTGAACTTCATGCGCGGCCGCACCTTCATGAACCGCTTCGTGATCATCGACGAGGCACAGAACCTCACTCCCAAGCAGATGAAGGCGCTGCTGACCCGCGCCGGCCCGGGCACCAAGATGGTCTGCCTGGGCAACATCGCCCAGATCGACACGCCCTACCTGACCGAGACCACCTCCGGCCTCACCTACGTGGTCAACCGTTTCCGCGGCTGGCCGCATGCCGGCCACATCACCCTGCGGCGCGGCGAGCGTTCCCGGCTGGCCGACCAGGCCTCCGAGATCCTCTGATCCGGCACTCGAAAAATTAATGGCGCCGGGGGGGCGGGACTGTGGTGAGATCGGGGGCATGAGCCGTTCCTCCCTCCGGCTGGCCCTGCTGCTCGGCGCCGCACTGGCGCTGCCGGCCGGTGCGCTGGCGCAGGAGTCCATCGACGCCGGCAACCCGGCGCCGCGACCGGTGCACAGCACGCTGCCGAACCTCGGCAGCAGCGCCAATGCCATCCTGAGCCGCAACGAGGAATACCAGATCGGCCGGCTGATCATGCGCGACCTGCGCTCGCAGAACGCGCTGCTCGACGATGCCGAAACCGCCGACTACCTGCAGAGCCTCGGCAACCGCATCGGTGTCGAGGCGCAGCAGGGCGAGCAGAAGCTGACCTTCTTCGCGGTGCGCGAACGCTCCATCAACGCCTTCGCCCTGCCCGGCGGTTTCATCGGCGTGCACACCGGGCTGATGCTGCTCAGCGAGAACGAGTCCGAACTGGCCGGCGTGCTGGCGCACGAAATCGGCCACGTGGTGCAGCGGCACATCGCGCGCGCCGTGCAGGCCTCGGCCCGCAGCAGCATCGCCAACATCGCGGGCCTCCTGGGCGCCATCCTGGTCGGCGCGGTCACCGGCAACGCCGATGCCGTGCCCGGCATCATCGCCATCGGCCAGGGCACGGCCATGCAGCAGCAGATCAACTTCACGCGCATGGAAGAACACGAGGCCGACCGCGTCGGCATCGGTTACCTGGCCGCGGCCGGTTTCGATCCCAACGGCATGGCCGGCTTCTTCACCAAGATGATGCGCGAGCGCGGCCTGGGCGGCGCCGAGATCCCGCCGATGCTGCTGACCCATCCGGTCGACACGGTGCGACTGGCCGAGGCGCGCGCGCGCATCGGCGCCATGCCCGAGATGCCGCGCCGGCCCGAATCCGAAAGCTATGCCTACATCCGCGAGCGCGTGCGGGTGCTCACCGCCACCACCGGCAACGACCTGCGCCGCTACTACGCGCGCGAACTGGAGCGCGACCCGGACAACGGCGCGATGAAATACGCCGCGGCGCTGGTCGAGCTGCAGGCCAACAATCCGCAGAAGGCCGTCGAACTGCTCGAGCCGCTTGTGGCGCAGAAGCCGCACCTGCCGCTGCTGTACGCCGCGCTGGGCAAGGCGCAGACGGCCGCCGGCCAGCATGTGGAGGCGCTGGCCACCTTCGAACGGGGCCTGCTGCTCTCGCCGCGCAACGTGCCGCTGACGGTGCGGTACGGCGAATCCCTGCTGCAGCTGGAACAGCCGAAGAAGGCGCACACCGTGCTGCTCGACCTGTTCAACAACGTCGCGCCCACGCCCGAACAGATCCGGCTGATCGCGATGGCCGCCAGTGCCGCCGGCGACACCGCCGACGCCTACTCCTACCTGGCCGAACTGCACCTGGCCAATGGCGACCTGCCGCTGGCGCAGATGCAGCTGGACCTGGCACTGGCCACGCCCGGCATCACCGAGGTGCAGCGCAAGCGCTTCCGCGCCCGCCGCGACGAGGTCAGCGAGTGGCTGCGCGAGCAGAACCGGAACCGCCGCCGCGACACCACCTCCGAGGAGCCCTCGCGCGATGGCGGCGGCGGCGCACCGGCCATGCCGTCCTGGCAGCTCCACCGCCACTGACAGCTGCGCGGCGCCGCAGCGCCGCCTGCTAGAATCGTCCGATGCGAGTCCGCCCGATCCTGCTGGCCCTGCTGTGTGCCGGCATGCTGCCTGCGTGCGCCACGCTTCCCTCCGGCGAGCGCGATCCCCGTGACCCCTTCGAGCGCGTCAACCGCTCGGTGTATCGCTTCAACGATGCGCTGGACCGGGGCGTTGCCCGCCCCGTCGCCAAAGGCTACGTGAAGGTCACGCCGGCGCCGGTGCGCAGTGGCGTCAGCAACTTCTTCCGCAACATCAACTCGGTCACGGTGATCGCCAACAACCTGCTGCAGGCGAAACCGAAGGCCTTTGCCACCGAGACCCTGCGCCTGGTGGTCAACACCACCATCGGCATCGGCGGCCTGTTCGACCCGGCCTCGCAGATGGGCATCCCGGCCGGCGATGAGGACTTCGGCCAGACGCTGGGACGCTGGGGCGTGAAGGCCGGTCCCTATGTGATGCTGCCCTTCCTGGGCCCCTCGACGGTGCGCGACACCGTCGGCCTGGTCGGTGACCAGTTCACCGATCCGAAGTACTACCTGGTGAAGGATTTCTGGGTGAAGGCCGGCCTGACGGTGGCCAGCCTGATCGACACGCGCGCCGGCCTGCTGGGCACCGATGAGGTGCTGGCGCGCTCGTTCGATCCCTATGTGTTCATGCGCAACGCATACCTGCAGCGGCGCGAGTTCCAGGTGCGCGACGGCGTCGGCGCCAGCGAGGCAGACGAGTTCGAGATCTTCGAGTTCGACGACGAGGAAGAATTCCCCGATGAAGACGCCGCTGCGGAGGATGCAGCGGCGGAGCCGGACGCCGCGCAATAGCGCGGCGGGGTTCAGCCCGCTGCGGCCAGCGCCGTCTCGGCGCCGGTCAGCTTCGCCAGCGCCAGCAGCTTCTGCGGCACGGCGTGGAAGGCCAGGTCGCCGCCCTGTTTCAGGCAGTACGCCTTCCAGGCCATCAGCAGCGCAAGGCCGGCACTGTCGGCCTCCTGCACGCTGGACAGATCCACCTCGCGCGCACCGGCCAGCAGGCCGCTGGTTTCCAGTTCCTTCCACAGCCATGGCAGGTTCGGCAGCGTCAGCGCGCCGGAGAGCACGCAGCGCCCCTGCCCGCGATCGGCCAGCTGGGAAGTCACGGCTGCGCTCACGGAGCGGGCACCTTCACCTGGCCGGATTCCAGCCGCTTCAGCAGCGCATCCAGGCCCTTCTGGTCGATCTCCAGGCCGAAGTCCTCGCGGAAGCTGCGCACGTAGCTGATGCCCTCGATCACCACGTCCCACACCTTCCAGCCCTGCGGCGTCTTGCGCACGCCATAGGACACGGCCACCGCGGCGCCATTGGAACGGCGGATCTCGGTATCGACCGTGGCGCGCTCGGCATTGGCATCGCCGCGGAACGGCTTGATGCGCAGGTTGTCGGCGGTGAACTCGATCAGCGCGTCACCATAGGTTGTCAGCATCGACTGGTAGAAGGCGTCGATGAAACGCTTGCGCTGCTCGGGCGTGGCCGTGCGCCAGTGTTTGCCCAGCACCTGCTGCGCGGCGTACTGCACGTCCACATGCGGCAGGAACTTGGTGTCGATGACCTTGTACAGCTGCTTGATGTCGCGCTTGTAGGCGGCGCGGTTGGCATCGAGGTCGGCCAGCAGCACCTGCGCGGCCGATTCCACCAGCTTCTGCGGTGCGCTGTTGTCGATCTGCCGGGCCTGGGCGGCAGCGCCCAGCGGCACCACGGCCAGCACCATCGCGGCCAGCAGGCCGGCGCGGCGGGTCAGGAAGGTGGTCTTCATCTCAGTCCTCCTCGTTGCTGCCGCGGCCGGCAAAGGCCGTGAACAGGCGGTTGATGAGCTTCTCGAGCACCATGGCCGACTGCGTATTCTCGATCTGACCGCCCGGCCCCAGGTAGGTTTCGGAACCACCGGCATCCAGCGCGACATATTTCGCGCCCAGCAGGCCCGCGGTTTCGATATTCGCCCAGCTGTCATCCGGGATGCGGTCGAAACGCTTGTCGATGCTCATCTGCACCACCGCCTTGTAGTCGGTGGAATCAAAGCCCACCGCGGTGACGCGGCCGACGGTGACGCCGGCCATGCTCACCGGGGCGCCCGGCTGCAGGTCGGCGACGTTCTCAAAACGCGCGGTCACCTGGTAACCGGAGGCCTGCGACAGCACGCCCAGCTTGCTGCCCGGCAGCTGCGTGGTGAGGAAGGCCAGGGCCGCGAAGCCCAGCAGCACGAACAGGCCGGTGCCGATCTCGAGGCTGCGTTCGTTCTTCATGCTTGCATTCTCCGGTGTAGCGCTGAACCGCTGCTTAATGCGTTGCACCAGGGCATCACAGGAAGGCAGCCGTCAGCATATAGTCAAACAGCAGCACCAGCACGGACGAGGAAATCACCGTGCGGGTGGTGGCCAGGCCCACGCCCTCGGCGGTGGGCTGCGCGTGGTAGCCGTTGTAGACGGCCATCAGGGTGCAGGTGGCGCCGAACACCAGGGCCTTCACCAGGCCCTCGTTCACGTCCGCCAGGTCGACGCTGTTCTGCAGCTGCGACCAGAAGGTGCCGGAATCCACACCCATCACCTGCACGCCGATCAGTTGCGTGCCGAACAGGCCGAGGATGTTGAAGATGCACACCAGCAGCGGCATCGCGATCAGGCCGCCGAGGAAACGCGGCGCGGCCACGTAGCGCATCGGATCCACCGCCATCACCTGCATCGCGGTGAGCTGGTCGGTGGCGCGCATCAGGCCGATCTCGGAGGCCAGCGAGGTGCCGGCGCGGCCGGCGAACAGCAGCGCCGTCAGCACCGGTCCCAGCTCCTTCAGCAGCGCCAGGCCGGCGGCCACGCCCAGCGCCGATTCGCTGCCGAAGCGCGCCAGCATGTCGGAGAAGGCCAGGCCCATGATCATGCCGACCACCAGGCCCGACAGCATGATGATGATCAGCGAGCGCGCGCCGCTGTTGTAGACCTGGCGGATGATCAGCGACGGCCGGCGCAGCGCCGGGATGCACGCCGCCAGCAGTCGCAGGAAGAAGATCGCTACCGCACCGATGTTGCGCAGAGCGTTCATCGTGCCTCCCCCGCCGGTCGGCTGGCAGGCTTCGGCGCCTTGAGGTCCGCGCCATCCAGCAGCGAACCCAGGTAATCACCGGCCGGATAATGGAAGGACACCGGGCCGTCGCTGGCGCCCAGCATGAATTGCCGCACGGCCGGGTCGGAACTGGCATTCAGCTCGGCAGTGGTGCCCTCGGCAATCGCCCGTCCGCCGTCCAGCAGGTAGCTGTAATCGGCGATGCTGCCCACCTCGGCCACGTCATGCGACACCACGATGCTGGTGATGCCCAGCGCATCGTTCAGGTGCTTGATCAGCCGCACCACCACGCCCATCGACACCGGGTCGAGGCCGACGAAGGGCTCGTCATAGATCAGCACTTCCGGGTCGAGCACGATGGCGCGCGCCAGTGCCACGCGGCGGGCCATGCCGCCGGAGAGTTCCTGCGGCATCAGGTGTGCCGCGCCGCGCAGGCCGACGGCCTCGAGCTTCATCATCACCAGCCGGCGCAGCACCGGCTCGGGCAGCCGCGCATGCTCGCGCACCGGGAAGGCGACGTTCTCGAACACGTCCATGTCGGTGAGCAGCGCGCCGTTCTGGAACAGCACGCCCAGGCGGCGGCGCAGGCCGAAGAGTTCCTTGCGGCCGAGGCTCGAGACCTCCTGTCCCAGCACCCGCACCTGGCCGGCATCGGCCTGCGCCTGCCCGGTGAGCAGGCGCAGCAGCGTGGTCTTGCCGGTGCCGCTGGGGCCCATCACCGCGGTGATGCTGCCCTGGCGGACGGTCAGGTCGAGCCCATCGAAGATCCGCCGCGGGCCCGCGCTGTAGCGGACCCCGCGGACCTCCACCACATGCGGGGTCGGTGACGCGTCGCTCACGCGCGGATCAGGTCTTCGACGCCTGGAAGATGCTCTCGATCGACTGGTCGAGGGCCTTGTTGAACTCCTCGTCCGACTGCTGGGCGGTGAGGCCCTCGGTCAGCGCGCGCGAGAAGCTGGCGATCATGCCGTTCTGCTTCGCCAGGCGACGGTTGGCTTCCTCGCGGCTGTAACCGCCGGACAGCGCCACCACCTTCAGCACGCGCGGGTGGTCCACCAGTTCCTTGAAGAAGTTGTCCACCTCGGGCAGCGTCAGCTTCAGCATCACCTGCTGGTCGGCCGGCAGCTGGTCCAGGTGCTTGATGATCTCGGCCTTCAGCAGCGTCTCGGCGGCGGCCTTGTCCGGGCACTTGATGTCCACTTCCGGCTCGACGATCGGCACCAGGCCGTGCGAGAGCACCTGCCGGGCCACCTCGAACTGCTGCGCCACCACGGCCTTGATGCCCTCGGCATTGGCCTGCTTGATGACCGAGCGCTCCTTGGTGCCGAAGATGCCCTTCGACTTCGCCTTCTGCAGCAGCGCGTCCAGGCCCGGCATCGGCTTCATCATCTGCACGCCGTCGGCCTCGTCGGCCAGGCC
>CAYNEX010000068.1:0-14533 GCA_964396335.1 uncultured Steroidobacteraceae bacterium | reverse complement strand
TGGTGCGCAAGTACCACGAGGCCGGCATCGAAGTGATCCTCGATGTGGTCTACAACCACACGGCGGAAGGCAACGAGATGGGGCCGACGCTGTCGTTCAAGGGCATCGACAATCCCTCCTATTACCGCCTGCAGAAGAATCCGCGCTACTACATCAACGACACCGGCACCGGCAATGTGCTGGATGCCGCCAATCCCCGCGTGGTGCAGCTGATCGCCGACAGCCTCCGCTACTGGGTGACTGAAATGGGGGTGGATGGGTTCCGCTTCGACCTGGCCACCATCCTGGCGCGGCGGCCGGATGGATTCACCGAGCGCTCCGGCTTCCTCGACGTGTGCCGGCAGGACCCGGTGCTGTCGCGGGTGAAGCTGATCGCCGAACCCTGGGATGTCGGCCCCGGAGGTTACCAGGTGGGTAATTTTCCTCCGGGATGGGCCGAGTGGAACGACAAGTTCCGTGACACGGTGCGTTCATTCTGGAAGGGAGACTTCGGCAAGCGCGGCGAACTGGCTTCGCGCCTGTGCGCGACGCCGGAGCTGTTCAACCGTCGCAGCCGGCGCCCCTGGGCCTGTGTCAATTTCGTCTGTGCGCATGACGGCTTCACGCTTCACGACCTGGTTTCCTGCAACGGCAAGCACAACGATGAGAACGGCGAGGACAACCGCGACGGCACCGACGAGAACCATTCCTGGAACCATGGCGCCGAAGGCCCCACCGACGACGAAGGCATCAATGCGCTGCGCGAGCAGCAGAAGCGCAACCTGCTGGCGACGCTGCTGCTTGCCCAGGGCACGCCGATGCTGCTGGCGGGCGATGAGATCGGCCACTCGCAGCGGGGCAACAACAATGCCTATGCGCAGGACAACGAGATCAGCTGGATCAAGTGGTCGCGCATCGGCCCCGAGGGCGGGAAGCTGCGCGAGTTCACCCGGCGGTTGATTGCGCTCCGGCAGCGGTATGCGCCGCTGGCACAGTCACGGTTCCTGGGGTCGGTGCGCAATGACGAGCTGGGCATCCGCGATGTCACCTGGTTCAACGCCGACGGCAGCGAGCTGACGACGGACCAGTGGGAGGATGCCGGGCATCGCTGCCTGGGAGTGCTGCTGGATTCGCGCGCGACGCCCTGGGCGCCGGCCGCGCACACGCTGATGCTGCTGCTCAATGCCCACGACGGGGACCTGGAGTTCGTGCTTCCGGACCAGGCGGGTGCCTGGCGCAGGCTGATCGACACCAGCGACCCGGATGGCAGCGAGGTCGAACATGCCGCCGGCGCACCGTATCCGTTGCGGGCCCGCTCGCTGGCGCTGCTGGAGCTGGAGCCGGCGCAGGTCGCCGGGAACGCGGCGGTGGTCTGAGGCGTGCTGAGCGCAACGTACCGCGTCCAGCTTCATTCCCGTTTCGGGTTCCCGGACCTGCAGAAGGCGCTGCCCTACCTGGCACGCCTCGGCATCACGCACCTCTATCTCTCGCCGATCTTCCACAGCCGGCCGGGCAGCCTGCATGGCTATGACGTCATCGACCATGGCCGCATCGATCCGGACCTGGGCGGCCGGGAGGGGTTCGAGGCGCTGGTGGCGGCCTGCCGCGAACTCGGCCTCGGTGTGGTGCTCGACATCGTGCCCAACCACATGGCGGTGCTGGGGGTGCAGAACGCGCTGTGGAACGACGTGCTGGAGAACGGTCCGGCCTCGCAATGCGCGCGCTATTTCGATATCGACTGGTCGCCGGTGCGCCAGACCATGCGCAATCGTCTGCTGGTGCCCATCCTGGGCGCGCCGCTGGGCGAGGTGGTGGAGCGCGGCGAGGTGCGCATCTCGTTCGATGCGGCATGTGGCGCCTTCCATGTGAACTATTTCGACCACCGCCTGCCGGTGGAGCCGCGCAGCTATCCGATGATCCTGCGGGCGGGAGAGCCTGCCTCGGGACTGGCATCGATGGTGGGTGAGGACGCGGCGCTGGAAGTCTCCAGCCTGATGGATGCCTTCGCCGCGTTGCCGCCGCCGGTGGCCGCGCCGCCGGAGGTGCTGCAGGTGCGCGACCGCGACCGGCAGGTGAACCAGCGGCGCCTGGCAAGGCTGTGCGCACGCGAGCCTCAGGTACTGCGGTTGATCGAGGCGGCGCTGGTGCGCATCAATGCGCCCGCGCCGGACCCGGAGCTGCTGGCGCAGCTGATGCAGGCCCAGCCGTACCGGCTGGCGTTCTGGCGGGTCTCCGGCGAGGAGATCAACTACCGGCGTTTCTTCGACGTGAACGAACTGGCGGCGGTGCGCATGGAGGACGCGGAGGTCTTCCGTGCCTCGCATGACCTGCTGCGCGAACTGTGGCGGGCGCAACTGATCGAAGGTGTGCGCGTCGACCACGCCGACGGCCTCTATGACCCGGCCGAATACTTCCGCCGTCTGCGGGACGTGCTGACGCCCGATTCCGGCCAGCAGCGGCCATGGATGCTGGTGGAGAAAATCCTGGGTGTCGGCGAGAAACTGCGCTCCGACTGGTGCGTGGATGGCACCACCGGCTACGAATTCGGTGCACTGGTCACGGGCTGGCTGTCGAATCCGGCCGGGGTGATGGAGCTGGATCGCACCTGGCGTCGCCATGTGGGCGGCAACACCCCCTATGACGAGATCGTCTACCAGAGCAAGAAGCAGGTGATGCACACCTCGCTGGCCGCGGAGATCAGCGGTCTTGCGGCGCGGCTCGACCGGCTGGCGCAGATGCATCGCAATACCAGTGATTTCACGCTGTTCGACCTGCGCGCCGCGATCGTCGAGGTGATCGCCTGCTTCCCGGTGTACCGCACCTATATCGCGCCGGGGCACATGAGTGCCGAGGATGTGCAGAACGTGCGCCGCGCGGTCGGCGCCGCCTTCAGCCGCAAGTACAGCGCGCACCGGGCGCTGGAATTCCTCGAGCGGGTGCTGCTGGGCGAACTGGAAGGCGATGCGCAGCGGGTTGCCGCGGCGCTGGAGTTCACGCAGAAGTTCCAGCAGGTGACTTCGCCGGTGATGGCCAAGGGCGTGGAGGACACCGCCTTCTACCGTTTCGCGCGTTACCTGCCGATGAACGAGGTGGGCGCCGACCCGGATGCGCGCGGGGTCTCGACGGATCTCTTCCATCGCGCCAATGAGGAGCGCGCGCGGGAATGGCCGCGGGCGATGCTTTCCACCTCGACCCATGACAGCAAGCGCGGCGAGGATGTGCGCTGGCGCCTGTGCGTGCTCAGCGAGCTGGCACATGAATGGTCGCTGTGCCTGGGGCGCTGGCGGCGGCTGAAGCGGCACCGGCGCGCGTTGGGCGCCGGCGCCAATGTGCAGGAGTACATCCTGCTGCAATCCCTGCTGGGCATCTGGCCGGCGGATGCGGCCTCGGCCGATTTCGAATCGCTGCGCACGCGGCTGTGCGAATACGCCGTCAAGGCGGCACGTGAGGCCAAGCAGGAGACGTCGTGGCTCGATCCGGACGAAGAGGCGGAGGCGCGCCAGCGCGACCTGGTGATGCAGATGCTGCCCGAGCAGGGCGCTGCCGGCTTCGAACGCTATTTCCGCGCGGTGATCGACCCGGTGCTGTTCTTCGGGACGCTGAACGCCTTGAATGGCCTGCTGCTGAAGTTCACCGCGCCCGGCATCCCCGATGTGTACCAGGGCGCGGAACTGCCGGCGCTGTCGCTGGTGGATCCGGACAACCGCCGGCCGGTGGATCTTGATGGTCATGCCGCGATGCTGGCGGCGCTCGAGGATGAGATCGCGCGGGATTCACTGCAGGCGGTGGCACAGCGGTCGCTGCAGGGATGGCAGGACGGACGGCTGAAGCTGCTGGTCACCAGCCGCCTGCTGCAGCTTCGCAAGTCGCATGCCGCGGCCTTCCAGGGGGACTACCTGCCGCTGGGCACACAGGGCGCCTTCGCCGAGCACCTGTGTGCCTATGGCCGCCTGGCCGGGGACACCGCTGTGATCACGGTGGCGACACGCTGGCTGGCGATGGTGGCCGGCGGGTCCTTGCAGGCACCGCTGGCGGAAAGCTGGCAGGACACCGCCGTGCTGCTGCCACCGCGAGTGCCGTCCGGCCGGTATGTCGATGTGCTCACCGGCCGCGTACATGAGGTCGGGACAGATTCTGACGGCGCGCAGCTCGATGCGGCGGCACTGTTCGCCGCCTTGCCATGCTGTGTACTGGCGCGGATGGAGGAGGGTTGATGCTGGGTGCCACATTGCAGGGAAGCCGCTGCCAGTTCAGGGTCTGGGCGCCGGCTGCGCGCGAGGTGCTGGTCGAACTGCAGGGCCGGCGCGACAAGCTGCCGCTGGTCCCGGGCGACGGCGGCTATTTCACCGGTGAATTCGACGGGCTGCAGGCCGGGCAGCTGTACCACTACCTGGTCGATGGCCGGAAGCTGCCCGATCCCTGCAGCCGCTACCAGCCCGAGGGGCCGCATGGCCCGTCGATGATCGTCGATCGCCATGCCTATCGCTGGCATGACGGAGGCTGGAGCGGCATCGAGCTGGCCGGGCTGGTGCTGTATGAGCTGCACATCGGCACCTTCACGCCGGAAGGCAACTTCGAAGGCGCGATCCGCAGGCTGCGCCACCTGCGCGAAACCGGCATCAACTGCATCGAGGTCATGCCCTTGTCGGAGTGCCCGGGTCGCTTCAACTGGGGTTATGACGGGGTCGACTGGTTCGCGCCCTCGCACAACTATGGCCCCTACGATGCCTTCAAGGCCTTTGTCGATGCCGCGCACGCCGAGGGGCTGGGGGTGATCCTCGATGTGGTCTACAACCACTTCGGGCCCGATGGCAACTACCTGCGCGGCTTCAGTCCGCATTACTTCAGCGAGCAGGCCACCGGGTGGGGGGATGCCATCAACTACGATGGCGAGCACAGCGAGGCGGTGCGCGAGCTGGTGATCGCCAATGCCTGTGAATGGGTGCGCGAGTTCCACCTGGACGGACTGCGGCTGGATGCCACGCAGGCCATCTTCGATGAGAGCGACCGCCACCTGGTGGCCGACCTGACCAGTGCGGTGCGGCTTGCCGCGGACGGCCGGCGTGTGGTGGTGATCGCCGAGAACGAGCCCGAACACGCCACGCAATTGCTGCCGGTCGAGCAGGGCGGGCTGGGCCTTGATGCCATGTGGAACGATGACTTCCACCACAGCGCGGTGGTGGCGGCCACCGGCCGGCGCGAGGCCTATTACCACGACTACCTCGGGACCGCGCAGGAGTTCGTGTCCGCCTGCACGCGGGGCTTCCTCTACCAGGGCCAGTACTATCCCTGGCAGGAAAAGACGCGCGGCGAGCCGCTGCGCGGACCGGCGAGCCAGTGCGTGACCTTCCTCGAGAACCATGACCAGGTCGCCAACAGCGTCACCGGCGAGCGGCTGCATGCGCGCAGCAGCCCGGGAGTGCACCGGGCGCTGACGGCCACACTGCTGCTGGGGCCGCAGACGCCGTTGCTGTTCATGGGCCAGGAGTTCTCGGCCTCGGCGCCGTTCCTGTTCTTCGCCGACCACCAGGGCGAACTGCGTGGCCTGGTACGCGAAGGGCGACGCGAGTTCCTGTCGCAGTTCCCGGGTGCGAAATCCGCGGATGGCCGCGGGCACATTCCCGATCCCGGTGATGAAGCCACCTTCCTGCGCTGCCGGCTCGACTGGGATGAATGCACGCCGGACAACCCGTCGCTGCAGCTGCATTGCGACCTGCTGACGCTGCGGCGGGAGGACCCGGTGCTGAGCGGCCAGGGCAAGCGCGGTTTTGCCGGTGCGGTGCTGTCCGAATCAGCCTTCGTGCTGCGCTGGTTCGATGACACCGAAGGCGACCGGCTGCTGCTGGTGAACCTGGGACGAGACCTGCGCGACCAGCCGCTGCCTGAACCGCTGCTGGCGCCGCCGCTGCGGCGCCGCTGGGTGCTGCGCTGGTCCAGTGACCACATCCGTTATGGCGGTACGGGCACCGTGGACCCGGCGCCGGAAAAGGGCTGGCTGGTCCCCGGCCAGTCGGCAATGCTGTTGATCGCCGAGGAAACCGCGGCATGAGCGTCCTGGACATTCAGTTGCCCGATGCGGACGACGCGGAAGCCTGGCGCAACCGCGAGTGGCTGGTGACCAATGGCCTGGGCGGTTACGCCTCGGGCACGCTGGCGGGAGTCTGCACGCGCCGCTACCACGGCATCTTCGTGCCCAACCTGCCCAATCCACGTGGCCGGCATGTGATGGTGTCGCGGCTCGGCGAGCAGATCCGCGTCGGTGATGCCACCTGCACGCTGGGTGGTTCGGACCGCATCGGCCAGCAACCGGCACGCGGCAATGCACCGCTGCTGAAGGCCTTCCGCCTGGACGGCAACATGGCCTGCTGGACCTTCCAGTGCGGTGAGGTGACGCTGGAGCGCTGCCTGGTGATGCCGCACCAGCGCAACACAGTGATGTTGCGCTATGAGGTCACCGCCGGCCCGGCGGCGGTGGTGCGCATCCGCCCCTTCCTGCCATTCCGGCGCCAGGATGCGCCGCTGCGGCAGCCCGGCTATGGACGCTTCGACCTCGCGCTGGACGAGGACGGCAGCTGCCGCGTGGGCCTGGCCGGCACGGACCTGTGGATGGCGATGCGGCTGCTTCCCGATGCGGTGCATTTCATCTCCGAGCCGCTCGAGCATCCGGACGCCGGCTTGCGGCGCGAGCAGCAGCGCGGTTATCCCAACCACGAGGCCACCGCCAGTCCCGGCTATTTTGAGTGGCATGCGCGGCCCGGTGTGCCGGCGGTGCTGGTGCTGACCACCGAAGAGATCCACCCGCGCGGCCATGCCGAGCGTCCCTTCCGGGAAGAGCGCGAGCGCATGGCGGCACTGGTGCAGCTGGCCGGGGCGCAGGAGGATCCATTCCTGGAGCGACTCACGGCGGCCGCCGACCAGTTCCTGATCCTGCCGGAGAACCGGCTGGACGAAAGCAGCGAGGCCCTGCGCCACGGGCATCCGCTGCGCACCGTGGTGGCCGGTTACCACTGGTTCCTCGACTGGGGCCGCGACACGATGATCTCGCTGGAAGGGCTGATGCTGGCCACCGGCCGGCACAGCGAGGCGCGCGCGACCCTGCTCACCTTTGCGCACTATGTGCGTGACGGCCTGCTGCCCAACCTGTTCCCGGAAGGATCACGCCAGGGCTGGTACCACACCGTCGATGCGACGCTGTGGTACTTCCATGCGATCCACCGCTATGTGGGCGCGAGCGGCGACCGCAGCGTGTTCGATGAACTGCTGCCGGTGCTGCGCGCCATCATGCAGCGGCACCTGGCCGGCACGCGCTTCGGCATCGGCATGGATCCGGCCGACGGCCTGCTGCGCGCCGGCACGCCTGAACACGCGCTGACCTGGATGGATGCGCACATGGGCGACTGGATCGTCACGCCGCGGCGGGGCAAGCCGGTGGAGATCCAGGCGCTCTGGTACAACGCGCTGTGCCTGATGGCGCAATGGGACGCCGGCGAGGATGGTGGTGCGCAATACCGCCGGCTGGCAGAACAGGCACGCGCCTCCTTCAACGCCCGCTTCTGGAATCCACAGCGCAACTGCCTGTTCGATGTGATCGGGGGCGAGGAGGGCGACGGCCGCGATGCGCGCCTGCGTCCGAACCAGCTGTTTGCCATCTCGCTGGACCACCCCGTCCTGGATCGCGAGCGCTGGGCCGCGGTGCTCGAAGCCGTCGGCAACGAGCTGCTGACGCCGGTGGGGCTGCGCACGCTGGAGCGTGGCGATGCAGCGTATTCACGCACCTACCACGGCAACCTGCTGGCGCGCGATTCGGCCTATCACCAGGGTACGGTGTGGCCATGGTTGCTCGGCGCCTATGTGGATGCCTGGCTCAAGACCCATGGCGACCCGGCCGGCGCGCGCGCGCTGCTGGAGGCTTTCCCCGCCCACCTTCAGGTCGCCGGGCTCGGCACGATCAGCGAGGTGTTCGACGGCGAGCCGCCGCACACCCCGCACGGCTGCATCGCGCAGGCCTGGAGCGTGGCCGAGGTGCTGCGCTGCTGGAAACTGACGCGCTCAGATCGCCGGCCGGCCTGAGGACGAGCGGCCCTTGCGCGGGCGGGTGGTGCGCGCGGTGGTATCCGCGCCATCCACCAGCACCGGTCTGGCGGATGCCTTGCGCTTCGGACGGCTGGTTCCCACCGCGTCATCCAGGCGCTCCTGCGCAATCGCGCCGGATGATGCAAACCCCTGCGGCGCCGCGGCCGGCGCCGACAGCACCTCGTTGTCCGGCGGGGCGGCCGACTCGAGCATGCGGCAGGCGCGCTCCCAGTCCACTTCGGGTGATCCCTCCGGGCAACCGCGCTCCTGCCACAGCTGGTAGGCCAGTTGCGCGATGCGATCCTGGGACAGTGTTTGCATGAGACCTCCGTGAATCGAATGTCCGAACGACCCGACATTGCGATCCGGTTATCGCCCCGGCCATCGGCGCGGTCCGCATTGCGCGTCAGCGCCTTCCTACGCATTGAAAAACCTTCCGCCCGTTGGGAGACAGGGCGGGGCTGCGCGATGTTGATTGGTTGGCCGGACGACCTTATCCGGGAGGCAGGGCGTTGCGTTCGAGGAACTTCCATTCGCCGCCGATCCGCACCAGCACATCCTCGTAGCGGCCGGCCACTTCGGCGACGGGCTTGCTGCCCTCCATGCGATAGAACACGAACATCGACTTCGCGGTGGCGCGATCGCCCTGCACGTCGATGAGGAAGTTCGACATCACGTGGAAGTTGCTGCCCTTCGGGATGTCGGTGGCGGCGGCAAAGATGCGCTGCATCGATTCCTGGATGTCCTTCGGTCCGGTGAAGGTGCCCATCGCGCCTTTCCACTGGCCTTCGGGGGCAAACAGCGCCGCGTAGGCGGCGAAGTCGCGCGCGTCGAGCGTGCGGCCGTATTCCAGCAGCAGATTCCTGATGGCGGCCTCATCCTCGACGCGTTGCAGGCGGGCCTGGATGCAACCATGGTCGCAGGCCGGCTGCGCGGCGATGGCGGGCAGGTGAAAGCCTGACAGGACAATCAATCCGGCAAGAAGCGGGCGGGCCATGGTGCATCCTGCATGTGGCAATCGGTGCGTCCGGATCATACGATCGGCAACCATGAACCGCATCCCTCGCCTTGCCGCGCTGCTGGCGCTCGGTCTCGCCCTGTTCACCCTGCAGGCCCCGGCGCAGGAGGCCGGACTGCATGGCGCCACGGACGAAGCGGCTGAAGCCGCAGCCGCTGACGCCACCGCGTCGGCAGAAGGCGAGGCGCCGGCCGCACCCGAGCGCACCTATGCCACCACGACGGTGGTCCTCACCACGCCGCTGGGCGAGATCCACGTGGCGGTGGAAACCGAACGCGCGCCGGTCACCGCGGCGAACTTCCTGCGTTACGTGGATGCGAAGCGCTTCGACGGCATGACCTTCTACCGCGCGCACAAGGTCAGCGAGGATGGCCGTTATGCCATCGTGCAGGGCGGCCTGCAGGGCCATTCGCAGAAGGTGTACAAGCCCATCGCGCACGAGTCGACGCTGGATACCGGCCTGTCGCATCTGGATGGCGCCATCTCGATGGCGCGCGAGGCGCCGGGCACGGCCACCGCGGACTTCTTCATCGTGGTCGGCGACCTGGTGTCGATGGATGGCCAGCCCGGTGGTGATCCCGGTTATGCGGTGTTCGGCAGGGTGGTGCAGGGCATGGACGTGGTGCGCGCGATGCTCGAACTGCCGCGCAGCGCCGACGCCCGCAATCCGGTGATGAAGGGCCAGATGCTGGCCGAGCCGGTGAAGGTCACCACGGCCCGGCGCGCGCCGGCTCCTGCCGCCGCACCCTGAAGCGGCCTGCCGCGCCGGTCGCGCTAGACTTGGGGGCATGTCAAAAGTCCTCGTAACCGCCGGTGCCAATGGCATCGGCCTCGCCATCGCGCGCGCCTTCCACGCCCGCGGTGATCAGGTCTGCATCTGCGACATCGACGAAGCCGGGCTTGCCAGGGCCGCCGCCGGGATGCCCGGGCTCGCCACGCACCTCTGTGACGTGGGTGACCGCGCGGCGGTCGAATCGATGGTGGCCGATGCGGTGGCGCGCCTCGGCGGCCTTGATGTGCTGGTCAACAACGCCGGCATCGGCGGACCGACGAAGCCGGTGCATGAATATGACCCCTCCGACTGGGATGCGGTGGTGCGCATCAACCTGACCGGTTCCTTCAATGTGGCACGGCTGGTCATTCCGCACCTGATCCAGGCCGGCGGCGGCACCATCCTGAACATGTCGTCGGCGGCGGGGCGCTTCGGCTACGCCAACCGCTCGGCCTATTCGGCCACCAAGTGGGCACTGGTGGGATTCACCAAGACACTGGCGCTGGAACTGGGGCAGTACGGCATCCGCGCCAATGCCATCGCGCCGGGCGCGGTGGCGGGGGAACGCGCCGAACGGGTGTTCGCCGGTCGCGCGCAGCTTTCCGGCCGCAGCATCGAGGAAGAAAAGGTGCTCGGCCTCGCCAACCAGTCGATCAAGCAGCTGGTCGACCCGGCCGACATCGCGCAGCTGGCGGTGTTCCTGGCATCGGATGCCGGCAAGTCGATCTCCGGCCAGCTGCTGCCCATCGACGGGGACATGCAACGCGCCTGAGCGGGGAGGGAGGAGCAATGGAACTGCTGCTGCTGGTCATCGGTATCGTGCTGTTCTTCGGCATGCATTCGATGTCGATCGTGGCACCGGGGTTGCGCAATGCCTGGGCCGCGTCGCTGGGCGCGAATGCCTGGCGCGGCATCTACTCGCTGGTGTCGCTGGCCGGCTTCGTGCTGCTGGTCATCGGCTATTCGCAGGCGCGCAAGGCACCGGTGGTGCTGTACCTGCCGCCGGTGGGCATGCGGCATGTGGCTTTCCTGCTGATGCTGCCGGTTTTCCCGCTGATCCTCGCCGCCTACCTGCCGGGCCGCATCAAGGCGGCGCTGAAACATCCGATGCTGGTGGCGGTGAAGACCTGGGCGCTGGCGCACCTGCTGGCCAATGGCATGCTGGCCGATGTGCTGCTGTTCGGCGGTTTCCTGGTGTGGGCCGTGGCCGCGCGCATTTCGCTGGGCCGCCGGCCGCCGCGGCCGATGATGATGCCGCTGCCGGCGCCATCGCTGCGCAATGACGTGATCGCCGTGGTCGCGGGCCTTGCGATCTATGTCGCCACCTTGCTGTGGCTGCATCGCGCGCTGATCGGGGTGCCGCTGGTCTGAATACGCTGCTGCGCCTGCTTGGTCGCCTGGCGCCCCCTGCGGCGCTGCTGCAGGTGGGCCTGCTGATGCTGATCTGGTGGGCCAGCGACCTGCTGGTGCGCGCCACCCGACTGCCGTTCACCGGCAGCATCGCCGGTTTCGCCATGCTGTGGCTGCTGCTGGCCACGCGGCTGCTGCCGGAACGTTTCATCGCGCCCGGCGCCGACTGGCTGCTGGCGCGCATGCTGGTGCTGTTCGTGCCGGCGGCGCTGGCCATCCTCGAATATCCGCAGCTGTCGGGCTGGACGGGCCTGAAGGTGCTGTTCGTGATCGTGGCCGGCAGCGCCATCGTGATGGCCGCCACCGCGCGGGTGGTGTGCCTGGCGATCGCCGTGATGGAACGCCGTGGACGCCATTGAAGCGCCGGTGTGGCTGCAGGGCGTCGCCTGGTCGCTGGTGACGCTGCTGGTGTTCTGGGCGGCGCGGCGCGTGCACCTGCGGTGGCCGCATCCGCTGCTGGCGCCCATCCTGGTCACGCCGTTGCTGGTGGGACTGGCAATCGTCCTCACGCAGACCGCCTATGGCGATTACATCGCCGGCACCCGCTGGCTGGTGTGGATGCTCGGTCCGGCCACGGTCGCCTTCGCGGTGCCGGTGTGGCAGCAGCGCGAACTGGTGCGCGAGTACTGGCCGGTGCTCGCCGTCGGCATGGTCGCCGGCAGCATCGTGGCGATCGCCTCCAGCTGGCTGCTGGCTTCGCTGGTGGGGCTGCAGGATGAACTGCTGCTGTCGCTGCTGCCGCGTTCGATCAGCACGCCGTTCGCGATGGAAGTGTCGCGCGAGATCGGCGGCATACCCGGACTGACCGCCGTGTTCGTGATCGTCACCGGGCTGATCGGTGCGCTGGCCGGTGACCTGATGCTGACGCGCATCGGCGCGCGCACGGCACTGGCGCGCGGCGCCGCCTATGGCGTGGGCGCGCATGCCATCGGCACCGCGCGCGCCTTGCAGGAGGGCGAACGCCACGGCGCCATCGCCGGCCTGAGCATGGTACTGACCGGCGTGCTGAACGTGCTGGCGACGCCGCTGCTGGTGTGGGTGCTGGGCTGACTCAGTCGAAGGCGAAGCCGGAGATCCAGGTCCCCAGCACCAGCTCGTTGTAGATGCGGCGCCCCGGCCGGTCCGAGGCACCGGCGGCCACCATCATCGGCAGCAGGTGTTCGTGGCGCGGATGGGCCAGCCGCGCATGCGGCGCTTCATGCCAGCGGGCGAGGCGGGCGGTGCGCTCCGGCGCATCGGCTTCGGCCGCCGCGGTCAGCCAGGCATCGAACTGGGCGGAAGGTGCGGCCAGGCGCGGATCACCCAGCGCCCGCAGGTTGTGGAAACTCATGCCGGCGCCCATCACCAGCACCCCCTCGGCGCGCAGCGGCGCCAGGGCCCGGCCCATCGCCAGATGCAGGGCCGGGTCGAGCCCCGCATCCAGCGACAGCTCGACCACCGGGATGTCCGCCTCGGGAAAGGCGACCTTCAACGGGATGAACACGCCATGGTCCAGGCCGCGCGCGGGATCCAGCCCGGCTTCGAAGCCTGCCGCGGACAGCAGCTGCTGCACGCGTGCCGCCAGCGCCGGGTCGCCGGGGGCGTCATAGCGCAGCTGGTAGGTGTGCGGCGGGAAACCGTAATAATCGTAGATGAGGGGCGGGCGTTCCGACGCCGTCACCGCGAACCCGCGGGTCTCCCAATGGCCGGAGACGATCAGGATGGCCCGTGGTCTTTCGGGTAGCGAAACTGGAAGTTCGCGCAGGAACCGGCCCATGTGAAACCAATGGCGCTCTGGATCGTCCATGAAGAAGCAGGGTCCACCGCCATGGGGGACGTACAGGGAAGGCAACATGATGCGATTATGCGTCAGGGGCCGAAGACTGCCCGGGGCACGTTTTGACAGCCCCGGGGGGCAGGCCTACGCTTGATCGATTGAACCAAACCGAAAATAACGGGGGATGGACATGGGGCATTTGAAGATCGCGATCCGCGGCGCGGGGGTCGTCCTCGCGGCGCTGCTGGGCACTGCCACCGCCGTGGCGGCGGCTGCGCCGCCTGATTTCACCGGCGTCTGGACGTCGGCGGCACCGACCCCCGGCGGCAACAGCGCCCCGCAGGGTGGTGCGCTGCCGCTCACACCCTATGCGCGCGCCCGCGTCGATGCCTACAACAAGCTCACCAATGGCACGGACGATTCGCCGGGCCGCTGGTGCGTGGGCACCGGCATGCCGGGATCGATGCTGGGTTCGGGTTCCTACCCGATGGAGATCATCCAGCGTCCCGAGCAGATCACGATCATCTATGAGGCCCACACCGAAGTGCGCCGCATCTACCTCGGCGACCGCAATGCGGCGCCGGAAGACCGCATCCCGGGTCGCAACGGTTATTCGTCCGGCCGCTGGGAAGGCAATGTGCTGGTGGTCGAGACCGACAACCTGGTGGACCAGGTCGACCAGCGCACACCGCACTCCGACGAAGCGAAGATCGTCGAGCGCTATTCGCTCGACGGCGTCGACAACCAGGGCCGTCGCATCCTCAAGGCCGAGATGACCATGACGGACCCGAAGTTCTACACCGCCCCCGTGGTGCAGACCAAGCGCTGGGCGGAGGTGCCCAATGGCCGTCTGCTGCCCTATGAGTGCCCGGAAGAAATGTGGCTGGACCGCATTGCCGAGCGTGCCAAGGAAGCTGGCGTTCCCAATCCCTTCAATCCCTGATTTGGCATCCCGAGGATCACGCACATGAAGCAGGTTTTCCGTACCCTGACCCTGGTTGCCGCAGCGCTGGCTGGCGGCACGGCCATCGCGCACCACTCCGCGGTGCAGTTCGATTTCACCAAGCAGGTCTCCTACACCGGCATCGTCAAGGATTTCGCCGCCATCAACCCGCACATGCGGCTGGTGGTCGAGCTCAATGACGAGAAGGGCAAGCGCGAAGTGCGCTTCGAGGGTCACTCCACCAACAACATGTACCGCGGCGGCTACCGCAAGGGCATGGTGAAGGTGGGTGAAGAGATCACCGTCAATGCCGCGCCGTTCCGCGACGGCACCGAGGGTGGTTATGTGGTTTCCGCAGAGACGAAGGAAGGGTTCTTCGGTCTGCGTTCGTCGCGCAACCAGGACCAGCGCGCCATCGGCGAGGAAACCCGCCGGCAGGCCGAGGGTCGCTGAAGCGCAGGTTCAGATAACGGAGGCAAGTTCTAGCAATGGCCAGGATCATCGGTGGGATCGCCACCTCGCATACGCCCACCATCGGTTTCGCGCTCGACGCGAAGAAGCATGAGGATCCGGTCTGGAAGC
>CAYNEX010000067.1:0-14931 GCA_964396335.1 uncultured Steroidobacteraceae bacterium | reverse complement strand
ACGACCAGGCCCGCCAGCGCCGCGGCGATGCCGCCGGCCAGCAGCGCCACCGCGAACAGCAGCCATTCCTGGCCACCGAAGAGGGCAATCAGGGCGCTGCCGAAGGTGGTGGTGAGCACCGCCGCCACATAGGCTCCCACGCCCATGAAGCCGGCATGGCCCAGCGAGAACTGGCCGGTGTAGCCATTGATCAGGTTCAGGCTGACGGCCAGCGTGACGTTGATGCCGCAGGTGACGGCGATGTCGAGGTAATACGGGTTGTAGTGGCCCGACAGGGCCGACACCACCACGATGGCGGCCAGTACGGCCAGCAGCACCATCTGCGCGCGCGCCATCACACCTTCTCCGCCTGCCGGCTGCCCAGCAGGCCCGTGGGCCGCAGCAGCAGGATCAGGATCAGCACCGCGAAGGCCACGGCGTCGCGATAGGTGGAACCGCCAAGACCCACCACCGTGGTCTCGACCAGTCCGATGACGAGACCCCCGAAGGCCGCGCCGGCGATGTTGCCGATGCCGCCCAGCACCGCCGCCACGAAGGCCTTCAGGCCCGGCAGCGTGCCCATCAGGGGATCGATGGAGGGATAGTTCGAGGCGTAGAGGATGCCGCCCGCCGCCGCCATCGCCGAACCCAGCGCGAAGGTGAAGGAGATGATGCGATCGTTGTTGATGCCGACCAGCGAGGCGGCGGTCTGGTTGTGCGACACCGCCCGCATCGCCGTGCCGATGCGGGTGTGCAGCACGATGTAGCGCAGCCCGAACAGCAGCACCAGCGTCACGCCGAACACCATGATCTGCGCGCTGGAGATCACGACGCCGCCGATCTCGAAGTGGCGCACCGGGAACAGCGACGGGAAGGAACGCGGATTGGCGCCGAAGATGCGCTGCCCCAGGTTCTGCAGCAGCAGCGACACGCCGATGGCGGTGATCAGCGCGGTGAGGGTGGAACGGCCGCGCAGCGGGCGATAGGCCAGCTTCTCGATGACCACGCCGAGGATGGCGCAGACCAGCATCGCACCCACCAGCACGGTGAGTCCGCCCAGCGGTCCCTCGGGCATCACGCGCGCGAGGTAATAACCGGAAAACGCACCGACCATGAACACTTCGCTGTGCGCGAAGTTGATGAAGCGCAGCACGCCATAGACCATCGTGTAACCCAGGGCGATCAGCGCGTAGATCGACCCCAGGGCCAGTCCGTTCAGAACCTGCTGCAGCAGTTCGGTCACGTGGTGCTCGTGGCCGTCAGCGTCAGGGCGAGATGGTCTCCACGTATTGGAACTTCCCATCCCGGACCGTGATGATCACGGCGGGTTTGGTGGCGTCGCGATTCTCGTCCAGCGTGGTCAGGCCGGTGGCACCGGCAATGTCGCGGGTGGCGGCCAGCGCATCGCGCAGCGCCTGGCTGTCGGTGGTGCCGGCGCGCTCGATGGCATCGGCCAGCACGCGCACCGCGTCGTAACCCAGCGCCGCCATGGCATCGGGCACCTGTCCGCCGTATTCGGCCTTGTAGGCCTCGACGAACTGCTGCGACAACGGCTCGGTGCTCTCGGGCGAGAAATGCGTGGAGTAATAGGTGCCTTCCAGCGCCTCGGCGCCGGCGATCTCGATCAGCTCGGGGGCTTCCCAGCCGTCGCCGCCGAACAGCGGCACCTTGATGCCCAGCTGGCGCGCCTGCGCGACGATCAGGCCCACATCGGTGTAGTAGCCCGGCACCATGATGGCGTCCGGGTTGGCAGCCTTCAGCGTGGTGAGCTGGGCGCGGAAGTCCTTCTCGCCGCCGTTGTATTTTTCATCGGCGACGATGCTGCCGCCGCCGGCCAGCCAGGACTCACGGAAGAACTGCGCCAGGCCCACGCTGTAGGCCTGCGAGACATCCGACAGGATGGCAACGCGCTTCGCGTTCAGCGAATTGCGGGCGAAGTTGGCCAGCAGCCGCCCCTGGAAGGGATCGGTGAAGCAGACGCGGAAGACGTAATCACCGCTGCGCGTGACCTGCGGATTGGTCGACGACGGCGTGATCATCGGGATCTTGTACTGCTGCGCGATCGGGGCCACTTCGAGCGAGCGGCCGGAAGCCACCTCACCCAGCAGCGCCACCACCTTGTCGCGGGTGATCAGCTTCTTGGCGATGGTGGCCGATTCGCCCTGCAGGCTGCGGTTGTCCTCGTGGATGAGCTGCAGCGGCTTGCCGAGCACACCGCCGGCGGCGTTGATCTCCTTGATGGCCAGCAGCGTGCCGCGATGCGAAGAGGTGCCGAAGGTGGCTTCCTTGCCGGTCAGCGAGGCGAATTCGCCGATGCGGATGGTATCGCCGGAGGAACCGCCGGAAGCGTCGCCGGAGCCACCCGAGGAGCACGCCGCAATCAGCGAAATTCCTGAAATGAGACCGGCCAAAAAGGCATGACGGGTGATTTTCATGGCGGCGCCGTTTCCTTCACGCACAGTGCGGATGAAGCCCGAGTATAGATTGGCGGGTGGCCAAATCCAGCCTCCGGGGACCGGAGTCGGAAGTTGGTCACGCTACCCTTGCCGGGTGCGGTTGCGGTCGAGCGATTTGCGCAGTTTCAGATTGATCATCTCGACGCCGACCGAGAAGGCCATCGCGAAATACAGGTAGCCCTTCGGCACATGCGTGTCGAGGCCGTCGGCCACCAGTGCCACGCCCACCAGGATCAGGAAGGACAGTGCCAGCACCTTCACGGTGGGATGGGTGTCGACGAAATTCGAGATCGGCCCGGCCAGCAGCATCATCACCAGCACCGCGGCAATGATGGCGGCCACCATGATGGGCACGTCCTCGGCCAGGCCCACCGCGGTGAACACCGAATCGAGCGAGAAGACGATGTCGATCACGCCGATCTGCACGATGGTCAGCATGAAGCTGGAGAACACCTTGACCGCCTTCGGGTCGTCGTCGGCGCCCTCGAGCGTATGGTGGATCTCCAGCACGCTTTTGCCGAGCAGGAACAGGCCGCCGATGATCAGCACCAGGTCGCGGCCGGAGATGTCATTGCCCAGCACCGTGAACCAGGGCCGGGTCAGGCCGATCAACCAGACGATGGAGAGCAGCAGCGCGATGCGCGTACCCATCGCCACCAGCAGGCCGAAATTGCGCGCCTTCGCGCGGTGGTGCGGCGGCAGGCGCCCCACCAGCACGGAGATGAAGATGATGTTGTCGATGCCGAGGACGATCTCCAGCGCGGCCAGCGTCACGAACGCCAGCCACGCATGCGGATCGGTCAGCAGTTCGATCATCAGGGCAGGCTGTCGACCTCGCGGACGCTGGCCACCGGGAACAGGTGCTCCGACTTCACTCCCAGGTCGAGCGCGATCGCCGAGGAAATGTAGATCGACGAGTAGGCGCCGGCGATGATGCCGATCACCAGCGCCTCGGAGAAGCCGCGCAGCGCCGGGCCGCCCAGCACCAGCAGCGCCACCACCACGATCAGCGTGGTGACCTTGGTCATGATGGTGCGCGAGAGGGTCTGGTTGATCGACTGGTTCAGCACCAGGTGCGGCTCGAGCTTGCGGTTGGCCTCGAAGCGCTCGCGGATGCGGTCGAAGATGATGATGGTGTCGTTCAGCGAGTAACCCACCACGGCCAGCAGTGCCGCCACCACCGCCAGGTCGAACGGCGTCTGCATCAGCGCGAACCAGCCGATGATCAGGATGGGGTCATGGCACAGCGCCACCACCGCGCCGGCGGAAAGGCGCCAGGTGTGGAAGCGGAAGGCGATGTAGATGAACACCAGCAGCAGCGTCAGCAGCAGCGCCCAGATGGCGCTGTCGCGCAGCTCTTCACCGACCTGCGGGCCGACGAACTCCAGCGGCTTGATGTCGACCGCCGGGTCGATGCCCTGCAGCGCCGACTCGACGCGCTCGCGCACCTGCTCGGGCGACAGCGATGCATCCGGCGGCAGGCGCGCGGAGATGTCGCGCGCGGAGCCGAAGGCCTGCACCACCGGCTCCTTGAAGCCGGCCTGTTCCAGCGCCGAACGCACCTGCTCGACATTGGCCGCCGAGCTGAAGGTGGCCTCGACATTGGTGCCGCCGGTGAAGTCCACCGTCAGGTTCAGGCCGCGGGTGAAGAACAGCGTCAGCGACGCGATCATCAGGATGGCGGACAGCACATACCAGATGCGCCGCGTCGCCATGAACGGGAAGTTGGTTTGACTGCGGAAGAATTCCACTTGTTGTTTCCCCTGTAGCGGTCGCTCAGCCGATCGCCAGCCTGGCCGGACGGCGCGGACCGCCGTAGATCAGCGTCAGCAGCGCGCGGCTGCCCAGCAGTGCCGTGAACATCGAGGTGGCGATACCCAGCACCAGCACGATGGCGAAGTTGCGGATCGGACCGGTGCCGAACACCCACAGCACGATGCCGGCGATGGCGGTGGTGAGGTTCGAGTCCCAGATGGCCGAGAAGGCCTTCTCGAAACCGGTGCGGATGGCCGTCTGCGGCGTGACGCGGTTGCGGATCTCCTCGCGCACGCGCTCGTAGATGATCACGTTGGCGTCCACCGCCATGCCCACGGTCAGCAGGATGCCGGCGATGCCGGGCAGCGACAGCGAGGCCTTCATCATCGACAGCAGCGCGGTCAGCAGCACCACGTTGGCGGTCAGCACCACGCAGGCCACCACGCCGAACACCTGGTAGTACAGGATCATGAAGATGTAGAGCGCGGCAGCGCCGATCAGCAGCGCCTTCACGCCGGCCTGGATGTTCTGCTGGCCCAGCGAGGGACCGATCGGGCGCTCGCTGACGGCGCGCAGCGGCGCGGCCAGCTGGCCGGAACGCATCAGCAGCGCCAGTTCGCGGGCTTCGACCTGCGAGAGCCCGGTGATCTCGAACTGGTTGCTGAACACGCCGCGGATGGTGGCCTCGCTGATCACCTGGCGGCGCGACACGGCGCGGGTCTGCTGTTCGCCGTTGGCATCGATGTAGGGTTCGCTGACCTGCTCGATCAGCACCACCGCCATCGGGCGACCGATGTTGGCCTGCGTGATGCGCAGCATCTGGTCACCGGCCTGGGCATTCAGGCGGATCGAGACGGCCGGGCCCTGCTGGCCCACCGACGAAGTGGCGCCCACCAGCTGGTCGCCGGTGGCGATGACCTCGCGCTTCAGCAGCGTGGGACGGCCATCGCGGTGGTATTCCAGGCGCGAGCCCAGCGGCGCGCGACCGCGCTGCACGGCATCGGCGACATTGTTGGTGGTGTCGGTGAGGCGGAACTCGAGCGTCGCGACGCGACCCAGGATGTCCTTCACCTCGGCGGAGTTGGTGACGCCCGGCAGCTGCACGGCGATGCGGTTGGCGCCCTGCTGCTGCACGATGGGCTCGGTCACGCCCAGCTCGTTGACGCGGTTGCGCAGCGTGACCATGTTCTGCTCGATGGCGCCGCGCTGGCGCTCGGTGAGCTGCGCGCTGGTCAGCGTCATGTCCACATAGGGCGCGGTGCTGCGGCCGGTTGTGAAGTTGGCGTCGGGCACGGCGCGGCGCATGGCGGCCACGGCGGCGTTGACGTCGGCATCGGCGGACAACAGCACGCGCAGGCCGTTGCGCAGGTTGTCGTCGTTGCGCAGCGGCTGCACGTCACCGATGGTGATGCTGGCGGCGGTCAGCGCGCGGCGGAAATCCTGCTCGTAGGCATCAAGCAGCTGCGAGATGGCGCCGTTGACGTCCACTTCATACAGCAGATAGAGGCCGCCGCGCAGGTCCAGGCCCAGCGGCATCGGCCGCAGGCCCAGCTTGGCGAAGATGGCCGGCGCACGCGGCGCGCGCGCCAGCGAATAGCGGTAGGCGGTGGTGCCCAGCGCCTCGTCCATGACGTCGCGGGCCGCCAGCTGCTGGCCGACCTCGTCGAACAGCAGCATGGCGCGGCCGTTGTCGACGTAGGAACGCTTGATCGAGATCTCGCGCTGTTCCAGGGACTGCACGATGCCCTGCAGGCCGGGTTCATCGATGGGAACGCGGTCGCGGCGCTCCACCTGCACGGCCAGGTCCTCGCCGAAGAAGTTCGGCGCGGCAAACACCAGCGCGAACAGCGTGACGACGACGACGAGGATGTATTTCCAGCGCGGGAATTCGAGCATGGCGTTCAGACGCTCTTGTAAGTGCCCTTCGGGACCAGCTGCGTGATCTGCTGGCGCTGCACCTTGATGCGCACGTTGTCAGCGATCTCGACAGTGATGAAGCTGTCGCTCACCTCGGTGACCTTGCCCAGCAGGCCGCCGGCGGTGACGACTTCGTCACCGGCTGCCAGCTTCGAGAGCATGGCCTGGTGCTCCTTGTGGCGCTTCTGCTGCGGGCGGATCAGCAGGAAGTAGAACACCACCAGCATCAGCGGCAGGATCAGGAAATTCATCATTCCCGGACCCTGCGGCGCGGCGCCGGCGGTCTGGGCGTGGGCTTGTGAAATCAGCAGGCTCATATTCTTTTTCCTGTTCCGGCAGAAAATCGGCGGGGGATTATGCCACAGCGCCTTGCGCGCGCCGGTTCTGCGCAGACACCCCCCGATTCCGGCCCGGAGCGTTCAGCCGGGAGGCGTCCGGGCGGCCCGGCGGGCCAGCGTCTCCCGGGCGAAGGCCTCGAAACGGCCCTCATCCAGCGCCCGGCGCATCTGCCGCATCAGCTCCAGGTAGAAATGCAGGTTGTGGATGGTGTTCAGGCGGGATCCGAGGATCTCGTTGCACTTGTCCAGGTGCCGCAGGTAGGCGCGCGAGTAATTGCGGCAGGTGTAACAGCCGCATTCCGGGTCGATCGGGCCGGTGGCCTTCGCGTGGATGGCATTGCGGATGTTGATCACCCCGTCCTGCGTGAACAGGTGGCCGTTGCGGGCATGGCGGGTGGGCATCACGCAGTCGAACATGTCGATGCCGCGCGCCACCGCGGCGATCAGGTCTTCCGGCCGGCCCACGCCCATCAGGTAGCGCGGCTTGTCGCGGGGAATCTTCGGCTCGATATTCTCGAGCACGGCCAGGCGCACTTCCTCGGGTTCGCCTACCGCAAGACCGCCGACGGCATAACCGGGGAAACCGATGCGCAGCAGCGCCTCGAGCGAAGCGTCGCGCAGCGGCGCATACATGCCGCCCTGGATGATGCCGAACAGGTTGCCCGGCGGGCCGCCATCGGCCTCGCGGTAATAATGCGCATGCGAGCGCGCCGCCCAGCGCATGGAGCGTTCCATGGAGTCGCGCGCCTGTGCCTCGGTGGCCGGCCAGGGTGTGCAGTCGTCGAAGCACATGGCGATGTCCGAGCGCAGCGAACGCTGCACGTCCATCGAATCCTCCGGCGTCAGGCGCACCTGGCTGCCATCCACCGGCGAGGCGAACCGCACCCCCTCCTCGCTGATCTTGCGCAGGCCGGCCAGGCTGAAGACCTGGAAACCGCCGGAGTCGGTGAGGATCGGACGCTGCCAGTGGATGAAGCCATGCAGGCCGCCATGTGCCTCGATGATCTCGGTGCCGGGCCGCAGCATCAGGTGGAAGGTGTTGCCGAGGATGATGTGGGCGCCGAGCTCTTCCAGCTCCTCCGGCGTCATCGCCTTGACCGTGCCGTAGGTACCCACCGGCATGAAGGCCGGCGTCTCGATCACGCCGCGGTCCAGTGTCAGGCGGCCGCGGCGCGCGCTGCCTTCGTTGCGCAGCAGTTCGAACGAAATCATGCCCGGTCACCTGCGCGCGCGGCCGGATCGGCGGTGATCCACATGGCATCGCCATAGCTGAAGAAGCGGTAGCGCTCGCGCACCGCGTGCGCATAGGCAGAGAGCACATTCGCGCGCCCGGCAAAGGCGGCAACCAGCATCAGCAAGGTGGACTCCGGCAGGTGGAAATTGGTGACCAGCGCGTCAACGACGCGGAAAGCATAGCCCGGGGTGATGAACAGGCGGGTGTCGCCGGCGCCGGCGCGCAGCTCGCCATCGGCGGCGGCGGATTCCAGCGCCCGGGTCACCGTGGTGCCGACGGCCACCACCCGGCCGCCGGCGGCGCGGCAGGCGGCAACGGCATCCACCAGCGACTGCGGCACGGCCCAGCTTTCGGCGTGCATCACATGCTGCGAGACGTCCTCGACGCGCAGCGGCTGGAAGGTGCCGGCGCCCACATGCAGCGTAACCAGGGCGCGTTTCACGCCGAGGGCATCGATGCGCGCGACCAGCGCGTCATCGAAATGCAGGCTGGCGGTGGGCGCGGCCACGGCGCCGGGAGCGCGGGCGAAGATGCTCTGGTAACGCTCGCGGTCCTCCGCGCCGGCGCTGCGCGTGATGTACGGCGGCAGCGGCACCGCGCCATGCGTTTCGAAGAACAGCAGCGCATCGCCGGGCGTGCGGATCTCCCACAGGTCGCCGGCCGGGGTGTGCACGCGATCGATGACCTCGACCTCACCACCCGCGGTGATCACCGGCATGCCCGGGCGGATGGCCTTGCTGGCGCGCAGCTGCACCCAGGCGCGGTCCGGCCCCACCGCCCGTTCGAGGAAGATTTCGACCCGGCCGCCCGAGGCCTTGTTGCCGAGCACGCGCGCGGCGACCACCCGCGTGTCATTGAAGACCAGCAGGTCGTCCGGTTGCAGCAGGTCGGGCAGATCGGTGAAGTGCCGGTCGGACAGCGCCCCGGTGGCGCCATCCAGGCACAGCAGGCGGCTGGCGGAACGCTCCGGCAGCGGCGCCTGGGCGATCAGCCCGGGCGGCAGTTCATAGGAGAAATCGGCGCGGCGCATGGAGCGGCGGGATGGTACTCCATGCGCGGCTTCTGCGGGCCGCGGAAGACCGCCGCCCTCCCCGGTCAGCGCGGCGCGGCGGTCTCGACGTCGATGGCCTTGCGGTCCCGCTGCACACGCAGCGTCACCTTCTCGCCCGGCTGGTAGGAACGCAGGATGCGGCCGGCATGCTGCGCGCTGGTGGGCGTGCGGCCGTCGATGGACAGGATCACGTCGCCATCCTGCAGGTTGAAGGGGTCGCCCTCCCCGGCCCGCACCACCAGCACGCCGGAGACCACGCCGAAGTAGCGGCCGAGGCGGTTGGACATGGTGGCGAACTCCATGCCGCTGAGGCGGGTGCTGAACCCATCCATCGCCGGCGGCGCCGGCACCGGCGGCGCGGCGATGCGCTGCGGGCCATTGTCGAAGCGCTGGCGCAATTCGCCCATCCATGGCGCGGGCGCGGTATTCGGGCGCGCGGTCACCACCACCTCGGACTTCTTCCCATCGCGCAGCAGGCCGACGCGCACCTTGCGGTCCGGTTCCACCTGCCGCATGAACTCGACCAGCGAGGCGGCCGGATTGGCGTTCCGGGTCAGGTCGGTGTTGTCGAGCGAGACGATCAGGTCGCCCTGGCGGATGCCGGCTTCCTCCGCCGCCCCGCCGGGACTGACATCGCGCACCAGCGCGCCGTCGCGACGCTGCTCATCCGACACCGAGATGCCCAGCAGCGCGCGCGGCGGCGGCTGCAAGGTGAAGGTCGGCGCCGCATACACATAGTCGCGTCCCAGCTGCGTCGAGAGTTCGGCCACCTCGCGGGTGTAATTCTCGAGTCGCGAGCGCGCCTCCTCGAGGCGGCGGATGGATTCCTCCTGGCCGCGCAGGGCCTCGCGCTGGGTGCGTTCGCGCTGCGCCATGTCGCGACGGGCGCGGTCCAGTTCCTGCTGGCGCTCCAGCTCGCGCACGGAAGATTCCAGGTCCGCGCCGGCGGCCATGGCCAGGCCGGGCACGGCCAGCACCAGCGAGGCCAGCAGCAGCGGGCGCCAGCCATGCGGCGCAGGGATTCGGGCGTCCATCGTGTTCTCCATCCGGCTCATCTACAGCTCCAGCAGTGCATGTGCGCGCGCGACGCGCTGCAGGGATTCATTCAGTTCGGCGCGCGTGGCCTCGAGGCGATGCAGCTCCTCGTGCGGCACCACCGGGTGCACGCGCGCGGCGGAGATCTCGGCATCCAGCAGCGCGATGTAGTCCTCCAGCTCGCTGGTGACCGAGAATCGGCCCATGTCCACCAGCGCCGGCGGCGGCTGGCGGAACACATCGGCCAGCGGCGGCAGTGCGCTGGCCGGCGGTCCGTAGACCTGCGCGGTGGGCGGCGGCTGCGTCAGCACCGCCACCGCCGGCACGATCACCAGCACGCCCAGCGCGGCCGCGGCACTCCAGCCGGCGGTGCGATGGCGGTGGCGCACGGCGGCGCGGCGCGATTCGAATTCCTCGAAACCGAATGGCGGGGCCGGTTCGCGGCCGGCCAGGGCGGCAAGGGAAAGGGATCCGGTCATGGCAATTGCCCCTGCGCTGCGATCGGGTCGGCCGGCACGGCGGCCGGCGGGTTGTCATCCAGCGCGGCGCGCAGCAGCGCATGGGCGCGCGCGAGCTGGGACTTGGAGAAGCTGGTGCTGCGGCCGTGCAGCGCGGCGATTTCCTCGTGCTTCAGGCCTTCCACATCGTGCAGCCAGACCACGGCGCGGGCGGTCTCGGGCAGCCGTGCCAGCGCGCGCTCCAGGTCGATCAGTTCGGGCAGCGGCAGTTCGTGGCCGTCTTCGCGCAATCGCACCGCGCGGCGGGCGGGATCCTCGGCCGGCATCGCGTCATCGACGGTGAGCCGCAGCGCGCGGCGCGCCTTCTGCCAGGGCGAACGCAGGTGCATCAGGCAGTGGCGCACCGCCACCTGCCGCACCCAGGCGCCGAACGGCGCCTCGCCGCGGAAATCGCCGACGCGGTCCAGCAGCGTGATCATGCAGTCCTGGAAGACGTCTTCGGCCGCCGCGCGCCCGGGCACCAGCCGGCGCACCAGCGCGAACACCGGGCCGGCCGTGCGCTCGTAGACCTCGCGTTGCGCGTCCCGGTCGCCCGCCCCCGCCCGGGACAGGCAGTCCGGATCCACCGTGATCGCCAGAAAGCGACTGCTCATGCACCCTAGGATGCGCCAGCCTGCCATTTGGTCGCAGCTTGCGATGCAAAAATCGCATAACATCTGCGCCCTTCCCGCCCGATCAGGGCCCGTGTGGCGGAACTGGTAGACGCAGCAGACTCAAAATCTGCCGGCCGCAAGGTCGTGTCCGTTCGATTCGGACCACGGGCACCACGGGAAGGCGCCCTCGAAGGACTGATCAGCCGAAGTCGAAAGCCCGGCCGAGGCTGATCGTGGTGGCGCCGCGATCCTTCAGCCCGCGGATCGCATCATCCAGCGGCTCCGGCCGCCCGAACAGGTATCCCTGGCCGAAATCGACGCCGAGGCGGCGCAGGAACGCCGCCTGCTCGCGGGTTTCCACATGTTCACCCACCGTCTGCAGCACGAAGTCGCGCGCCAGCTGCACGATGCCGCGCACCGCCGCCTCGGATCGCTTGTTGGTGGTGATGTCGGTGATGAAGCTGCCGTCGATCTTCAGGCGCGTGACCGGCAGCTGGTGCACATAGGCCAGCGAGTTGGCACCGGTGCCGAAGTCGTCGATGGCAATGCCGCAGCCGGCGGCGCGCAGGCGGCGCATGGTCTCGCCGGCACGCGTGGTGTCCGACAGCGCCACCTGCTCGGTGATCTCGACCACGATGCAGCCCGGCGGCAGCTGCGAGGCCTTCAGCTTCTCGATGAACGCGGTGGTGAATTCAGTGCTGCCCAGCGAGGCGCCGGAGACATTGATCGAAACCGTCGCGCGCTGCGCGGCCAGCACGGCGCGATGCGGCGCCAGGATCTCGAAGGCGCGATCGACCACATAACGGTCGAGCACCGGCAGCAGGCTGAAGCGTTGCGCCACATGCACCAGGCGGCTGGCGCTGCCTTCCACGCCCTCTTCACCGCGCAGCCGCAACAGCAGCTCGAAGCCCGGCGGATGCCGGCCCTCGCGCATCGCCACGATGGGCTGCGCATACAGCTCCAGGTCACCGCTGCGCAATGCCTCGCGCAGGTCGGCGGCGACGAAATCCTCATCGACGCGGCGGATCACGCTGGCATCGTTGGACTTGTGCGTCTCGATGCGGCCGACGCCGCGTTCCTTGGCCATGCGCAGCACATGGTCGGCAGCCAGCAGCGAACGCTCGAAGGGTTCGTTCGGGAAATCGTATTCGGCCACGCCGGCCGAGATGGTCAGCTTCGGCAGGTCCGGCTGGTCGCGCACCTCGACCTCGCCGAGCACGCGCTGCAGGCGCGAGGCGGCGCGCACGCCCTGGTCGGCATCGCGGTCGGGCATCAGGATGGCGAACTTGCCGCCATCGATGCGCGCCACGAAGGAGTTCTTCGGCAGCAGCGGCGTGGCCATCAGCCGCGCCAGCACGCGCACGGCCACATCGCCCATCGCCTGGCCCTGGGTATGGTTGATGGTGCGCAGGCCATCGAGGTCCAGCAGCACCAGCGCGCCGGCATCGACGCGGCGATGCGCCACCAGCGTGCGCAGGCCGGCGCGCGACAGATGTCCGGTGACATGATCGATCTCGCGCATCAGGCGCGGCCCCAGGCGCATGGCCTGCACCTGCGCCAGCACGCTGGCGTAGGTATCGAAACGTTCGCCCTTCAGCTCGCGCGCGAACGCCAGCCACACCGGGATGCGGTTGGAGCCGGCGTCCACCGGCAGCAGGATCAGCCGGCAGGCCGCCGGAGGATCCTCGCCCTGGATGATGCGCGGCTGGCCCTCCGGACAGTCGACGCTGTCGGACTGGCCGGCGAGGCGTGCCTCCAGCGACTCGAATTCGCTGGCGATGGCAAGCGTCATCTCCTTCTCGCGCACGCCCACGGCCATGCGCAGGCGGCAGCCGGGCACCACGAGCAGCACGGCATCGGCCGCCATGCGTTCGCCCAGCTCGCGCAGCACGTCTCCCAGCGGCATGCGCGTGCGCACCCGCCGGCGCATTTCGCGCCCGAGCCGCATCAGTTCCATGTGCGCACCCCGCCCCGCAGCGGGTTGCGCGCTGTCTTCCGTTGAATCCATCCGGGATGCCTGCCTGTTTGGGCGCTATGATCCCTGCCGCCCGCAGCCATCGGGCGTGACGCGGTTCCCAGTCGGCCGCCCGGAATCTGTGATGGAAAAGCGCTTCTGCAGCTTCTGCGGGGAAAAAACCCGCCTCCTTGTGCCCCCCGGCGACAACCGCGAACGCCGGGTCTGCCCGCAATGCGGCGCGATCGACTACGAAAACCCGAAGATCGTGGTGGGCTGCGTGCCGGAATACGAAGGCCGCATCCTGATCTGCCGGCGCGCCATCGAGCCCCGCCGCGGCTTCTGGACGGTGCCGGCCGGCTTCATGGAGAACGGCGAGACGCTGGAGCACGGCGCGGCCCGCGAGTGCTGGGAAGAGGCGCTGGCGCGGGTCGAGATCGGGTCGCTGCTTGCCGTGGTCAGCATCCCGGAAGCCTGCCAGGTGCATGTTTTCTTCCGCGCCACCGTGAAAGACGGGCAGTTCGGCGTCGGCGAGGAGAGCCTGGAGTCGCAGCTGGTCGCCCCCGCGGACATCCCCTGGGACGACATCGCGTTCCGTTCAACAACTTATGCCTTGCGGCAGTACCTCGCCGACCGGGAAACTGGCGCCCCCAACGCCCATGTCACCACCCTCGAAAGGCGGCTTCCGGGATAAAATGCCGGGCTCGATTCGTCAGGAGATCGCATGACCTTCGTCGTTACTGAAAACTGCATCAAGTGCAAGTACATGGACTGCGTGGAGGTCTGCCCCGTCGACTGTTTCCACGAGGGGCCGAACTTCCTCGTCATCGATCCTGACGAGTGCATCGACTGCACGCTGTGCGAGCCGGAGTGCCCGGCCGAGGCCATCTTCTCCGAGGATGAAGTGCCCGAGGCGCAGAAGGAATTCCTGAAGATCAATGCCGAGCTGGCCAAGCAGTGGCCGGTGATCACCGAGAAGAAGCCCGCTCCGGAAGACGCCAAGGAGTGGGACGGCAAGCCCGACAAGCGCGAGCTGCTCGAGCGCTGATCGATCACGGCGCGCGTCTCTCCGCGCGCCGTCTTCCAAGCCTGATTATTTCGCAGCCAGTGCGGCGGCCGCTTCGGCCTCGCTCTGGCGCAGCGCGGTGAGCATGCGCTGCGGCGGCAGGTAACCCGGGATCACCTCGCCGGTGGGCAGCAGCACGCCCGGCGTGCCGGTGATGCCGATCTCGCGTCCCAGCTGGTAGTGCGCATCGATGGGCGCATCGCAACGCGCGCTCCTGACCTCGTTGCCCTGCTTGGCCTCGGTCAGCGCCGCGTTGCGGTCGCTGGCGCACCAGACATTGACGGCCTTTTCCCAGGACTCGGTGTCCGGGCCGGTGCGCGGATAGGACAGGTAACGCACGCGGATGCCGAGCTTGTTGTATTCGGCCACTTCCGAATGCATGCGGCGGCACCACTGGCAGTCCACGTCAGTGAACACGCTGATGGTGTAGCGTGAATCGGCCTTGCCGAACTCGATCATCTCGCCCGCCGGCACGCTGGCCATCAGCGCGCGGCGCGCCTCGCGGCGGCGGCCCTCGGTGAGGTTCGGGAATTCGCCATCGGCGGTGACCTGGTACAGGTCGCCGGTGAACACATAGGCGCCATCGGCGCTGACGTAGCTGACCTCGCCGCCATGCACCAGTTCATAGACGCCGGGCACCGGCGAGGCGCGCAGGTCTTCCGGACGCGTGCCCGGCATCTTCGCGGCCAGCTCGATGCGGGGGTCGCCCGGCGGCACCACTTCGGCCGGCGGGGGCACCGCATCGGTCAGCGGCGCGGCGTTGGCAGCCGGGATCGGCGCATCGGACGCGCCGCCCTGGGCGCAGGCCGCCAGCGCAAGGGCCAGCGTCGGGAGCAGTGCGGCTCGGATATTCATGGAGAGAGTCTAGCACCGGGACGATTCCCCGCCCCGTTGGCGCCGGCGGGCGACGTCAGCCGCGCGGGTGGTGTCGCGTGTGCAGTTCCTTCATGCGTTCCCGGGCCACATGCGTGTAGATCTGCGTGGTCGACAGGTCGCTGTGGCCCAGCAGCATCTGCACCACGCGCAGGTCGGCGC
>CAYNEX010000066.1:0-15003 GCA_964396335.1 uncultured Steroidobacteraceae bacterium | reverse complement strand
ATGACGTTGAACACGTCGGGCGCGGGAAACGCCGTGTGGTGAAAGAACGCGATCTTCAAGTCCGGGCGCAGCGGGCGCAGAAACGCCGGGACCATCCACAGGTTGTAGTCGTGAATCCAGACGAGCGCGCCGTCCGCTGCCTCACGCGCCGTCTGCTCCGCGAAGATCCGGTTGATCTCCAGGTAGTGCGCCCAGTGGTGGTGGTCGAACTCCGCCCGGTCGGGAAAGGAGAAGATGATCGGCCAGAAGGCTTCCTTCGAGAATCGCTTGTAGAAGGCGTCGACATCGGCCTTGCTGAGCGGCACGCGCACGGCCGTGAGCTGCGGATAGAGCGCCTCGTCGACGGCGATGCGCGGATTGAATTCGCCGCGGCGTGCATCGTCGGTGCTCCATGCGATCCAGGAGCCGGCTTCCCCGCCGGCAAAGAAACTCAGCAGGCTGGGAATGATGCCGTTGGGCGATTGCGGGCGCCGGAACCGCACCTGGCCATTTTCCACCACCTCTTCATAGGGCAGGCGGTGATACACCATTACCAGTCGCGCCTTGCCGGCCTGAGAGCGCGGCTTCACCTCGCGATGCGGGTCATCCTGCGCCAGCAGGCGGAAATGATCGATCGCCTCGAGGATGCCGCCGCAGCCGGGGCGCCTGGCGTGCAGCACGTGGCGGCGGTCATTGGTGGCCTTGAGCAACGCGGGCTCCGAGCCGCCCACGCAGACGCCGCGGAAGCCGGCTTCATACATCGACAGGTCATTGAGCGTGTCGCCGGCCACCAGCACGTTGTCGCGTGACACCCGCAACTGGCGCGCCAGCGCCGTCAGCGTGCGGCCCTTGTCGGTGCGCGGCGGCAGGATGTCGAGGTAATGGTCGGCGGAGTAGAGCACTTCGCAGCCGAGTTCACGGGCGATGGCCTCGATGTCGGCGCGATATTCCGCCAGCACCGCCGGATCGCAGTAGTAGGAGCAGCGCCGCTCCTGCGGCACGTCCTGGCGACGCAGGCCATCGAAGCGCCGCATGGCCTCGGCCACGCGCCGCTCACCCGGCCAGCGCTCCTCGATGCGCGACTGCAGGGGTTGCAGCGGCTGCAGGTTGCGGCCATCCACCACCGTGGCTCCCACATCGCACACCAGGTAATCCGGACGCGGCAGTGCAGGATCGGACAGCAGCGGCATGACGGCCTCCAGTGCGCGACCGGTGACCCAGATCAGGCGGATCTCGGGATGCCGGTCGACCAGGCTGTAAAGCTGCTGTCGCTGCTCGGTGTCGCCGGCAAGGAAGGTGCCGTCGAGATCGGTGGCCAGCACCAGGCTGGCGGTAGAACAGGACATTGCGTGCATTGTACCAGCCCGATGACGCGCGCGGGCCTGTAATTCCCGATGAATTTGCGCATTGCGGATCGACGCGGCGATAAAATCCCGCGGTGTCTCCCACCGTTTCCTCCGACACCGCACGCCGCAGCGGGTTGCTCACCGGCCTTGCCCTGGCAGTGCTGGGCAGCGTGCTGTTCTCCGCCAAGGCGGTGGTCATCAAGCTGGCGTATCGCCATGGCGTCGATGCCCTGACCCTGCTGGCACTGCGCATGCTGTTCGCGGCACCGTTCTTCGCCATTGCGCTGTGGTGGACCAGTCGCGGCCGCGCGGCACTGACGCTGTCCCAGCACGCGCGCATCGTGTTCCTCGGCGTGGTGGGTTATTACGGCGCCAGCTATTTCGATTTCCTCGGCCTGCAGTACGTCAGTGCCGGCCTGGAAAGGCTGATCCTGTACCTGTATCCCACCATCGTGGTGCTGATCTCGGTGCTGTTCCTGCACCGTCGCTTCACCCGCAATGACGGGCTCGCGCTGGGCTTCGCCTATGCCGGCATCATGGCGGCGTTCTGGCATGACCTGCGCACCGGCGGCTCCAACGTGCCGCTGGGTGCGTTGCTGATCTTCGGCAGCGCGGTGACATATGCGCTGTACCTGGTGTTCGCCGGCGAGCTGGTGCACCGGGTGGGGGCGATCCGCCTGACCGCCTATGCCATCCTGGTTTCCACCGCGGCCGTGCTGCTGCAGTTCGTGGTCCAGAACCCGCTGGACGCGCTGGCACAGTCCGCGCCGGTGATGGGCCTGTCGGCAGTGAACGGCTTCTTCTGCACGGTGCTGCCGGCCTTCGCCACGATGCTGGCCATCGAGCGCATCGGCGCGAGCCGCACCGCCGTGGTGGCGATGATCGGCCCGATGGCGACCATCGTGCTGGCCTGGGTGCTGCTGGGCGAAGCCTTCTCGGGCTCGGGCATGCTGGGCACGGCCATGGTGCTGACCGGCGTGCTGATCCTGTCGCGCGCGAAGGCCTGAGCGCGCGCGGGCACCGGAAGGGCTGGCTAGTGCCGCAGCCGCCAGCCGGTGCGGATCATCCAGTGCACCAGCACCAGGCAGGCCAGCAGCACCGCGATGACGATGCTGAAGCTCAGCACCACGTTGACGTCCGCCTGGCCGTAGAAGCTCCAGCGGAAGCCGGAGATCAGGTACACCACCGGGTTGAACAGCGTGATCGTGCGCCACAGCGGCGGCAGCATGTCGATGGAATAGAAGCTGCCGCCGAGGAAGGTCAGCGGCGTGATGATCAATGCCGGCACGAACTGCAGCTTCTCCCAGCTGGTGGCCCAGATGCCCAGCACGAAGCCGAACAGGCTGAAGGTCACCGCCGTCAGCAGCAGGAACAGCACCATCCAGAAGGGATGCAGGATCGACAACGGCACGAAGAAGGCGGAGGTGCCGAGGATGATCAGGCCGATCATCACCGACTTGGTCACGGCCGCACCCACATAACCCAGCAGGATCTCGGTGGTGCCCACCGGCGCGGACAGCAGCTCGTAGATGGTGCCGGACCATTTCGGGAAATAGATGCCGAAGGAGGCATTGCCGATGCTCTCGTTCAACACCGACAGCATGATCAGGCCGGGCACGATGAAGGCGGCGAAGGGCACGCCGCCGATCTCGGTCATGCGCGAGCCGATGGCCGAGCCGAACACCACGAAATAGAGCGAGGTGGTCAGCACCGGCGTCAGGATGCTCTGCACCACCGTGCGGAAGGTGCGGGCCATCTCGAAGCGGTACACCGCCTTCACGGCATGCCAGTTCATGCGGCCCCCCGCAGCGTCGAGACGAAGATGTCCTCCAGCGAGCTCTGGCGGGTCTCCAGGTCCTTGAACTCGATGCCGCAGGCGCCGACCTCGCGCAGCAGCCGCGCGATGCGGGCGCGTTCCTCGTCACCGATGAAGCTGAACACCAGCGTCAGGCCGTCGTCGGACAGGGCCAGGTTCCAGCCGGCCAGCGCCTCGGGAATGGCGTCGATCTTCTCCTGCAGGTGCAGGCGCAGTTCCTTGCGGCCCAGGCGTTTCATCAGGCGGTCCTTCTCGTCCACCAGCACCAGCCGTCCCTTGTTGATGATGCCGATGCGGTCCGCCATCTCCTCGGCTTCCTCGATGTAATGCGTGGTCAGGATGATGGTCACGCCCGAGTCGCGCAGTTCGCGCACCAGCTGCCACATGTCGCGGCGCAGGTCGACGTCGACGCCGGCGGTGGGCTCGTCCAGGAACAGCAGCTTGGGTTCGTGCACCAGCGCCTTGGCGATCATCACGCGGCGCTTCATGCCGCCCGACAACGCCATGATCTTCGCGTCGCGCTTGTCCCAGAGCGTCAGTGAGCGCAGCACGCTCTCGACCTTCTTCGGGTCCGGCGCATAACCGAACAGGCCGCGGCTGAAGGTCACCGCCGCATGCACGGTTTCGAAAGCCTCGGTCGCCAGTTCCTGTGGCACCAGTCCCGTCACCTGTCGCGCGGCGCGGGTGTCGCGCGCGATGTCGTGGCCGGCCACCACCACGCGGCCGGAGGTCAGGTTCACCATTCCGCAGACCACGCCGATCAGCGTGGTCTTGCCGGCGCCGTTCGGGCCCAGCAGCGCGAAGATCTCGCCGGCGCGGATCTCGAGGTTGACGTCCTGCAGGGCGGTCAGGCCGCCGGGGTAGGTCTTGGTCAGACCTTCAATCGTGAGGATGGGTTGCACCGGCGCATTCTACGCGAGCGTGTGCCCGCGCCTCCGGGGTGCGTGACGGGAAAAGCGGAGCAGGGGGTCAGCGGCGGCGCAGGGCCGACAGCGGCGAGGCCGGCCTGGGCTCGGAAGTCTCGATCGAAAGGGTGAAGGTGCGACGCTCCACGCCCTGCAGTGCGCCCACGTTGACGATCTGGCGTGCCACTTCTTCATTGCGTTCGTTGCGGACCACCACGAGGATGGTGAATTCGGTGGACGCGTCCATGCGCTCCGCGTCGAGCGTGCCTTCGACCTGCCAGGCCGTCCTGGTGGCGGCCGCGCCGCCCGGACGGGCGTCCTTGTCGAAGCGCAGATGGTGTTTGCACCCCGGGCAGACGACCGCGCTTTCGAGGATCGTCGCCCGGCAGTGTGGGCAGGTGCGGGTCGCGCCCGCGTGGGTCGCAGAGCGCGCCGTACCGATCATGCGACGTTGGCGCCTCGGCTCCGGTCGGCCAGGCTGGCGGTGCCTTTCGAGGCGCTGTCGTCGAAGCCGAAGTCGACGCTGCCGCGCATGCGGGCGCCGCTGGCGACGGTGAGCGAACCGGCCTTGACGTCACCATTGATGGTGCCGCCCTGCTGCAGCTCGACGCGCTTGGCGCTTTCGATGTTTCCCTGCAGTTCGCCGCTGACGATGACTTCGCTGGCCTTCACCTGGCCCTCGACGCGGGCGCCCGAATCGATGTGCAGGTTGCCCTCGACCTGGATGTCACCCTTGAACTTGCCGGCCACGCGCACATGGCCGTTGCCGATGATCTTGCCCTCGATGGTCAGGCCGGAAGCGATCAGCGATTCTTTCATGTCGATGCGCTCCTTCGGCGCCGCCTTCAGCGTAGTGTCGGGTGTATTGGGCGAAGATGCCAGTGGTTGTCCGGCCGCTGCGGGTGCGGTGCCGGTGCTGGTTTCGGGTTTGTCCCAGAGGGCCATGGTGGAGCTCCCAGATTTCTGCTGTCGATCCGGGCGAACTTAACCCGGTTCGAGCGGTGGTGAAAGCCTGTCGCATAACGGCGAAAAGGCTGTCGGGCCGCAGGGTGAACCCGGTCACACACGCGCCGGGGCGGAAGGCCGGGCCGGGGGCGGGCAGGGCCGGACACGTACGGCACACATTCGGCACACATACATATATGAGTGCCACTCCGGCAGGCACTTCCCCTTGTCCACCCATTCACTGGCGCGTAGGCTGTGGGCGGTTTCAAATCGGGGGTCAGCATGCAGGGCCACAGCGACGGTTCCGGGTCGGCCGGCAGCCGGCACTCGCGTCGCGAGTTCATCAAGCGCGTCATTGCTTCCGGGGTGGTCGCCTCATCCGGCGGCTTCGTCCTTTCCGGCTGCACGCCGGGTCGCCGCACGGTGGCCGGGTCGGTGGAACGGCTGGTGTCGCTCGACATCAATGGCCAGGTCCGCCGCGTCGACGTGCTGCCGCAGGAGACCCTGGCCATGACCCTGCGCTACAAGCTGGGGCTCACCGGCACGAAACTCTCGTGCGATCGCGCCGAATGCGGCGCCTGCACGGTGATGATCGATGGCGTCACCCACTATTCCTGCTCCACGCTCACGCATTCGGTGCGCAACCGCAAGGTGGTGACCGTGGAGGGCCTGCGTGGACCCGACGGCGAGCTGCACCCGGTGCAGCAGGCCTTCGTCGAGGAGCTGGCGCCGCAATGCGGCTTCTGCACGCCGGGGCAGGTGGTGGCCGCGGTGGCGCTGCTGCAGAAGAACCCGTCGCCCACCCGCGAGGAGGCCCGCGCCGCCATGGCCGGCAACCTGTGCCGCTGCGGCGCCTATGACAATTACCTGAACGCGGTCATGCGCGCGGCCGGCCGAATGGAGGAGATCCATCGTGGCGCATAAGCACCTGGGCCAGGACTTCATCCCGCATGACGTGGTGGCCAAGGTCACCGGCGAGGCGAAATACGCCGAGGACTTCCGGGTCGAGGGCATGGTGTTCGCGCGGCTGCTGTCCAGCCCGCATCCGCATGCCCGCATCCGCGGCATCGACCTTTCCGAAGCCGAGAAGGTGCCCGGCTATGTCGGCGTGCTGCTGCCCGACGACGTCACCAATCCGGCCGCGCCGGAGATCCCGCTGCTGTTCGCGGAGCCGAACTATGTGGGCGCTCCCATCCTGCTGCTGGCCGCCGAGAGCGAGACCGCCGCGCAGGATGCCATCGAGAAGGTGCGCATCGATTTCGAGCCGCTGCCTTTCCACATGGATCCGCTGGCCAGCCTGCATCCGGACCGGCCGAACGCCCGCACCGATGGCAATGTCGGCGCCAGTGGCGTCGACTTCCAGACGCTGAAGTGGACCAGGGAGGACTTCGACAAGGCCGGCGGCCGCATGCCGATGGGACAGCCGGCGCAGGAATGGAGCTATGGCGACGTGGAAGCGGCCTTCGCCCGCTGCGCGCTGGTGCTCGATGAATCCTTCGTCCATGCCAGCAACTCGCACCACAGCATGGAGCCGCGCTCGGCGATGGCCTACTGGCAGAACGGCAAGTGCATCGTGCATGTGTCGTCGCAGAGCCAGTCGTACATCACGCCGGTGCTGGCCGGATACATCGGCATCGAACCCACCGACCTGGTGGTGATCGCCGAGTACTGCGGCGGTGGCTTCGGCTCCAAGGGCGGGGCCTATACGCTGCAGGCCCTGCCGGCGCTGCTGTCGCGCAAGATCGGCCGGCCGGTGATGATGCGCGTCAGCCGCGCCGAGGAGTATTACAACGGCAGTGCGCGCCTGGGGTTCCAGGGCCAGGTGAAGCTCGGCTTCGATACCTCCGGCAGGCTGCTGGCCGCCGATCTCTACATCGTGCAGGAGAATGGCGCCTGCAACAGCTTCTGGGACTTCCGCAACGCCGCCGACTCGATGTCGCTGGTGTACCAGCCGGAAGCGATGCGGTGGCGCGGCGTGCCCGTTCATGCCAACACGCCGATCCGCAGCGCACAGCGCGGACCGGGCTACAACCAGCTGCACCACATCGTCGAGCCGCTGCTCGACAAGGCCGCCGCGCGACTCGGCATCGACCGCCTGCAGATCCGGCTGCTGAATGCGCCGGAGTTCAAGGGCACCTACGGTCCGCGCCGCTCCCCGGTGACCAGCTGTTACCTGAAGGAGGCGCTGCAGAAGGGCGCCGAGATCTTCGGCTGGAACGAGCGCCTGGCGCGCCATGGCCAGCGCAATGGCAGCAAGGTCACCTCGGTGGCGGTGGGGCAGGCCTTCCATCCGGCCGGTTTCACCGGCTTCGACGGCCTGGTGCGCATCATGCCGGACGGCAAGGTGCACGTGCACACAGGCATCGGCAACCTCGGCACCTTCTCGCATTCGAGCACCGCGCGTGTGGCCGCCGAGGTGCTGAAGGTCGACTGGCAGGACGTGGTGATCGAGCGCGGTGATTCGCGCCGCCACCTGCCGTGGAACCTGGGGCAGTTCGGCAGCAACACCAACTTCACCATGGCGCGCACCAACTATGTGGCGGCCATGGATGCGCTGGCCAAGATGCAGGAGATCGCCGCCCGCCAGTTCGGCGGTGCGCCGAAGGACTATGACGTCGACGGCCGGCGAGTGTTCCGCCGCGGCAGCCCCGGCACCGGCATGACGTATGCCGAGGCGGCGCGCCGCGCGATCGCGCTGGGCGGCAAGTACGACGGCCATGAGCTGCCCGAAGACATCAACGTGATGACGAAACACTCGGCCACCGCGCTGGCCGGCACCGGCCTGATCGGCGTGGCCAAGGACAACCTGCCGGTGGATGGTTCGCCGTCCGCCTTCGCGGTGGGTTTCGTCGAGATCGAGCTGGACCTGGAGACCGGCCAGCACCGCATCCTTGATTACGTCGGCGTGGCCGACTGCGGCACGGTGATCCATCCGGCCGGCCTCGAGACGCAGGTGAAGAGCGGCGCGGTGCAGGGCTTCGGCATCGCCAGCCTCGAACGCATCGTCTATGACCCGCAGAACGGCCTGCCGGCGAGCGTTTTCCTCTACCAGGCCAAGCCGCCCACCTACGGCGACGTGGCGCTGCGCTTCCGCACCTCGGCGGTGGACCTGCCCGATCCGTCCAGCCCGCTGGGCACCAAGGGCATCGGTGAACCGCTGCTGGGCTGTGCCGGCGCGGCGGTGCTGTGCGCCATCTCCGGCGCGCTCGATTCACACGTGTTCAACCGCACGCCGGTGACGCCGGACATGATCCTGAACCATCTCACCGGCCGCGCGCCCGCCCACGGGCCGCTGCAGGTCAACTGTCAGTAAGGGGCCGCCAGATGCTGCGCGACATGATGCCGCAGTTCGAGCTGTACCAGCCCGACACGCTGGAAGGCGCACTGCAACTCACCGGCCAGCTCGGTGCCGCCGGCTGGATCGTCGGCGGTGGCCAGGACAGCTGGGACTGGCTGAAGAACCGCGTGCGACGCACCGAGGCGGTCATCGACCTCTCGGGGGTCGAGGAACTCAAGGGCGTGCGCGAGCTGGAAGGCGGCCTGGCCATCGGCGCGCTGACCACGCTCACCGATGTCGAGACCCACCCGCTGGTGCGCGAACGCTTCGGCCTGCTGGCCAGTGCCGCGCGCCGCGTGGCCAGCCCGCAGATCCGCAATGCCGGCACGCTGGGCGGCAACATCAGCCAGGACACGCGCTGCTGGTATTACCGCGGCGGTGTCGATTGCTACCGGGCCGGCGGCAACATGTGTTACGCCGATACGCCGCAAGGGCAGAACCGCGAGCACGCGATCTTCGGCGCCAGCCGCTGCGTGGCGGTGACGCCTTCCGATACGGCCACCGCACTGGTGGCACTGGAAGCCAGCGTGGTGCTGGCGCGCCAGGGTGGCGAGCGCGTGATGCCGGTCTCGCAGTTCTTCGTCGGTCCGGCCACCGACATCCACCGCATGACGGCGCTGCGTCCCGGGGAGATCCTCACCGAGATCCGCATCCCGGCCACCTGGGCCGGGGCCGGGTTCTATTTCGAGAAGGTGGCCGACCGGCAGGTGTGGGACTTCGCGCTGCTGTCGATCGCCGCCGCCTTCCGCATGCAGGAAGGGCGCATCGCCGATTCGCGCATGGTGCTGGGTGCCGCCGCCTGCGTTCCCTACCGCCTGCGCGCGGTGGAATCGGCGCTGGCCGGCCGCGCGCGCGATGCCGACACCGCCGAGGCGGTGGCCACGCTCGAGACCGGCAAGGCGAGGACGCTGAATTACAACGCTTACAAGCTGCCGCTGATGGAAAACCTGATCCGTCGCGCCGTGCGGGGAGGGGCCTGAGATGGACATCCTGCGCTACGGCCATGATGCCTGGGGCGAACGCGTGATCAACGGCGCGTCGTGGGACCTGCTGCCGGTGGCCTTCTGGGCCGGCGTGGCGGTGATCGTGGTCCACCTGGTCTGGCGGGCCATCAGCCGTCGCCAGCGCCGCCGCGAGGTGTCCCGATGAACACTCCCGATCCGGTGCAATTGCGTCATGCCGGCATCGACCGGCTGTTCCACTGGGGCACGGCGATCACGACACTGCTGCTGCTGGTCACCAGCCTCTCGCCCATCCTCGGCATCCGGTTCGCCTGGTACGGCATCCACTGGGTGGCCGGCATGGTGCTGACCGTGCTGATCCTGCTGCACATCCTGCGCGCGCTGATCTGGCAGCGGCCGGGCACCATGCTGGTGCTGTCGGCGGATGACTTCCGCGCGCGCGGCGCCGGCAAATACACATTGCCGCAGAAGCTGATGCACCTGGCCTGGGCGGTGGCCATCCTGGTGGCCGTGGTCACCGGCCTGCTGCTGCTGCGCAAGGCGGGCGTGCCGTTCCTGGAGCGCGATCCCTATGCACGCTCGCTGGCCACCTGGGGTGTGCTGACGCTGCTGCATGACCTGGCCGCGCTGGCCTCGGTATTCCTGATCCTGGTGCATGTGTATTTCGGCATCCTGCCGGAGAAGCGTGCCTACCTGCGCGCCATGGTCACCGGCTTCATCCACCGCTCCGAGCTCAGCGAGGAACATGACCTGAAGCGGGTGGACCGGGGTGAGTGAGGGATCGGCGGCCGCGCGCATCGAAATCATCGAACGCGGATACGAATTCCTGCTGGCCTACGCGGCGCAGGGGCGGCAGGACGATCGGGGCTCGGAAGTGCGGGTCACCCTGCAGGCCATGCATGTGGCCATGGACGGGCTGGGCGAGGCGCTTGAACAGAGCGTGGCCGGCCTGCCGGCCGAAGCCGCCGAATTCATCGCTGCCGTGAAGCGGGACGTGACGGTGGCGCGCGCTGCCGTCGGCATCGTGCTGTCACGCGCACGGATTCCCTCGCTGCTGGTCGACAACCTCAATGCCAGCGTGCACCTGCGCGCGCTGCTCACCGACCTGTTCCTGCTCGAACAGGCCAGCCGCTGCGAACCGGCCGGGGCTGCCTGATGCGCATGCAGGTGACCGAGAACGAGCACGAGGTGGTGCTCGAACCGGCTGCGGGTGCAGCCGACGCAGCGGTGATCTGGATGCATGGCCTCGGCGCCGATGGTTATGACTTCGTGCCGCTGGTACCGGAACTGGGCCTGCCGGCGGATGCACGCATCCGCTTCGTGTTCCCGCATGCCGGGGTCCGTCCGGTCACCATCAATGGTGGGTATGCGATGCGCGCCTGGTATGACATCCGCGACCTCACGCCGGAAGGACGTGATGATGTGGAAGGATTTGCCGAGGCACGCGCACGGATCGAGCCCTACATTGCCGCCGAACGTGCCCGCGGCATCAGTGCCGCACGCATCGTGCTGGCCGGTTTCTCGCAGGGCGGAGCGGTGGCCTTGCACGTGGGCCTGCGGCACCGGGAACGACTGGCGGGCATCCTGGCCCTGTCGTGTTACCTGCCGTTCCGGTCACAGCTCAAGCGGGAATTGGCAGCAGCCAACCATGATGTGCCCGTCCTGATGTGCCATGGCACCGAAGACACCGTGGTGCTGCCGCGTTTCGGCGAGATCTCGCGCGATGCCCTGCGCGAGGTGGGCATCAATGTTGATTGGCGGACCTATCCAATGCCGCACAGCGTCTGTCCGCAGGAAGTGATCGACATTGCGCAATGGCTGCGTGATCGAGTGGGAAACATCTGACGCGACAGCATTCTTGCTGACGCTTGTTGACTCAATACACATTCAACATGCTGCCCGGGCAGCGTGTTAACCCGAGAAAAGAGTTGACAAGGCGCTAAATCACTCTTGCGGTAATCGCTGCCTGTGTAAAATACGAACTGATCGTTGGTCATCCGGCTTCTGTACTTGCGCATTGATGCGCGCGAGCTGTAGTGGAAGGGTCTCCGATCAGGCAATCCGTCAACTGTTTTGATTGGAGATCTAGGTTCTATGGCGAAGATCTATGTAGGCAACCTGCCGTTCTCGGCCAGCGAAGCTGATGTGCGCACGCTGTTCTCGCAGCACGGCACGGTCGAGTCCGTCGCGCTGCCCACCGACCGTGAGACCGGCCGCCCGCGCGGTTTCGGTTTCGTCGAAATGCCGCAGGCTGATGCCGCGCGCGCCATCCAGGCGCTCAACGGCTATTCGATGAATGGTCGTCCGCTGCGTGTCAACGAAGCCCAGGACAAGCCCCGCACCGGCGGTGGTGGTCGTCCGGGCGGCGGTGGCTTCCGCGGAGGTCCCGGCGGCGGTGGCGGCGGCGGCCGCTGGTAAGTCGACGTTATCGCGACTGAAGAGGCCCGGCATTGCCGGGCCTTTTCTTTTCCGCGCCGAACGCTGCGCGGCGCGTCGTAGAATGGCCCGACGTCACGCAGGGAGTGTGCCTTGGCCATCCGCAACATCCTTCGAATGGGCGATCCGCTGCTGCTGCAGCGGGCGCGTGAAGTCGAGGCTTTCGACACTCCGGAACTGCATGCGCTCGTCACCGACATGCAGGACACCATGCACCACGCCAATGGCGCCGGCCTCGCCGCGCCGCAGATCGGCGTGTCACTGCGGGTGGTGATCTTCGGCTTCGTCCACAATGACCGTTATCCGGATGCGCCGGCCGTGCCGCACACGGTGCTGGTCAACCCGGTGCTGACCTTCATCGGCACCGACACCGAGGAAGCCTGGGAGGGCTGCCTGTCGGTGCCGGGCATGCGGGGCCTTGTGCCGCGGTACACCCGCCTGCGCTACCAGGGGTTCGACCAGCACGGCGGCCGCATCGACCGCACCGTGGAGGGTTTCCATGCCCGGGTGGTGCAACACGAGGTGGACCACCTGGACGGGGTCCTCTATCCGATGCGGATCAAGGACATGACCCGCTTCGGCTTCCAGGATGCGCTGTTCCCCGGGGAAACCGCGGCCGACTGAGCGGGCGGGCGTCGCAATCATTGCTTCCGGCAGCGCAATTTGCTGCCGCAACAGCTAGCATTCCCCTCATGGAGCAGTTCGACGTCGTCGTGATCGGGACGGGGCCGGCCGGAGAAGGCGCGGCCATGATGCTGGCCAAGAACCACCGTCGGGTGGCAGTGGTGGAGCGCTACCACGAGGTCGGTGGCGGCTGCACCCACTGGGGCACCATCCCGAGCAAGGCCCTGCGCCACGCCGTGAAGACCTATGCCGATGCGCGCCGCGATCCGCTGCTGCGCCGGCTGACCTCCGGAATCTCCATCACAATGCCGCAGCTGCTGTCCTCGGCCGGGCATGTGATCGATGCGCAGGTGCAGATGCGCCGGCGCTTCTACGACCGCAACCGCGTGCCGGTGTTCGAGGGCGAGGCCAGCTTCGTCGACGCGCACACGCTGCGCATCGTGGCGGCCGGCGGCGAGGAGACGCGCATCGGCGCCGGGCGCGTGGTGATCGCCAGCGGTTCGCGGCCATACCGGCCTCCGGGCGTGGACTTCTCGCATCCGCGCGTGCTCGACAGCGACACGGTGCTGCGTTACACGGACACGCCGTTCAGCATGACGATCTACGGCGCCGGCGTGATCGGCTGCGAGTACGCGTCGATCTTCCTGAACATGGGCGTGAAGGTCACGCTGGTCAACACGCAGGACCGGCTGCTGTCGTTCATGGACGAGGAGATCGCCGAGGCGCTTTCCTATCACCTGCGCGACCAGGGCTGCATCATCCGCCACAACGAGCAGTTCGATCGCCTCGAGGCGCGCACGGATGACGTGCTGCTGCACCTGAAGTCGGGCCGTTGCCTGAAATCCGATGTGCTGCTGTGGGCCAACGGCCGCACCGGCAACACCGACCGGCTCAACCTCGAAGTCGTCGGGCTCGAGGCCAACCAGCGCGGCCAGCTGGCGGTGAACGAGCATTACCAGACCGCCGTGCCGCACATCTACGCGGTGGGTGACGTGATCGGTCCGCCGGCACTGGCCAGCGCCGGATACCAGCAGGGCGGGGCGGTAGGCCGCTACATCATCGATCCGTCGACGCCGCCGCGGCGGCTCGACCTGATCCCCAGCGGCATCTACACCATCCCGGAGATTTCCTCGGTGGGCCGCAACGAACAGGAACTGCAGAAGGCCGGCGTGCCCTACGAAGTGGGCCACACGCATTTCAAGAGCCTGGCGCGGGCGCAGATGACCAACCAGCAGGTAGGCATGCTGAAGATCCTCTTCCATGCCAGGACACTGGAGGTGCTGGGCGTGCACTGCTTCGGCGACAATGCCTCGGAGATCGTGCACATCGGCCAGACCGTGATGGCCAGCCGCGACATCAACAACCTGCGATATTTCATCGACACCACCTTCAACTACCCGACCATGGCGGAGGGCTATCGCATCGCCGCCTACAATGGTCTGAACCGTTTGGCCTGAACCCATGAGCAAGAGCAGCCAGGAAAGGGCCGCGAGCCGGTCTCTGGCGCCGCTGCGCGCGCTGCGGCCCTTCATCGCGCGCTACAAGAGCATCTTCTACTTCGCCATCGTCGCGCTGGTGGTGGCTTCCGGCGCGCTGCTGACGCTGCCGGTGGCGGTGCGCTACCTGATCGACCGCGGCATCGCGGCCGGCGACCCGGCCACGGTGAACCGCTACTTCCTCGCCTTCCTCGGCGCGGCGGTGGTGCTGGGCGTGTTCGCGGCGCTGCGCTTCTACCTGGTCACCTGGCTGGGTGAGCGGGTGGTGGCCGACATCCGTTCGGCGGTGTATGCGCGCGTGGTGCGCATGGACCTGAACTTCTTCGAGGTCACCCGCACCGGCGAGATCCTCTCGCGCCTCACCACCGACACCACGCTGGTGCAGTCGATCTCCGGCGTGGGCATCTCGATCGCATTGCGCTCGTTCCTGAACCTGGTCGGCGCGCTGGTGATGATGGGCTACACCAGCCCGCGGCTGATGGGCGTGATGGTGGTGCTGATCCCGCTGGTGATGCTGCCGCTGTTCTCGGTGGGGCGGCGGGTGCGGCGGCTGTCGCGCGATTCGCAGGATCGTGTCGCCGACTCCAGCGGCCTGGCGGGCGAAACGCTGAATGCGATGCAGACCATCCAGGCCTTCACGATGGAGGCGCTGCAGACGACGCGTTACACGGGCGCGGTGGAGCAGAGCTTTGCCACCGCCATCCGGCGCAACAAGGTGCGGGCGTTGCTGACGGCGCTGGGCACGATGCTGGTGATGGCGGCGGTGACCTTCGTGCTGTGGCTGGGCGCCCGGTCAGTGCTTGACGGCGAGATGACCGGCGGCCAGCTGGGCCAGTTCCTGATCTATGCCGCCATCGTGTCCGGTTCGGCGGCGACGCTGATCGAGCAATGGGGCGAGGTGCAGCGCGCGGCCGGTGCCACCGAGAGGCTGGTGGAGCTGCTGCAGGCGCAGCCGGCCATCGCCGCGCCGCCCGTCCCGCAGGTGCTGCCGGCGCGCGCCAGTGGCGCGGTCCATTTCGACAATGTGCGTTTCTTCTATCCCTCGCGTCCGGACCAGCCGGCGCTGGATGGCGTGACGCTGCGCATCGAGCCGGGCGAGACCGTCGCCATCGTCGGTCCGTCGGGTGCCGGCAAGAGCACCGTCTTCGCCATGCTGC
>CAYNEX010000065.1:0-15017 GCA_964396335.1 uncultured Steroidobacteraceae bacterium | reverse complement strand
TCTTCGACACCTGCGTCTATCACCAGCCGGGCATCGACCTGCTGCTGAAGGTGATCCCGGTGGAGAACATCCTGTTCGGCTCGGAGATGGTGGGCGCGGTGCGCGGCATCGACCCGACCACCGGCTTCAACTACGACGACACCAAGCGTTACATCGACAACTCGGCGCTGTCCGAGGCCGACAAGCGCAAGGTGTTCGAAGAGAACGCCTACCGCGTCTACCCGCGCCTGAAGGCGCGCCTGGCCGGATGAGCGTTCCCGCCGTGCCACCGGTGGCGGCCGCCCGGCCCCACCGGGTCGAGTCCCCGCATGGCACGCGCGAGGATCCTTACTACTGGCTGCGGGACGATACCCGCGAGGATCCGCAGATCCTCGCGCACCTGGCGGCCGAGAATGCCTGGACCGATGCGGTGATGGCGCCGTGGCGCCCGCTGCAGGAACGTATCTACCAGGAGATCATCGGCCGCATCCGCCAGGATGACTCGAGCGTGCCGTGGCACAAGCACGGTTACTGGTATTACAGCCGCTTCGAGACCGGCGCCAACTATCCGGTGTATGCGCGCCGCGCCGGCAGCATGCAGGCGCCCGAAGAAATCCTGCTCGATGTCACCGCGATGGCCGCATCGCATGACTTCTTCCAGGTCGGCGCCTGGGAGGTCAGTCCCGACAACCGCCTGCTGGCCTGGTCCGAGGACAGCGTGGGGCGGCGGCAGTTCGTGATCCGCGTGAAGGACCTCGCCACCGGCGAGTTGCTGCCCGATGTCATCACCAATGCCGAGCCGGGCCTGGTGTGGGCGGCGGACGGCCGCACACTGCTGTATGTGGCGAAGGATCCGGTCACCCTGCTGGGCGACACCGTGTGCAAGCACCGGCTGGGAACGGATGCCGCCACCGACGTGCGCGTGTACCACCAGCCCGACCCGGCGTTCTACACCGGCGTCGGACGCACCAAGGATGATCGTTATCTGCTGATCGTGTCGTCATCGACCGTGTCCACCGAATACCAGGTGGCGGCCGCCGATGACCCGGAGCTGGCCTTCCGCGTGCTGGTGCCGCGCGAGCGCGACCATGAATACCAGGCCGAGCACCTGGATGGGCGCTGGATCCTGCTGACCAACTGGCAGGCGAAAAACTTCCGCATCGTCGAGGCGCGGGAGGATGAGCTGCTGGATCGCAGCCGCTGGCGCGACCTGGTCGCGCATCGCGACGGGGCCTTCATCGAAGGCTTTGATGTGTTCCGCGATTTCCTCGCCGTCGAGGAGCGTTCGGGCGGATTGCTGAACGTGCGCATCCGCAACTGGCAGGGCGGGCGTGAGTTCCTGATCACCGCCGACGAACCTTCCTGTGCCACGCAGCTGGGACACAACCCGGAGCTGGAGACCGGCAAGGTGCGTTACCTGTACACCTCGCTGACCACGCCGGCATCCACCTACGACTTCGACGTGGTCACCGGTGAGCGCACGCTGCTGAAGCGCGAGCCGGTGCTGGGAGACTTCGAACCCGCCCAGTACGCAACGGAACGGCGCTGGGCGCCGGCGCGCGCCGGCGCACGCGTGCCGGTGTCGCTGGTCTGGCGGCGCGATCGCTTCCGGCGTGATGGCAGCGCGCCGCTGCTGCAGTACGCCTATGGCTCGTATGGCATCTCCAGCGATCCGCGCTTTTCCATCCCGGTGCTGTCACTGCTGGACCGCGGGTTCGTCTACGCCATCGCGCATATCCGCGGCGGGCAGGAGATGGGACGCGCCTGGTATGAAGCCGGCAAGCTGCTGAACAAGCGCAACAGCTTCACCGACTTCATCGACGTGACCCGCCACCTGGTGGCCGAGGGTTATGCGGACCGCAGGCGCGTGTTCGCGCGCGGCGGCAGCGCCGGCGGACTGCTGATGGGCGCGGTGGCGAACATGGCGCCGGAGGATTACTGCGGCATGATCGCGCTGGTGCCGTTCGTCGATGTGGTCACCACCATGCTCGACGAGAGCATTCCGCTGACCACCAATGAATATGACGAGTGGGGCGATCCGCGCCAGAAGCAGTACTACGACTACATGCTCGGCTATTCGCCTTATGACAATGTGGAGCGCAAGGCATATCCCGCACTGTTCGTGGGCACCGGGCTGTGGGACAGCCAGGTGCAATACTTCGAACCGGCCAAGTGGGTCGCGAAGCTGCGCGCGATGAAGACCGATACGCGGCCGCTGGTGTTCCGCGTCAACCTCGAGGCCGGGCATGGCGGCAAGTCCGGACGCTTCCGCCAGTTCCTGGAGATCGCCGAACAGTGGGCGTTCATTGCCGGCCTGGCCGGCATCAACGAATGACTGCCGCGTCACGGGTGCGCTAACCGAAGTGGTGTCCGGTCATCGCAATTGCTGCATGGCCGGACGAGGTTTATGCTCCCCCTCGTAAGGGGACCCGGTCCACGGGAAGCGGTTTGGGGGGAACAACAATGATTCGAAGCATCTCCCGGCGTTCACTGCTGGCGGGGGCCGGCGTGGCGTTGGCGGGTACGACTGCCGGCCAGATGTTGAAGGCGGTCGCGCGCGCCCAGGATGCGCCGGCTGCACCGGCATCCTCATCGCTGTGCATGACCATGCTGTTCATGGCCGGCCAGAAAGCGAAGTTCGACTCCGGCAAGTACGTCAAGAAACACCTGCCGCTGCTGCGCGAGGTCTATGGCGACAGCGTCGAGCGCATCGAGGTGCGCAGCGCCGCGGCGGGCCAGGGCATGATGTCCAGCATCCTCGGCTGTGCGCTGCTGTACATCCGCGATCCGCAGGAATTCGGGCAGAAGCTCGGTGCCAACGCAGAACGCATCAACAAGGACCTGGACGCGGTGGCGCGGGGCAATCGCGTGGTGCAGGTGGACCGCATCGGGCTGGAACTGGGCAGCGCGCGGTCCGACATCACCGTGAAGTCCCAGGTCTATTCGATGTTCTATTCGTCCGCGGCCCGGCCCGCGTCGCGTGGCATGCCCGGCATGATGCCTGGCGGCATGCCGGGTGGAATGCCCGGCGGCGGCCGGGGCCCCGGTGGCGGACCGCCCGGCGGACGCAGTCGCGGTGGTCCGGCGCCTGGTGCGGCGGCGCCCGGTGAGGCGCCCGCGGGTCCGCCGCCGGAGCCCACTTTCGACCAGGGCTATTTCGTGAAGGAATACCTGCCACGGTTGTTCGAGATGTACGGCCTCGACGCGGTCAGCCGCATCGAGGCCCTGCTGGGCCAGGAACAGGGCGGCCAGAAGCCGACGCACCTGGCGTCCTATCACACCGTGATCAACGATCGCGGCGCCTACGACAAGAAGTCCCGCGACGTCATGACTGAAATCATGAAGGACTCGGGCAGACTGACCACTATCTTCCCGTTGATGGCCGACATGCGCGTGAATGGGATTGCCTGAGGAGTAATGAAACGATGAAGAACCTGATTGCACGCCGCACTGTCCTGCTGGGAATGGGACAGGCCGCCACCTTCGGCAGTGTGCTCGCCGTGCTGCCGCGCCTTGCGGAGGCCGGCCAGGCCGCCGCGCCCGCGCAGAAGGTCGTCCTGACCATGCTGTATCCGTCCGAGGGCGGGCACAGCTTCGATGCCGATGCGTTCCGCGACCGGCACCTGCCGCTGCTGAAGAATTCCTACGGCCCGGCCGTCGAGCGCATCGAATTGCGTGTGGCGCCGCCGCCGCCCCCGCCGCCGCCCGTGGCAGAAGGTGAGGAGGCCCCGCCGGCTCCGCCCCCGCCGCCGGTGCTGGCTGCCGTGAGCATCTGGCTGGCGAGCATTTCCGAGTTCATCACGCGCGCCAACAACAGCGCGCGCGCCATTGCCGCCGACATGGCCACCATCACCAGGAGTGCGCCGATCGTGCAGTACGACGTGGTCGAAGGGCAGGCCGGCGAGGCCGCCAGCTCCATCATCGGTGGCGCCACGGTGCTGTCGAGCTACTTCTTTGCCCCGCAGGGCGAGGGGGCCGCCGAAGCCAAATGGGATGCCGAGTATTTCGGCAAGACCTATGGTCCGAAGATCGTCGAGACCTATGGTGCCGATGCCATCCAGCGCGTCGAGGTGGCGCGCGGTGAACTGGCACAGGGTGGCGGCAAGCCGCTGGTGCTGGGTGCCGTGCACGTGTACGTGAAGGACGCCAACGCCTTCGACACCGCCGTGGCCACCGACGCGGTGCGCGCACTGGGCGCCGAGGCGCAGCAGTACAGCTCGGTGAATCCGGTCACGCTGGTGATGAACGTCTTCACCGCCGCCTGACGCGGAAAGCGGACTGCCCGGCAACACCGGGCAGTCCTGATCGGCCTCAGATGTACTTGAGGCCCAGTTCCGCCAGCTTTTCGCGGAACTTGTAGATATCCATTCCCAGTTCGCCGGAGGCGAGGCGCTTGCGCTTTTCCTCCTCCATCGCGACGCGCTTCGCGGCGGCTTCGGCCACCTTGGCGGCCTCGCCGTTGCGCACCACGCAGACGCCGTCGTCATCGGCCACGATCACGTCACCGGGGTTGATCACCTGCGCGGCACAGATCACCGGCACGTTCACCGATCCCAGGCTGGCCTTGATGGTGCCCTGCGCATAGACGCACTTGCTCCACACCGGGAAGTCCATCTCCTTCAGCGTGGCCACGTCGCGCACGCCGGCATCGATGATCAGCGCCTGCACGCCGCGCGCCTGCAGCGAGGTCGCCAGCAGGTCGCCGAAGTAGCCATCACTGCAGGGCGAGGTCGGAGCGACCACGAGGATGTCGCCCGGTTTGCACACCTCGACGGCCACGTGGATCATCCAGTTGTCGCCCGGAGGGGCCGACACGGTCACCGCCGGACCGGCAATCGATTTGCCGGAATAAATCGGCCGCATGTACGGGGCCAGCAGGCCGGTACGGCCCTGCGCCTCGTGCACCGTGGCCACGCCATAGCCGGCGAGTGCCTTGCTGACCGCCGCATCAGGGCGGGGAATCTCGCGCACGCAGACGTGCTTGCTCATGGTCTTCTCCTTCAGGACAGCTTGAACACGCGCCGCGCATTGCCCTCGAAGAAGGCGTGCTTGTCGGCGTCGGAAATGGTCATGGCGTCGCAGATCGCCACTTCGTCGGGAACATACTGGTAGGGGTAGTCCATCGCGTACATCACGCGGTCGGCACCCAGCACCTTCTGGCAGAACTCGATCGACGGCTGCCAGGCCACGCCACTGTTGGTGACGTAGACATTGTTCTTCAGGTAGTGGCTGAGCGGATGCTTCAGCGCCTTCACGTTCGGGTAGCGCTGCGAGCGCACCGTGGCGTTGTGCATGTAGTCGAGCCGGTACAGCCAGAAGGGCAGCGCCTCGCCGGTGTGGCCGATGATGAACTGCAGCTTCGGGAAGCGGTCGAACACGCCGGCCACGATGATGCGCAGCATGTGCAGGCCGGTCTCCACGCCGAAGCCGTAGATCGCGCCGTCGAGGCCGGCGTCCAGGAACGGCTGGATCATTGCCGCCGGCGGCGTGTTCGGATGCAGGTAGATCGGCACGTCGAGCGCCTCGGCGGCTTCGAGCACCGGCAGGAACTGCGGCTCGTCCAGGTAATGCCCCTGGATGTGCGAATTGACGATCACGGCCTTGAAGCCCAGCTGCTTCACCGCGCGTTCCATTTCCTTCACGGCATTGGCCGGGTCATGCGGCGCCACGGCGGCCATGCCGGTGAAGCGCGCGGGATGGCGGCGGCAGGCTTCGGCCAGCTGGTCGTTGGCGTCGATGGCCAGGCTCGAGGCGGTGGCCGGGTCGAACACCTGCACGCCGGGCGCGGTCAGCGCAATGACCTGGTGGTCGATGCCGGCGGCGTCCATGTGGCTGATGCGCAGCTCGCCGAGGTCGTGCAGGCCGTCGAAGATGAAGCGGGCGCGATCGCTCATGCTCGAGGAATAAAAGCCCCACATGCTGTTGAAGCCCGGATCGTGGTAGCGGCCGCTGTCGATCAGCTTGCGGTATTGCGCGCTGACCTCCCTGGTGAAGAAGGCTTCTTCGGTGGCGATGCGGCGATAAGCGGGCTTTGCGGTCATCGAACCAGTTCCTCGAGGGGCCGGGGCCGAAAGGCCGGTATTTAATCACAACGGCCGCGCCGGCCGGCCCGCCGCGGGACAGGCGAAAGGGGGGCCGAATAAGGTTATCGGGGAGCAGCGGCGCCGGCGGTTGATATCATTGGCGCATGTTCCGCCTGAGCGCCGCGATCGCGGCGACTTGAATCCATGTCATATCCAGAACTGGCCCTGCTCATCGATGGCGAGCGGCTCGGTGCATCCGGCCGTCGCACCATTCCCGTCCTGAATCCCGCCACCGGCGCGAAGCTGGGGGACCTGCCGCTGGCCAACGCCGCGGACCTCGATCGTGCGCTGGAAGCGGCACGCCGCGCCTGGCCGGTGTGGCGCGCGCTCGGGCCGCGCGAGCGCGGCAGGATCCTGCACAAGGCAGCCGACCTGCTGCGCGAGCGCAGCGAAACCATCGCGCGCATCGCCACCATGGAAGAGGGCAAGACGCTGCCCGAGACCCGCATGGAACTGGGCGGCGCCGCCGAGATCTTCGACTGGTACGCCGAGGAAGGTCGCCGCGCCTATGGCCGCGTGCTGCCGCAGCGGGTGGCCGGCATGCGCATGACCGTGGTGCGCGAGCCGGTGGGCCCGGTGGCCGCGTTTGCGCCGTGGAATTTCCCCCTGGGCAACCCTGCGCGCAAGCTGGGCGCGGCGCTGGCCGCCGGCTGCAGCGTGATCCTGAAGCCCGCCGAGGAAACCCCGGCCAGTGCGCTCGCCGTGGCTCAGGCGCTGGTCGACGCCGGCGCGCCGCCGGGTGTGCTGCAGATCGTGTTCGGTGTGCCGTCGGAAGTGTCCGGGCACCTGATCTCCTCGCCGGTGATCCGCGCCGTGCATTTCACCGGCTCGATCCCGGTGGGCAAGCAGCTCACCGCGCTGGCCGCCGCCGGCATGAAGCGCACCACGATGGAACTGGGCGGTCATGCGCCGGTGCTGGTGTTCGACGATGTCGACGTGGATGCCGTGCTCGACATGGCGGTGGCATCGAAGTATCGCAATGCCGGGCAGGTGTGCGTGTCGCCGACGCGCTTCTATGTGCACGAATCCATCTACGAGCGTTTCGCCGAAGGCTTCGCCGCGCGCGTGAAGCAGATCAAGGTGGGCGACGGGCTCGACGAGTCGGTGCGCATGGGACCGCTGGCGCATGAGCGTCGCATTCCCGCGGTCGCCAGCCTGATCGACGAAGCCGTGCGCGATGGCGCGCGTGTGCTGGCGGGCGGCAAGGTGCTGCCCGGACCGGGCTATTTCTACGCGCCCACGGTGCTGGCGGATGTGCCCGAGACCTCGCGCATCATGAACGAGGAGCCGTTCGGACCGGTGGCCCTGCTGCGTCCGTTCAGCACCTTCGAGGAAGTGATCGCGAATGCCAACCGGCTGCCCTATGGCCTGGCCGCCTATGCATTCACGAACAACGCGAAGCGCGTGAACCTGATCGGCGAGCAGGTGGAATCGGGCATGCTGGGCATCAACAGCTTCGTGATCGCGATGCCCGAGGCGCCGTTCGGCGGCGTGAAGGAAAGCGGCCACGGCTCGGAGGAGGGTGTCGAGGGGCTGGAGGCCTGCCTCGTCACCAAGTTCATCACCGAGTCCTGAAGGCGCCGGGTTCCTCCAGCTACCAGAAGGGCGTGCACTGCACGCCCTTTTTTCTGTTGATGGAAAGCTGCGGTGGACTCAGAGCAGCAGCCACGCCGCCACGGCCGCCGCCGCGAACCGCCACCACGCAAACACCGCCAGTCCATGGCGGTTCAGCCACGCCACCATCCATTTCACCGCCAGCGCGGCGGAGATCCACGCGGCCACGAAGCCGGTGAGCAGCGCCGGCCAGCCATAGGTGCCCAGCATGCCGTCGCCGCTCTTGACGATGCTGTAGGCCGATGCGGCGGTCAGCGTCACCACGCCCAGCAGGAAGGCGAATTCCACGGCCGCCGCCAGCGACAGGCCCACGGCCAGCCCGCCGAGGATGGTCACCAGGCTGCGGCTGGTACCCGGCCACATCGCGATCGCCTGGACCAGGCCGATGATCACGGCCGCGCGCCAGGTCAGCTCGGCCAGGTCCTTGCCCTCACGATGCGCGGCGATCCAGCGCGACAGCGCCAGGATCAGGATGCCGCCGGCGATCCATGCGGCGATCACCGGCTTCACGCCGAACAGATGCTGCTCGATGCGATCGTCGAACAGCAGGCCGAGGATGGCGGCCGGCAGGAAGGCGGCGATCAGGCACAGGGCGAGATGCAGGCCCTGCTCATTCCTGCCCAGCAGGCCCTGCACCATGCCGGCGACGCGATGCCGGTAGGTGCCCAGCACGGCCACGATGGCACCGGCCTGGATGGCGATCGCATAGGCATTGGCCGCTTCGCCTTCCTCGATGCCCAGCAGGCGCTGTGCGATCAGCAGGTGTCCGGTGGAGGAAACGGGCAGGTATTCGGTGATGCCTTCGACCAGCCCCAGGATCAGGGCCTGCAATAAATCCATGGATTCTTGTTCCTGTCAGAAGAGGGAAGTGCGCGTGCGCGCGGCGCGCATGCGCAGGAGGATCAGCAGGCCCGGCAGCAGCAGCGCCAGCGGCGTGTCGCCGCCGCCGCCGCCGGGAGCCGGGGCAGTCGCGGGCGGATCCACCGGCACGGCTGCGACCGCCGCGGCCACGGCAGCGCCGGCATCAAGCATGCCCGCGCCGCAGTACAGCGTGCTGCAGAAGCATTCGAATTCCTGCAGCGGATTCACATCGGGCGACTGGCAGGCCGGCGGCTGCGGCTGCGTGTCGCTGACAGTGGGAAAGGGGCGGGCCGAGGAGCGCACCAGGTCGATGACCTGGCGCGGTGACAGGTCCGGGTTCACTGTCAGCATCAGCGCGGCCGTGCCGGCGACCAGCGGCGCGGCGAAGCTGGTGCCGATGGTGGGCTGCACCAGCCGCGAGGAATAACCTTCCGCCTCAGGATCGGTGGTGCCGAGGTTGGTCAGCGTGTTCAGCGCATAAAGGCACGGATCGTTGTCGTCGACGTTGATGCAGTTGCCGGCGGGCGCGGAGATGCTCACCTGCGGCCCGAGGTTGCTGTAGCCCACCTTGGTGCCCACATGGCGGATGCCGGCCACGGCCAGCACGCCATCGCAGCTGGCCGGCGTGCCCACCCCCGCACCGGAGTTGCCGGCGGAGGCCACGATCAGCGCGCCACTGGCGGTGACCTGGCGTACGGCCACGCGGTACATCTCCGAGGCTTCGTCGGTGCAGGGCCGGTCGGTGCCGAGGCTCATGTTGATGATACGGGCCGGACGCGTGTTGCGCGGTGGCAGTGGCGACTGCAGCACCGGTGGTGGCGGCGAGAGCCCGGCGGCCCAGTACATGCCGGCGATCACATCGGAGATGTAGCCGCCGCACTTGCCGAGCACCCGCACCGGCAGCACCTTCACATGGAAGCCGGCACCGGTGATGCCCACGCCATTGTCGCTGGCGGCTGCGATCAGGCCGGCAACGCGCGTGCCATGCCAGCTGCTTTCCAGCGGCTGGTCGAAGTTCGGACCCCCGCCGCACTGGTTGTCGGCGAAATCGGGGTTCTTCAGGTCGTCGGCGGTGATGTAGTCACCGGGGTCGGTGGGATCCGGATCCCAGCCATCGCCGTCGTTGCCCACCTCGGCGGTGGAGACGAAGTCCCAGCCGGGCAGCAGCTTGCCGGCCAGGTCCGGGTGGTCGGGGCGGATGCCCGAGTCGAGCACGGCCACCACCACGGTGGAATCGGCCGGGCTGCTGCCGCCGCGGGTGATCTCCCAGGCCTCGTTGGCGCGGATGGCGGCCGGCCAGAAGTCCTGCATGTACCACTGTTCGGAGGGGTACAGCGGATCGTTCGGGGCATAGGCATGGGCGCGCACGCGCTCATCGGCCACGGCCAGTTCGATCTCGGGGTCGGCGCGCAGCTGCGCCAGCGCGGTGTCGAGGTCGCGCCCGGACAGCGGTTCGGGCAGCTGCACCACCGACAGGCTGCCGCCGAGGTTCCAGCCGCGGGCGAGCCGGCGGCCGCTGCGTTCGGAAACCGCGCGCAGGCGGGCGGGGGTGACATGCGCGGGGGTGGCGGCCGTGTCGCGCCACTTGACGATGATGCGGGTGGTGGCCGGATCGCGTGCATCCGCCGCGGCAGCGACCGCGGCCAGCGCCCAGAGCAGCGCGCAGATCATCAGACGCAGGGACGCGGGGCCGGTTTTCACGTTGACGAATGTTACCGCCATTTGTGCGGCAACAGAGGATTTAACGACCGTCCTGCGCGCCCGTCGCCGCGGCCTAATCAATTCCCCAACGGCGACCAAGGAGAGTGCGATGCAGAGCATGCGGCAGAAGGGTCAGGGCATGACCGAATACATCATCATCGTCGCGTTGATCGCGATCGCGGCCATCGGTGTGTACACCGCCTTCGGCAAGACGGTCCGCGGCCAGATGGCCGTCACCGCGCAGGCCCTCGGCGGCAACGATACCGAAGACGCGCGCACCGAAACCGAGGATGCCGGCGATGCGGCCGTCGACCAGGCGGCACGCGACATCCAGCTGAACAACTACGACCGGCAATAGGCCATGCGTCGGCTGCATTCGGGTCAGGCCCTGATCGCCTCCCTGGCGCTGCTGGCAGGGATGCTCGGTGGCTTCGTGCTGGTCTTCAATTCAGGCCAGCTGGTGAACGACAAGATGCGCCTGACGAATGCAGTCGACGCGGCGGCGCTCAGCGCCGCCCGTTGGCAGGCCCGCTCGCTGAACTTCCAGGCCTACCTGAACCGCGCCATCGTCGCCAACGAAGTGGCGATCGCGCAGATGGTGAGCCTGCGTTCCTGGTCCGGTTACGTCGATTCGGTGACCACGCGGATCGACCAGGTGACGCAATATGTTCCCTACCTGGGCCCGCCGATGCGCGCGCTGGAACGCGGCTGGGACGCCATCGACCGCGCCCTCGACCTGGCGCTGCCACCGCTCGAGGGGCTTCTTTCCGACTGGAACAACCGTTCGCTGGCGCTGGCGCAGGCAGCGGCGCACCAGGCCACGTTGCCGGCCGCAGCCGACATCGTCGGCCAGGTGCTGCAGGCCAACGAACCGCGCGCGCAGCTTTCCGATTCCACTCGCCTGCTGCAGGCCCGCAATGGCGCGATCTGGCAGAACCGCTTCACGCAACGGTATGAGCGAGGTGGCGGCGACCTGCGGCGCTTCACGCAACTGCTGGGTGATTCGCGCGATGGGTTCACCCGGGCGCGCGGATCGACGTTCCTCGATCTGCGCTTCCTCGCCATCGAGAAACGCGGCGGCACCGACCTGATCGGTGAGCGGGCCTGGCGCGGCATCGACACGTTGTCGATGCACCTCGACTTCTTCCTCGCCAGCAGCGAGATCCCGTTGGGATGGGGCGCCGCCGAACAACGGCAGGGCAATGTCACGGCACGGGGCAACGCCACGCACGGCGGCAGTTCCTCGACCAATCCGGGCGCAACCCGGCGTGCGCGTCGCGACCTGCGGCCGCTGCCGGATTACGAAGGCGTGCCGCAGATCCGCGATGTGGTCAATCCGCGCTCCACGGCGCCCCGCTCGCTGGTCTATTCGGTCGCCGCGCACCTGCCCGTTGAAGAGGTGAAGACGCTGGATCGCCTGCTGATGCCTGCCGGCTTCATCACCTTCGAGGGCGGCCGCGAATCGGTGGCTCCGGCCACCAGCGACAATGCCCTGCACGCGATCGCCAGCGCCGAGGTTTATTTCCAGCGGCCAGCGGATCGCACCGACGGACGCACCGAACATGCCAGCCTGTTCAACCCCTACTGGCAGGTGCGGCTGGTGCCGGTCAGTGCCTCCGACCGCACGCTCACCGCGCCGTCGCGCGGGCTCACGATCGATCCTTTCGCGGTGCTGCCATGAAGCGGCAGCATGGGCAGAGCATGGCGGAGTTCGCGGCGGCGGCGGCGGCGCTGTCGCTGCTGATGCTGGGCACGCTGGCCATCGCCGGCTACCAGGAAGTGGACCGGCGGGGCATCGTCGCGGCGCGCGAGGTCGCTTTCCGGCAGGCCTGGCGGACGGACGTGGATGAGGCACAGGTTGCATCGCGGCTGCATGAGGCCGCGTATCGCGACGCGGCGATGCGCGATCCATCCGGCGAAACATTCCTGGTTGCCGGGGACGACCTTGTCCTCGCGTGGTCGCGCATCGGTGCCCGCGGTCTCGCCGGTGCAGCCGAAGCGGTGATGAAGGCACCACTGCTGGGCGTCGGTACGCTGATCCAGAACTCCTTCGACGTCAGTGACCAGGGACTCGGGCAGGTGATCGTGCAGGGGCGCGTGGCGCCGCTGACCGCGATGCCTGCGCCCTTCAACATGCTGGAGCTGAACCTCGCGGCGCGGTTTGCGATGCTCGATGATTCCTGGCACGCCGCGGGCCCGGCACATGTGCGCCAGCGGGCAGGCGGGCTGGTCCCCGCCAGCGCATTGCACGGCCTGAATGCCATCTGGCAGCCCTTGAGCATTCCGCTGGGCATTCTCGAGCCGTCGCTGCGCGAGTTGTGCCTGGGACTGATCGAGCCGGACCGGATTCCTGAAGATCGCCTGGGTCCCGGGCGTACGCCGTTGCCGGGGCGCTGCCCATGAAATGCCTGCTGGTCATTCTTGCCCTGCTGGCTGCGCCACCTGGCATGGCGCTGGAAGCCCGGGACCTGCGTGGACTGGATGTCTTGGTCGATTCCATCGACGGACCGGTATTGGTCGATGGCGTCGGCATGCGCATTCGGCGCGTCACCGGAGCCGGGGTGCCGCAGCTGGCAGTGCGCATCGAAGAACGCTGGCGCCGGGAGGGCAGTCCGGTGCAGCAGCGTGCGCATGCCGGATGGCAGTTGCTGATGCGCCTGGATGGCTCCCGCAATGAAGTCATCCAGTGGCAATCGGGGCCGGAAGGCGCCCGGTTGCTGCATTCCATCCTCGACCTGCGGCGAACCGTTTCCGCGCCGAAGGACGCCTTTCGCCTGCCGAGCGGTTGTCGCTGGGGCCGCCGCGTCGAAGGTGAGGCAGGGCATGACGCCTGGTTGCAGCAAACGGCGATCTGCCGGATGGGGGCGGACGACCTGCGGCGGCAGTTGCGCCGGCAGCTGGTCGAACAGGGCTGGACCGTGCATGCCGACACAACAGCGGTGCTGCAGGTTTCCAACGCGGCAATGCAGGCGGATGTGTTCGTGACGCCGGCGCCTGTTGCCGGCCGGAGCATCGTGATCTGGCTGGCAGTGCGCTCCGCCGCGGGAGCAACGCCATGAGGCGGCAGAGCGGCCAGGCGATGACCGAGTTCCTGCTGGTCAGCGCGGCCCTGGTGCTGGCGCTGTTCTATCCGTATCTGCAAGGCGAGTCGGTGGTGACGCTGCTGCTGCGCACGTTGATGGGCGTGGCGCGGGCCCGCTCGTTTCTGGTCTCCATCTTCTAGGACAGGAGGTTCGCGTGGATGAGAAGGTTTCAGGATGGCGCCGATGGCTGCGGGCCGACGTGGCACTGACGCTGGTGGCAGTGGTGGCTGGCACAGGTGGTGCCGTGCTGGCCGGCCAATACCTCACCGAACGCGCCTCGGCGGCGGAACGGCAGCTGGCAGGTCGTTACGCCGGGCGTGAGGTGGTGGTGGCGGCGACCGACCTGCCGCGCGGTGCGGTGCTTTCCGCGACCAACGTGGCGGCGCGCTCCGTGCCGCAGGCCTACCTGCCGGCCGATGCCGTGCCGGCTTCCCGGGCCGGCCAGCTGCTGGGTGCCAGGGTCGCCATCGACATCAAGCGCGGCACGCCGATCGTCAGCGCGGCGCTGGCGGAGGGCGCCAGTGCGGCGAAGCTGTCCGACGTGCTGGGCGGTGACGAACGCGCGCTGACCGTATCGGTCGATGACCTCAATTCCCAGGCGGGCGGACTGCGTCCCGGCGACCGTGTCGATCTCTATTACAGCGAACGCGCCGGTGGCGGTGCGCTGCTCGTGCCGCTGCTGCAGCAGGTGGAGATCCTGGGCGTGGGAGAGTCCTTCGCGGTCGGCGGCGAAGTCGGCCGGCGCAGTTTCTCGACAGTCACCCTGAGGGTGCGGGTCGATGAGGCGCCGAAGGTGCTGCTCGCACAACACGCGGGAGATCTTTCGGTGTTGTTGCGCAGTCCGGCCGACACCAATCCAGTGCCCGTCGTCGTCCGCAGCAGCAATGAGTTGCTGCGGGCTCCCGTACCGCGTCGACAGGTCTCGCAGGTCGAACTGCTGGTGGGTGGACAGGGTGAGCAGGTGCCGGCCCGGCGCGTGCTCAGTGTCACGACTGCGCGTGCCGCGGAGGCCTCATGATCAGGCTCCTGCTGTGGACCTGGATGCTGGCGGTCTGCGCACTGCCGGCTGCTGCTGCCCAGGCGCAGGCGCTTCCAGAGGAGGTGTCCCTGGCGGTGGGCGAGACATTGCTGCTGATGGCCGACGTGCGGCGTGCGGCACTGGGGTCGGGCCGCGTGGTCTCCTTCGCAACCCCGGAACGCGGCCAGCTGCTGCTGTTCGGCGAGGCGCCGGGTGAAACCACGGCGGAGCTGTGGCTCAGCGATGGCAACCAGCATCACCTGCGCATCCGCGTTCGCGAACAGGACCTCTCCCGTCGTCTGGCCGAGGTGCGCGAACTGCTGGAAGGTGTGCCAGGGGTCTCCGCGCGCCTGTCCGGACGTTACGTCGTCCTCGAGGGTTCCCGCGCCGGTGCCCGGGACCGGGCGCGCGCGGCCGGAATCGCATCCCTGTTTCCCGGTGAGGTGCTGGATTTCGTCGGCGAGGTCGATTGGGAAACCATGGTGCAGATGCAGGTGCGCCTGGTGGAGGTGCGCCGTGACCAGCTGGAGAAGCTCGGGCTTCGATGGGACCCGGACGCGGCAGGTCCGGTGGTGAGCGCCAGTGCCGGCGCAGGACGCGGCGGGCTGTCGATCGATGCGTCGCTGCTCAGCGAACTGACCTCGCGCATCGACCTGCTGCAGCAGCAGGGCCTGGCCT
>CAYNEX010000064.1:0-15198 GCA_964396335.1 uncultured Steroidobacteraceae bacterium | reverse complement strand
ACCACTTGGGTGACCTGACGATCTCCGACGATACGGTTCTTGAGATCGACCAGAACGTTCAACTCCGGGTCATGGGGCACCTCACAATCAATGGAAAGATCGATGGTGCAGCAGCTGGAAAGCCCGGGATCGTCGACACTGCTGGCTATGGCACTACTGCTACCGGCACTCCCGGGTTCGGTTCGACGCGCGGCATGGACGGCATCGCTTGGACATACACTGGCGCCCTGATTCCCAAGCTTCAATTCCTGAGCGTTGCGGCCAGCGTCACGGTGGGCACCTTCACTCAAGTCCCCACATACGACCTCCAGATCGTCGATGGCACGCCGCCATCTCTGCAGGGCTTGCCAGTCGATCTACGCGGAACGTCCGGCGGCCCGGGCGGGAAGCTCCTCAATGTGAAGGACAAGGCTGTGAAGGCCCTCGGTGGCACCGGCGCCGCCGGGGGCGCGGGCCTCATCATCATCTGCCGCGGTCTTTCGGTGGGCGTCTCGGGCCTGATCAACCTGTCGGGTGGCGATTCTGCACCGACCACGGCGAACCACGCTTTCGATAACGGCTGGCTTTTGCCAGGCGCCGGCGCGCCAGGTTGTCCGGGTGCGCTGCTGGTCGCGCTGGACAGTCAGGACGCGTCCTACCCGGACCTCTCCGGCGGCCGCTTCCTCGCGGTTACTGGCGCATCCGGCGCACCGCAAGTGAATACCATGTCCAGCGCCGCCGGCGGTTCGAATGCAAATGCCATCTGGCTCACGCCTTGGAAGCAGAACCCCCCAATGGAGGGCTTCCGGGATCCGACGTTGACGGACTCCAATGACATGAGCAATTCAGCTCACAATATCCAGTATCTGCCGGCCATCCCGACCCCGCTCGAGGACCAGCCATCGGCTGTGCCTGCGCCGGACAACCTCGCCGCCAACGGCGTGCCGAACGGCATCCTGCTCACCTGGGACACCGTCGACTTCGACCAGTTCGACAGCATCGAGATCTACGCGGCCACGACTAACGACCGCAGCGGCGCGACGAAGGTGTGGGAGGGCAAGGCCACAAGCTACGTTCACCCGCTCGCACCGGCCACGACGCGCTACTACTGGGTGCGCGCTCGACGCGCAGATCTCTATTCCGCCTGGGAGCCTTCATCGAGCGCAAGCGGTGTCTCTGCGACTGCAGCCTGAGCTAGTTCCACGGCGTCCCGAAGGATCGACTGCACCGTCCACAGCACATAGCGATCGTTCGCCCGCTCATCAGGCAAGGAATCGACGAAGGTTTCGAGGATCGCGCTGGCGCGCAAAATCTCGCCCGTTGCGAGGCTGATATCCAATTGGTCCGATCCACCGATCGCACGCACGAATGCGTGAGTGCCAGGCGCGACTTCAACCAGAGTGCGGGAATTGAGGGGCATGGGCTATCTCCTAGCTGATGAGTGATACCAGCCCGCACCGCCAGACCCATAAGTCCCTGTCCGCTAACGCAAATCCGGGCAGTCCATCATCGGCGCGACGGAGACTCTTGCAGCGGGTACGCCCCACTTTCCCTGCGGGGTTCCTGCGCTTGCTGGCTGTTGTGCGGTCGTTGTTTCCACGAATGTCGTCGGCTGCTTTCCGGCTGGGGCCGCCCTGCAGGTGAAGTCTACGGTGCCATCGGCGGCGGCGTCGACGCGAGCTTCCGGGGTCTGTTCCTGCCGCCCTGGAATCGCTGCTAGGCTCGCCCTCAACAGCAGACGGACAGGCAGGATCGATGCGCGACGTCACGGCCGGACCAGCGCCGGCTCTCAAGGAAGCCGGCTGATGCCCCCATCGCACCCGATTCCCGGCGACGCCTATCCGCCGCAGGAGATCGCCCGCCGCGTCGAACAACTGGGCGTGACCAAGGCCCGCGGCGACGCCCTGTCGCTGCTGGTACTGGCCGTGCTCGCCGGTGCTTTCATCTCGCTGGGCGCGCTGTTCTACGCGGTGGTGGTCACCGGCGCCCAACCCGGCTTCGGCATCGCCCGACTGCTCGGCGGTGCGGGCTTCAGTCTCGGCCTGATCCTGGTGGTGATTGCCGGCGCCGAACTGTTCACCGGCAACAACCTGATCGCGATGGCATGGGCCAGCCGGCTCATCGGCCTGCGCGATGTGACGCGCAACTGGATGATCGTCTATGCCGGCAACGTGGTCGGCTGCCTGGCCACGGTGCTGCTGGTCTTCTGGGCGGACATCGCCGCGCTGAACCAGGGCGCGGTCGGCCGGACCGCGGTGTCGATTGCACAGGCCAAGTCGGAACTGGGCATCGTGCCGGCACTTGCACGTGGAATCCTCTGCAACGCGCTGGTTTGCCTTGCCGTGTGGCTGGCGATCGGGGCGCGCAGCGTCGCGGACAAGATCCTTGCCATCGTCTTCCCGGTCACCGCGTTCGTCACGATCGGGTTCGAGCACTGCATCGCCAACTGGTTTTTCCTGCCCTGGGGCTGGCTGCTCGACGGGAACCATGCGATCACCCTGGCGGGATCGCTGCGCAACCTCGTTGTCGTCACGGCCGGCAACATGCTGGGCGGAACCCTGCTGGTTGCCGGCGTGTACTGGATCGCCTACCTGCGCAACGAACGCAGGGACCATCCCGGGTAACGGCCGCGCGCTACTGGCGCGGCAGGAACGCTTCCGCGCAGGACTTCAGCACGCCGGCCCATTCCTTGAACCGGGCGTTGCCGGTCACGAACGGATGCGGCTCACCCGCCTTGCGCTGCGCCAGCAGCGGCAGCTTCAGCAGCGTGCCATCGGCCACCACATGGTTGCTCAGCGGCACATCCACGCGCGCATCCAGCGACACGAAACGGTCGACCGCCGCGGCATAGGTGCGGATGTCCGCCGGTTCGAGGTGGCCGGCGCCATCACCGCCCCAGTAACCCACGTAATGCTTCTGGCTGCCATCGCGCACCTCGAAGATCGGCGAGATGGTGCCGGGCGTATGGCCCGGGGTGATCACGATGCGCACGGACGCGTCACCCAGCGTGATGACATCGCCATCCTTGACCACCATGTCGCGCGCCGGGAACGGCGCCGGGGTGCCGCGCTGCGGCCAGGTCACCATGTGCTCCCAGTCGGCCTCGGACATCACGATGCGCGCCTTGTAGGTGTCCTGCAGCAGCTTCGCGCCACCGAAGTGGTCGTTGTGGCCGTGCGAGACGATCACGTACTTGATGTCGGCCGGGTTCAGGCCGAGCTTGCGCATGCCGGCAAGAATGGTGCTCTCGACATTGTTCTGGAAACCGGCGTCGAGCAGGATGATGCCCTCGCTGCTGGTGAGGGCCCAGGCCGAAGTGCCACGGTCACCGACAAAGTACAGGTTGTCGAACACGCGCGCCGGCTCGACCGGCGAATTGTTCGTCGGCGACGGAGCCGCGGAGGCGCCGGCCGGCTTCGGACAGAAGGCCTCCCGGATGCTGTCGTGCACGGCCCGGTCCAGCGAGGGCGCGGCGGCGATTCCCGGCGCCGGCACAGAAAGACACGCCATCGCGGCGGTCCGCATCATCAGCTTCAACATGACTCCCTCCGTCCGCCGTGGCGGATCCTTGAATTCAATCGAGCAGCCGCCGGATCTGCGCTTCCATCTTCTGCAGATCGGCTTCACCCTGGTAACGCGCCACCACCTTGCCCTGCGCATCGATCAGGTAGGTGAGTGGCAGGCCGAGCACTCCGCCGAACTGGCCGGCGAACTTCGCATCCCCCATCACGACGGGATAGGACACCGGATATTCGGCGAGGAATTTCCTCACCTCGGAGCCATCGTCATCCATCGCGATGCCGATGACCTGCAGGCCCCTGCCCTGCAGCGTCTTCTGCCAGTCGGAGAACACCGGCATCTCTTCGCGGCACGGCGGGCACCAGGAGGCCCAGAAGTTCAGCACCACCAGCTTGCCGCGGTATCGCGACAACTGCACGTCCTTGCCGCCCAGGTCGGCGCGCACGAAGTCGGGCACCTGGTCGCCGACGTTCATCGCCGACGCGGCACCAGCCGGCAGACCCGCCAGCAGAGCGACCACGACCAGGCAGCCACGCAGCTTGTTCATTCACTCGGTCCTGGCCACCGGATACCCCTTCTCCACCCAGTCGGAGCCGAAGTTATCCTGGATGATCATCGCCTTCACATTCGTGAAGCCCAGTTCGACCAGCGCCGCATAGGCGCCGCCCATGTTGGGGCAGCGCTCCCACGGGCAGCAGCCGCAGTAGATCAGGATCGGCGCGTCTTTTTTCAGATCCGCCACGCGGTCACGCAGCACCTGCAGGCCCGCGCCGGTATTGCCGGGGCCCGCGTACTCCGAACCAGGAATATGCGCCTGGTCGTACATGGTCTTGAATCCGACATGCAACGTAAGGGTGCCGGCGGCGGATCCGTCCTTCACCTTCGCGGCCCAGTCGGCCGGCTGGACCAGCTGTGCGGCCGGAATCGAATCGGCCGGCGTCGCCGCCAGCGTCGCACCGGCCACCACCATCAGCATGCAGGCGGCCAGGATCATCGCCGTGAACCGCTTCGGAAGAACGAATACCTGTTGCATCGCAATTGTCCTTGTCCGCAGGAAGGACAATTGTGCCCTACAAACCGCCCGCCGCCTTATTCCGAACCGAGATCACGCAGGATGCCGTGCACGAACTGGGCGGCGGGCGTCAGCGCCGGCGAGCGGCGGTGCACCAGGTACAGCGAGCGCATCAGCGGCGTGTCACCGAGCTGGCAGGCCCGCAGGGTGCCGGCCTGGAGGTCCTCGCGCATCGCCCCCAGGGTCATCGGCGCCACCGCGAGGCCGCGGCGCGCGATTTCCATCGAGCTGTACAGTGAATCGATCTCGACCACGATCCGCGGTGTCAGGTTCCTGGCCGCGAAGGCGCCATCGATCAGGGTGCGGATGGCATTGGGCCGGCGCGGCATCACCCAGGGCAGGCGCGCCAGCTCGGCCAGCGTCGGCTGTTCCGGCAGTTCCATCGAAGGTGCGTACATCACCACGATGGCCTCGGTGAGGATCTCCTCGCCGCTGATCACGCCCTCGGGCCTGGTGGCCGAGATCGACAGTTCGATCTTGCCGTTCACCAGCAGCTCGTGCAGCACCAGGCTGCCCTCCTCGCGGATCTGCAGGTGCAGGTCCGGATGCTGGGTGCAGACCTTCTCGATCAGCGGCAACCCGACACGCGGCAGCATGGTCGGCGGGATGCCGACGACCACCGTGCCCGACAGCGGCTGCACCTCGCGATGCACGGCCTCGTGCAGGTCGTCGACCTGCCGCAGGATCGATTGCGCGCGCGCATACAGCACCCTGCCCGCCGAGGTCGGCGTCACGCCGGACACCGAGCGATCGAGCAGTTTCACCTTCAGTTCGTTCTCGAGGATGGCCAGCTGCTGGCTCAGTGCCGGTTGCGCGACACCGCTCAGCGCAGCGGCCCGCGTTATGCTGCCGCTGTCCACAATCTGCACGAAGTAACGTAGTCTGCGGCTGTCCACGGGGGGAGATCATAAGTGACGATCACGGCTGCGACCATTCGCAAGGCAAAGGTGCGCCTGCTCATCCCGCTGCTCGCGCTGCTTTTCCTGAGCACCATCGACCGCGCCAACGTGAGCTTCGCGTCGCTGCAGATGAACGACGCGCTGGGACTGAGTCCCGAGGCCTATGGCTTCGGCGTCAGCATCTTCTTCGTCGGCTACATCCTGATCCAGTGGCCCAGCCTTTGGCTGCTGCAGCGGATCGGCATGCGCCGGTGGGTGTTCGTCTGCGCGGGCCTGTGGGGACTGGCCGCGACCGGCCTGGCCTTCGTGCATTCGGCCGGCAGCTTCTATGCGCTGCGCCTGCTGCTCGGCATCGCCGAAGGCGGCTTCGCTCCGGGCGTGATGTTCTACCTGGCACAATGGATCCCGGCGCGCCACCGTGCCGGCGCCATCTCGCTGTTCATGCTCGCCGTGCCGATCTCCACCGTGGTGGGCGGGCCGCTGGCCGGCTGGCTGATGAGCATGGACAACCCCGTCGACTGGCAGGGCTGGCGCTGGATGTTCTTCATCGAGGGCGCGCCCACCCTGCTGCTGGCCGTGGTCGCGCTGCGCGCGCTGCCCGACAAGCCCGCGGACGCGCGCTGGCTCGATGCGGCGGAGAGACGCGGCATCGAGGAGGAAATCGCGCGCGAGAAGCAGGCCGCCCCCGTGCACAAGGGCGGCAACAACCCGTTGCGCAACAGCCGCCTGTGGATCGCCAGCATCTGCTGGTTCGGCCTGATGGCCGGCGCCCAGGGCATGCTGTACTGGCTGCCGCAGATCATCCGGCACATGTCGGCCGGCGCCACCGAACTGCAGATCGGTTTGCTCTCGGCGCTGCCCTGGGCCGCGGTGGCACTGGGCATGCTCATCAATGCCTGGCATTCGGACCGCACGCAGGAGCGCCACTGGCATGTGGGCCTGGCGGCCCTGTCGGCGGCGGTGATGATCGGACTTGCGCCGCTCTTGGGCACGGGCCTCGCCGCACTGGTCGTGCTGCTGCTGGCCGGCTTCGCGATGGGTGCCGCGCAGAGCACCTTCTGGACACTGCCGCCGCTGTTCCTGAATCCGGCGGGCCTGGCGGCGGGCTTTGCGCTGATCAACATGTGCGGCAACCTGGCGGGCCTGGTCATCCCCACCTTCGTCGGCTGGGTGCGCACCCGCACCGGCTCGTTCGACGGCCCCGTTTTCGTGATCGCCGCGCTGTCGGCCATCGCGGCGCTGTCGGTCTGGTTGCTGCGTCCCCGGCCACATCGGGATCGCTTATAGCGGCCAGATCGATCCACTGTTACCCGCGCCATCGGGGTTGCCTACAATGCCCCGATGGCCGATGACTACGATCCGACGACCGAAGAGAGCTTCGAACACTCTCACCGGGTGTTCGCCGACCTCAGGGCCCGCTGCCCGGTGGCGCACAGCAGCGCCTTCGACGGCTTCTGGGCGGTGACGCGCTACCAGGACATCGTCGACATCCTTGCGCAGCCGGAGATGTACATCACCTCGGTGCGCAATGTGGTGCCCGGGTCCTCCACCACCGGCCGCCGTCCGCCCCTGCACCTGAATCCGCCGGAACACACACCCTACCGGCGCGCCATCGATCGCGCACTGAGCGCATCGCGCGTCTCCGCCATCGAACCGACCACGCGGCGCGCGGCGCGCACGCTGATGCAGGGACTGGTGGCGCGCGGCGAAGCCGACTTCGTCGAGCATTTCTCCAGCCCCCTGCCCGCGGTGGTGTTCGGCGACTGGCTGGGACTCACCGAAGAGCAGACCCAGGTGCTGTGGCGCACCGCCAAGGCCTATGTGAAGGCCTGGGAATCCTTCGACAAGAGCAGCGTGGCCGTTGCCGCCGAACAGCTGGCCGCGATGGCCGCCGAAGTGATCGCGGAGCGCCGCCGCGAGCCGCGTGATCCGGCCGTCGATCCGACCAGTTCATTGATCGCGGCGCGCGACAACGACGGCAATCCCTTCCCCGAACACCTGCTGGCCGGCTGCGTGCGGCAGGTGCTGGTGGTCGGACTGGTCGCGCCGCCCATCCTGCTCGGCAGCATCGCCGTGCACCTGTCGCGCGACGTGAAGCTGCAGGACGAACTGCGCCACGACCTGTCACTGGTACCCGACGCGGTGGAGGAATTCCTGCGCCTGTACACCCCCTATCGCGGTTTCGCCCGCTCGGCGCGCGAGGAAGTCGAGCTGCATGGGCGGCGCATCAAGCCCGGCGAGGCGATCGCGCTGGTCTATGCCTCGGCCAACCGCGACGAAACCATCTTCCCGAAGCCGGATGAATTCCAGCTGCGCCGGCCCAACATCCGCCAGCACCTGGCATTCGGGCGCGGACCGCACATGTGCGCCGGCATCGCGCTGGCGCGCCAGGAACTGCGCATCGGGCTGGAAGAACTGCTGCTGCAGACCTCGCACTTCGAGGTCTGCGGACCGCTGCAGATGAGCGGCATGCCCGAACTGGGCCCGATCTCGGTGCCGCTGCGCATGCGCGCCGCCACGCACTGAAGCAGGTCGGGCGCGGCGGGCGCTCCGCGAACGCGGGACCATCGCGAAAGACCAGACAGGGTGGAGTTCACTCCACCCTGCCCCGGTCTGGTCAGAAGTCCAGCTTCGCCCGCACACCGATCTGGCGCGGCGCGCCATAGATGATGCCGCCGCTGGCCGAGCTCGCATCCTGCACCTGCGCGGCAATGTAGGTCTTGTCGAACAGGTTGTTGACGAAGGCCTCCAGCCGCAGCCGGTCATTGGGTTCCATCATCAGGCGCAGGTCGGTCAGCGTGCGCGACGGCACGCGGGTGGCCGTGTAACGGAACGGCGTCGACAGCTGCGTGCCCACGTAAGAAACCTGCAGGCGCGGCGTCAGCCTCCAGTTGCCGGCCCGCAGGTCGTACTGCACGCCGGCGTTCGCGGTGTAGTCCGGTGCAAAAGGCACTTCCGAACCGGCCGGCACCAGCCGGTTGGTGTTGGTCTGCGAGTCGGTCAGCATCGCATCCTTCCTGAACTCACTTTCCAGCGCGCTGACGCCGAGGTTGAATCCGAACGCCCCGAACTGCCCCATCATCTCCAGCTCGGCGCCGTAGATCTCGGCCGGCGCGGCGTTCAGCGTGTTCGGCAGCAGCGCGGGCGGTGTGCCGACCGGCGTCAGCGAGGACAGCTGGATGCCGTCGTAATCGGAGTAGAACAGCGAACCGTTGACGCGCAGCCGACCCTGCGCGATGGTCGACTTGATGCCCAGCTCGCCCATCATGTTGGTCTCCGGCTTGTAGTCCGGCAGGCGCGGATCCAGGTTGATGCCGCCGGCCTTGTAACCCTTCGAGGCGGTGGCATACACCATCACATCGTCGCTGGCGAAGAACTTCACGCCGGCGCGACCGGTCATCTCGTCAGACTTCAGCTTCGTGGTGCACGGGAAGCATCCCGGTGGCGGAGCGCCGGGCGTGACAATGCGCGTGTACTCCTGCTCATCCTCGGAATAGCGCAGGCCCACATCCAGCGCCCAGGCCGGCGCCAGGCGATAGTCCAGCTGCACGAACAGCGACTTCGAGGTGTTCTCCAGCTCGGTGATGATGCTGGAGTTCGACTGCACGAAATCCACGGTGTTGCGATTGTCGCGCAGCACCGAGACCGGGCTCTCCTCCGTCATGTAGAACGCACCCAGCACCCACTGCAGCGGGCCGTCGCCGCGCGACAGCAGGTTGACCTCGCTCACCCAGGTCTTCAGTTCCTGCGAGGTGTAGCTGACGCGGCCCGGGTACAGCGCCGTGTTGGCGCCATTGGTGGGCAGCGGCTCCGGCACCGCCTGCGCGGTCGCGGTGCGGTCACCATCGGCCTGGTCGGTGGTGATGGCGTCCAGGTAGCTGGACTGCACACGCAGCCCCAGGCCCGGCGACAGGTCGAAGTTGCCTTCCAGCGAGACACGGTCGCCCTTCTGGTCGAGGAACGAGATCGCGTCCTCCTCGATCGTGAACGGGTCGGAGGTCACCAGGTCGTTGCGGTTCTTGATCGCGTTGTAGTCCGTGTCGCGGTCGAAATGCTCATACCGCAGGTCGAAGTACATCGAGTCATTCGGCTTGTAGCGGAACGCGACGCGACCGGACAGGTCACGCCCGCTGCCCGGCTCGCTCGGGCTCGGGCCGACGTTCTTCGTGAAGCTGCCCCGGCCGTCGAGGACGCCGGACAGGCGCATCGCGAACTTCTCGCCCATCGGCACGTTGACGGCGCCGACGGTGCGGTACCAGTGGTCCGAGGCGATGGTCTGGTCGAGGTAACCGGACACCGCATCGAAGGTCGGCGAGGGAGTGCGCACATAGATGGCACCGCCGGTGGAGTTCTGCCCGGTCAGGGTTCCCTGCGGGCCGCGCAACACCTCGATCGAGTCGATGTCGAAGAACGACTGGGCGATGAACTGTTCATGCGGGATGAACATGCCATCGATGTAATAGGCGACACCCGGGTTCGAGGTGGGCGCCGACTGGCCGATGCCGACACCGCGGATGTTGATGAACGTCGAGCGGTTGTAGGTGTTGATGGAGACGCTGGGCGCGACGTTCTGCAGGTCCAGCACATTGTCGACGCCCTGCGCGGCCAGCGCATCGGCATTGAGCACTGTGGCGGAAGCGGGCATTTCCTGCAGGCTCACTTCGCGGCGTTCCGCGGTGACCACAACTTCCTGCAGTTCCTGGAAACCATCGTCTGCGGCCATGGCGGCGCCCGATCCGATGCCGCCGACGGCGGCGGCGACGGCGATGCGGGGAAGGCTCCAGGGGATCCGTGTTCTCATTAGATTGCTCCTTGCGACTCCCAAGACAGTGCGCAGTCTAGTGAGTCAGCCGCGCGCCGGGGCACACCAAATATGTCTGGCGCCATAAGCGGGAGCGGATGGACCGCAGGGGCATCCCCGGTGGCGCAACCCGAATCGGGTCGCGGCGTCTCGAAAGCGCTAGCGGAAGCTGTCGGCCCTGCTGGCTGCCTGCTGCGCTTCGCTGGTCCGGCCCCTGGCGCGCAGCGCATCGGCAATCAGGCGCCACGCCGCGGCGCTGGCCTTCGGCGCCCTGGTCAGCGAGGCGGCGCGGCGACCCATGTTCTCCGCCTGCACGTAGTTGCCCTCGGCCTGGCGCACCTTGCCGAGTTCGATCCACAGCAGTGCATTGGAGGGCTCGATGCGCAGCGCCCGTTCAAGGGTCGATGCCGCCAGTGGATAGTTCTTCGCCTGCAGATGCCCGCGTGCCTGATCCACCAGCGCGCGCGAGGCCGCGCCCAGCACCGGCTCCGGCACCACCGGCGCGGGCGGCGGTGGCTCCGATGGTTGCTCCGGCGGTGGCGTCGGCGTCGTGGGTTCAGGTTCGGTCGGAACCGGTTCGGAGGGCGGCGTGCGTGGCGGGGGCGCCGTGACGCAGGCCGCCAGGGCCAGCGCGGCAACCAGCGCCGGGATCGTCCGATACCAATTGTTCACGGCCACGTTCATCAGCGTTCTCTCACCCCGCGCCACCAGCGACTGATGCGGTCACCCAGGTACTCCGGCTCCCCTTCCCCGGCCTCGCAGGCCGGCTGCATCGGCAGTTCGGTACCCCTCGGCACGGCCACCACCACGGGATTTTCGCCGCAGTCCTCGCGTGCCCCGAGACCGGTCGCGAACTCGATCCATACTTCCTCGAGGCTGTCCGGCATTGGCGCGAACCACGAGGTGGTGTCGAGTCCGGCCATCAGCCGCGACCACACCGGCAGCGCACCGGAGGATCCGGTCAGCCCCGTCGGTGAATTGTCGTCGTACCCGACCCACGTTACGGCCAGGTGGCTGCCCGAGAAACCGGCGAACCAGCTATCCCGGTTGTCGGACGACGTGCCCGACTTGCCGGCCACCACCAGCCCTGCGGGCAGCACCGAACGGGCACTGCGTCCGCTGCCCTGCTCGATCACATCCACCATCATGCGGTTGACCTGGTAGATGGCATCCGGGTCGGCCACCGGCGCGATCTCCAGCGCAAAGGACTGCAGGGGCTTGCCCTCGGCATCGACCACCGAACGCACCGCGCGCAGCGGCGAGCTGAAGCCGCCGTTGGCGAAGGCGTTGTACAGCTGCGCCACTTCCAGCGGCGTGGCATCGACGGCGCCCAGCAGCACGGCGGGCACCTCGGCGGGCTTGTCCGGCAGGCCCAGCGCAACGAACTCCCCGGTCACCTTCGGCAGGCCCACGGCCATGCCCAGGTTCACGGTGGCGAGGTTCAGCGACTGCGCCAGCGCGCGCACCATCGGCACCGGACCATAGGTCTGGCCGGTGATGTTCTTCGGCGACCAGACGTCGCCATTGCGCAGCTTCACCGACACCGGCGCATCCTCCACGATCGATGCGGCGTGGAACCTGCCGCTTTCGATCGCCGCCAGGTAGATCACCGGCTTCACCAGCGATCCGACCGAGCGCCTGGCGTCCAGTGCGCGGTTGAAACCGGCGAAGCCGGCCTTGCGTCCGCCCACCAGCGCGATCACCTCGCCACTCTGCGGCGCGGTGACCACCACCACGCCTTCCAGCGGTTTGTTCGCCGCGTCCTTGCGGCCGCTGTCGATGCGGTCCAGCTCGCGCGTCAACGCGGCTTCGGCGCGCGACTGCACCAGCGGATCGAGTGTGGAGAAGATGCGCAGCCCGGCCTCGGTCAGGTCCTCCTCGCGATAGTCGCGGCGCAGGGTGCGCCGGACCAGGTCGAGGAATGCCGGGTAATAGGAGCTGGCGGCGGTCCTGCCCTCGCCGGCCAGGCCCAGCGGCCGTTCCACCGCCTGCTTCGCCGCCTCGGGCTTGATGACGCCGTGTTCCGCCATCAGCCGCAGCACCAGGTCACGCCGTTCGCGCGCGCGCTCGGGCCGCCGGCGCGGATCGTAATACGACGGCCCGCGGACGACGGCCACCAGAAGTGCCACCTCATGCAGCTGCAGCTCGGCCAGCGGCTTGCCGAAATAGAACTGGCTGGCGAGGCCGAACCCATGGATGGCGCGCCCGCCGTCCTGGCCCAGATAGATCTCGTTGATGTAGGCGTTCATCAGGTCCGCCTTGCTGAAGCGCATCTCCAGCAGCACGGCCATCATTGCTTCCTCGATCTTGCGCCCGAACGTCTGGCGACTGTCGAGGAAGTAGCTCTTCACCAGCTGCTGCGTGAGCGTCGAACCGCCCTGCTCGATCTGGCCGGCCCGCAGGTTGACGAACGCGGCGCGCAGGATGGCGGTGGGATTCACGCCATGGTGCGAATCGAACTTGCGGTCCTCGACCACCTTCAGCGCAGCCGGCAGCAGCTCCGGCACGTCCTCCGGCGCCACCACCACGCGGTCTTCGCCGTGGATGGGGAATATGCTGCCGATCAGCAATGGATCGAGGCGGAAGACCGGCACCTCCTGCTGGCTGGCATCGCGGATCTGCTCGATGGCATTGCCGCGGGTCTGCACGCTCAGCGATGCCGGCTCCTGCAGTCCGTCCCAGAACTGGAATCGACGACTGACCAGGTCGATGCGGGCGCCCTGGCGACTGAACTGGCCCGGCTGCTGCGCCTTCGCGACACGCTGGTAGCCGAGTCGCTGCAGCACCTGTTCGAGCGCGTCGGCACTGAATGACTGGCCGGCGTAAAGCTCGGTGGGCTGCGCATACACCTGCGCCGGCAGCGTCCAGCGGCGCCCCTCGAACTGGCTGCGCACCTGCCGGTCCAGCACCAGGGCCCAGATGCCCACGGCAAGGATTGCCACGCCCAGCACGAGCCCGGCGCCTTTCAGCATCCGCCGGCGGGTTTTCTTGGATAATTTCATCAATGCGTTGTTCGTCTGCAGGAAAGAATCCTACCCCGGATGCCGGCGTGTCGCTGCTGCGGCGGAACAGCCTTTGCGTGTATGGTGCAGCCGTTCAGGACCGGACCGGGGCAGAACAAGAATGAATCGGACCACATCGCGGCTCCGCACGATGGCCATCGCAGGCGCCGCCGCCCTGCTGCCCCTTGCCGGCTGTTCCGATGATTCCGGCAGCGGCCCCGACCAGTCGGGACACGCACCGCAGGCCGTGCTCGATGGTCCAGGCGATGTGCTGCTGCTGCAGGGTACGTTCACTCTTTCGGCCAACCGTTCTGCCGATTTCGAAGGACGCATTTCCGAATACCGCTTCACCAACGTGGATTGCGGTGGCCTGAATGGCTGGTTGCCCGGGGCCCGCATCAGCCAGACCACCGGCACGCTGGCGGTGACACCGAGCGGCACGGCCTTCGCGGCCGGGCTGTGTCACTTCACGCTGGTGGTGGTGGACAGCGCCGGCGTTGCGTCCGAGCCGGTGCTGCGGACCGTGCGGTTCCACGATCCGCTGCCGCCCATTGCCGTGCTCGACATGGCGCTCTCCATCAGCCCGATTTCGGCCGTGGAAGTGCGGGGTGACCAGTCGACGGACCAGGGCGGCGGCCGCATCGTGCAATACCGCTGGACCAACCTGGACCTGCAGGGCAGCGCCAACCTGGCCGTGAACGCCACCGAGTTCACCACGTCGCCCTCGTTCACGGTCGTGCCGGGGCCGAATGGCTTTGCCACCGGCACGGCCCGCATGCGACTGGTTGTGGTCGACGATTCCGGCAACCTGTCAGTTCCGGCGGAATTTTCATTCACCGTGCAATGACGTGGCGGAATCCCGCCATGTCATCAGGCATTCAGCGTCCCTGCCCCAGTGACCGCAGGATGTCATCGAGCGGATTGCCGTTGCCGTCGCGATCGAGCATGGCTGCCAGGCCGCTGGCCTTGCTGCTGCCACCACCACCGAGCAATCCACCCAGCATGCCGCCCAGTCCGCCGCCCGCAGCCTGGCCGGCACCGGCCTTCTGCTTGGCCATGTAACCGGCCACTGCCATCGCCAGCAGCGGCAGCATCTTCTTCAGCAGGTCCGGGCTGAGCCCGGAGGTCGAGGCCGCCTGCCGGGCCACGCCACGGCTGACATCCTTCGAGCCGAAGATCTGCCCCAGCACGGCATTGCCCTGGTTCACGTCAGCCGGCTGCGAGCCCAGCACCTGGTCCAGCAGACCGCCACCACCGAGCTGGCCCAGCAGGCCACCCAGGCCCTCCAATCCGCCGCCCCCCTGGGCCTGCTTCTGGAATCCACCGAGGATGGCCGGTGCCAGCGCGGCGGCACCCTTTGAGGCCTGCTCCTCGTTGATGCCCAGTTGTTTCGCAATGGAACTGAGCCCGCCCATCTGGGCGAGAAGATCGATGATCTGCATGGCGCGCTCCTCAAGAACAGGTAATCGGGTCCGACAGCCTACACCTGTGCCGGCGTGACATACTGACGGGATCATCCCGCGATGCCGCGTGCATCCGGAAGTCCTCCACCCTGCCCGCTCCGAGGTCACATGGCTCTGGTCAAGAGGTCGAGACTTGCTTCCGCGCCCGCGAAGACTGCCGCTCCGGCAGCAACCGCCCGCAAGAACACCCCTGCGGCGAAGAAGGCGCCTGCCCCGCCCCGCAACGAGACCGTCCACCACACGGTTTCGGAACGCATTGCCGCCGCCACCGAACAGCTGGCCAGCGGCCTGACCGAATCGGCCGCCGCCACGCGCGAACTGGCGCGCTCGATGGAACAGGTGGCCAGCGGCGCGGAAGAAGCCGCCGCCGCCTCGCAGGAACAGTCGCAATCGATCCGCCGCATCGTCGCGGCGCTGAGCACGGCTCGCGCCGAGGCCGATGCCACCAACCGCCGCACCGAGG
>CAYNEX010000063.1:0-15426 GCA_964396335.1 uncultured Steroidobacteraceae bacterium | reverse complement strand
GTGGTCGCCGTTCGAGACCTTCCACATCGCAGGCCCGGGCTGTTCGCCGCGGACCAGGATCTCTTCCAGTTCCTGCTGCGCCGGAGCCTGGTCCGGCGCAGCAGTGAGTAGATCCGCCGCCATGACGGGGAGGGCGAAGGCCACAAGGCCTGCCATCCACCGGCAGCGGGCGGCGGTCCGGCTCATTCCACCGAAACGCCGCCGGGCGCGGCCGGGCTCTTCGCCGACTCGAGCCAGCGGTGCACCAGGCCACCGGCCACGGCGCCGGCCAGCGGCGCAACCCAGAACAGCCACAGTTGCGCCAGCGCCCAGTCACCCACCACCACGGCCGGGCCGGTGCTGCGCGCCGGGTTCACCGAGGTGTTGGTCACCGGGATGCTGATCAGGTGGATCAGCGTCAGCGCCAGGCCGATGGCGATCGGCGCGAAGCCGGCCGGCGCCCGGATCGAGGTGGCACCGAGGATCACCAGCAGGAAGAAGGCCGTCAGCACGAACTCGATGGCGAAGCCCGACTGCAGCGTGTACTGGCCCGGCGAGTGATCGCCATAGCCGTTCGAGGCCAGGCCGCCGGACAGGCTGAAGCCGGGCGCACCGCTGGCGATGTAGTTCAGCAGCAGCGCGGCGACGATGGCGCCGATCACCTGCACCACCACATAGGGCGCGAGGTCCTTCCATGCAAATCGGCCGGCCACGGCCAGGCCCAGCGACACCGCCGGATTGAAATGGCCGCCGGAAATGTGGCCGAAGGCATAGGCGCCGGTCAGCACCGTCAGGCCGAAGGCCAGCGACACGCCGGCAAAGCCGATGCCCAGTTCCGGCCAGCCCGCCGCCAGCACGGCGCTGCCACAGCCACCCAGCACCAGCCAGAACGTGCCGAGGAATTCGGCTCCGAGGCGTTTGGCAATTGGCATAATTCTTCTCCCGTTTCTTGTTGGATTTCGTTCGCGGGCCGCGCACGGTTTCGCACCGGCGCGGCGACCACGGCAAGGGCAAAACAATGTCTTCGGGTCTGCACGTTCACGTTGCCACCGGGCTGCTCGAAGGCGTACGCCAGGTTCTGTGTCCACATCGTGATGCGCGACCCGCCGGTGTCTCACCCGACCTGATCGTGATCCATGGTATCAGCCTGCCGCCCGGTGAGTTCGGTGGCCCGTGGATCGAGAAGCTGTTCACCGGCAGCCTGCCGCGCGACGTGCATCCCTACTTCGACAGCATCCACCGCCTGCGCGTGTCGGCGCACCTGGTGGTGAGGCGTGATGGTGAGCTGGTGCAGTTCGTGCCGTTCCACCTGCGCGCCTGGCATGCCGGCAGGTCGAATTACCAGGGCCGCGAGGCCTGCAATGATTTCTCCATCGGCATCGAACTCGAGGGCGCCGATGAGATTTCGTATACGACTGCGCAGTACGATGCTGCCGCGGCTGCGATTCGCGCGCTGCTCGCGGCCTATCCATCCCTGTCGTCGGAACACATTGCCGGACACAGCGACATCGCGCCCGGACGCAAGACCGACCCCGGCCCCGCGTTCGACTGGGCTGCACTGCGCAGCCGCATCACGTAAGGAAACCCATGCCCGCCAATTCATTCCAGTCGCGCGAACTGCGCGCCGCACTCGAGGCTGCCAAGGCAGCCGGAGACATCATCGCTTCGCTGTATCGCGCCAATGTGCAGGTCGAGCTGAAGTCCGACCGTTCACCGGTGACCGAGGCCGACCGGCGGGCCGAAGAGGCGATCCGCGAGATCCTGCTGTCGAGCTTCCCGGACTACGGCTTCCACGGCGAAGAGGGTGGTCGCAGCGGCGAAGGCGCCGAATGCATGTGGCTGGTCGATCCGCTCGACGGCACCAAGTCCTTCGTGCGCGACACGCCGTTCTTCTCGACGCAGATCGCGCTGATGCGCAGGGGTGAGTTCGTGCTCGGTGTGTCAGCGGCCGGTGTGTATGGCGAGCTGGCCTGGGCCGAAAGGGGCCGCGGCGCGTTCCTGAATGGCGATCCCATCCGCGTCAGCAGCGTGGCGCGACTGGACGAGGCGATCCTGTCCAGCGGCAACATCCGCACGCTGGCGGCCGGTCCGCACTGGCCATCCTATGGCGCGCTGCTGCAGAAGGTGAACCGCGTGCGCGGCTATGGTGACTTCGTGCATTACCACCTGCTGGCGCGCGGTGCGCTGGACCTGGTGGTCGAGTCGGATGTGAACATCCTCGACATCGCGGCGCTGTCGGTGATCGTTGCCGAGGCCGGCGGTCGCTTCACGGATTTCGCCGGTCGGCCGGTGGGGATGGAAACCACCACCGTGCTGGCCACCAATGGGCTGCTGCACGAGACGCTGCGCGCGCAGTTGATGGGCTGACAATAAGGTACCGCCGCGCCGTCTGGCCGCGCGGTGTGCGCATTGCGCGGGCGCGCCTCGTGCGGTGCGGGGCTGCGATTCAGTCGCGCGGCATCGCCGACGGATCGCCAGTCGGCGGCGGCGCGTGGTCCTCATTGGCCGGCGGACCCAGCCATTCATTCAGCACCGGTCGCAGCGCCTGCGCCCAGATCTCATAGGCGGGCAAGGCCAGGTGCAGGCCATCGGGATCGGCCACGCCCGGACGCAGGCGTCCGTCCGCATCCGCCAGCTGGTCCATCAGGTCGATGAAGCGCAGCCGCTGCGGATCGGCGCGCCGCGCCAGCTGTGCATTCACGTTGCGGATCACCGGCATCAGCGCCATGTCGTCATTGCGCGGCGTGATGCCCATCAGCACGATGCGCGCCTGCGGCGCCAGGTCGCGGCAGCGCGCGAGGATGGCATCGATGCCACGCACCACGTCGGCGGCCAGTTCATCCTCGCTGCGCGTGGCCAGGCCGCCGCTGAGGTTGTTGGTGCCCGCCATGATCACGATCACCTTCGGGTTCACGCCATCCAGCTCGCCATGGTCGAGCCGCCAGAGGATGTTGCGGGTGGTGTCGCCGCCCCAGGCGAAGTTGGCCGCGTTCCAGCCGAAGAAACTGCGCTGCCAGTGCTCCAGCAGCGGGCGGTAGCGTGGTTCGGCCGCGCCCCAGCGGCGGGTGATGGAATCGCCGATGAAATACACGTCGATGCGGCCGCGATCGCGCTTGGCCATCAGGTCGGCATGCGCCTGCTGCGAGTTGGCGTCGGTGCGTGGCGCGGGCGTGTCGGCGCCGGGTGGTTGCGGACGTTGCATCGGAGGCTGTGCCTGGGCGGGAGCGGGTGCCGGGTTCTGGCCCGGAGCCTGCCCCGGGGCCTGGCCGGCCATCGACTGCACTCCCGCAGTCATCGCGGCCATCGCCAGCAGTTGCAGTGCTGTGCCCCGCAGCATGTCGCGGCGGGCCGCCACCCATTTCCTTATGAATGAGGCTAGCATCATGCGCACAAGAATACGGGCGTGCGCCGCGCGATGGGTAATTAATCCGCCGCGCTGCATCGGCAAGGGAGAAACGATGGCAAGGCAATTGAATGCGCGGGCCGCGATGGCGGCAATGATGCTCCTGGGCGTGCTGGCGGTGACCAGCCCGATGGCCCTCGCACAGGGTCTGGCCCCGGCGGCGCCAGAACGCGCCGGCATGTCCGCCGAGCGGCTGCAGCGCCTGACCACCACGCTCGACAGCTATGTGCAACAGCAGCAGCTGGCGGGCAGCGTGGCGCTGGTGGCCCGCAAGGGCCGCATCGTCTACCACCGCGCCTTCGGCCAGCGCGACCGCGAGGCCGGCGATGCCATGCGCACCGACAGCATCTTCCGCATCGCCTCGCAGTCCAAGGGCGTGATCGCGGTGGCCACCATGATGCTGGTGGAGGAGGGCAGGCTGCTGCTCACCGACCCGCTGGGCCGATACATCCCCGAATTCAGCGAGACCACCGTGGCCGTGCCGCGCCAGGGCGGCGGTTATGACGTGGTGAAGGCGAAACGCGCCATCACCATCCGCGACCTGCTGATGCATACCTCGGGCATCGGCTACGGGCAGGGCGTGGCGGCCGATGCCTGGCAGAAGGCCGGCATCCAGAACTACTACTTCTCCGACCGCGACGAGCCCATCGGCGTCACCGTCGCGCGCATGGCCTCGCTGCCGATGGATGCGCACCCCGGCGAGCAGTGGGTGTACGGCTACAGCTTCGACATCCTCGGCGCGCTGATCGAAAAGGTCAGCGGCCAGCCGCTCGACCGTTTCCTGCAGGAACGCCTGTTCGGCCCGCTCGGCATGGACGACACCTCGTTCTACCTGCCGCCCGAAAAGCGCAACCGCCTCACCGCCGTCTATGGCCGCGATGCCGAGGGCCGCATCTTCCGCGCGCCCGAAACCGGCCCCGCCGGCCAGGGCGCCTTCGTCGACGGCCCGCGCCGCGCCTTCTCCGGCGGTGCCGGCCTGCTCTCCACCGCCTCCGACTACGCCCGCTTCCTGCAGATGCTGCTCAACGGCGGCACGCTCGACGGCAAGCGCTATCTCTCGCGCAAGACCGTCGAGCTGATGACCACCGACCACCTCTCCCCGCTGGTCTTCCGCCCCGGCGTCGGCGAAGGCCTCGGCTTCTCCGTCGTGTTCGATGTCGGCAAGCGCGGCGAACACGGATCGGTCGGCGAATTCGGCTGGGGCGGGGCGTACCACTCGACCTACTGGGTCGATCCGGAGGAAGAACTCGTCGTGGTCTACCTGACGCAGCTGAATCCGGCCGGTGACATCGACGATTTCGGCAAGCTGCGGTCGCTCATCTATCAGGCGATCGTCGACTGATCACTGCGTCAGTGGAACCCCGTGACGGGCGGGGGCTACGCATTTCCGCGTGGGCGCGGCGCGAGCCTCTGGCGCGCCGCGGACAGCCGGCGCACGAGTGGCGTGGTTGAGTCAGGCGGTTGGGGAGGCGCGCCGGAACTTGCGCGCCAGAGGCTCGCACCACACCCACGCTGAGTGGGTGGATCCCCGGATGGGAAGTTACTGATGAGGTCGGGGGACAAGGCCTGGCCGCGAGACCGCATCTGTTTTTTCGGCCAATCCGGATCCGCTCTGACCGACCCCGAATTCACCTCGGCGTAGCGCGGGTGTGCTGTGAGGGCTCGCCGCGCGAGTTCCGGCGCACCACCACCTACGCCGGACTCACCCGCTGTCGTCCATGCGCCGGCTGTCTGAGCGCGGTGAGCCCTCACAGCGCGACCGCGCGGCGGCAAGTCGACTCCGATCTCCGATCAGCGCGTATTCAGCAGATTAGCCGGCGAGTACTGATCGGTCAGCACGCGCGCATCAGTCTTCCAATCCGTCCGCGTCGTGAACATCCCCACGACCTGGTTCACATCCACGCCATACCCCCGCAGCACCAGCTCATACTCCGCCGCCCGTGCCCGCAGCTGGTCGATCGTCGGCAGTCCGGCAGGCCGCGCCACGATCACGCGATTCGCCGACTTCAGGTTGTAGAACGTCCCGAACACCGCCGCATACGTGGTCGACTCGTGGTCATACAGGCGGCTCGACGAGAAGGTGTTGCCCACCAGCACGCCACCGGGGGCCAGCAGCGACTTCACCTCTTCGAGGAATTCCTTCGTCAGCAGGTGCTCCGGGATGTATTCGTGGTCGAAGGCGTCCAGCAGGATGGCGTCGTACTTGCGGCCCTCGCGCGCGGCGCGCTTCACGAACACGCGGCCGTCCATCTCGAACACCTTCAGCTTCGGGTCGTCCTTGAAGCCGAAGTATTCGCGCGCCACGCGCGTCACCGACGGGTCGATCTCGACGGTGTCGATCTCGGCGTCGGGCAGCACTTCGCGCAGCGCGGTGGGCAGGGTGCCGCCACCCAGGCCGACCACCAGCAGGCGCTTCGGCGCCGTCTGGGTGGCGAACAGCAGGCCACCCATGGCCATGTGGGTATAGTTCAGCGCGAACTCGCGCGGTTTGGCGAGGTTGATGCAGGACTGGCGGCCGATGCGGCAGTCGCGGGTGAAGCACATGCAGCGCTCGCCGCGGTCCTCATAGACCAGCACGTCGCGGTACAGCGAGCGTTCGGAGTGGATCAGCTTCTGTGCCGATGCCGGCGCGGCCGCGAACACGGCCACCAGCAGCAGGCCCAGCGGTGCCAGCCACGCGGTCAGGGTCTTCTTCTTCGGGTTCATCATTTGCGACTCCTTGCCAACGCCGCGATCACGGCCAGTGCCGCGGAGATGCTGATCAGGCCAAGCAGGATGGTGTTCACTTCGAACCAGAGCACCAGGTAGAACGACGTCATGATGGTGCCGCCGGCGCTGCCGAAGGTGGAGACGAAATACAGCTGGCCGGCGCGGCGGCCGGAGGTCTGTTCGTTGTCCACCAGCAGGCGCACGCAGTACGGCGAGACCATGCCGGAAAAGAAAGTCGGGATGAAGAACAGCATGGTCGCCGCGGCCAGCGAGCCGAAACGCGGATCGGGCACGGCGATGGCCAGGTCCTCGAGCGGGCCGCCGGCCAGCACCAGCACCGGCAGCGTGGTCAGCGCCGCCACGCCCAGCAGCAGGGCCAGGCGCTGCAGGCTGGGATTGCGCTGCGACCAGCGGCCGCCGGCCAGGTAACCCAGCGACAGGGCCAGCATGAAGATGGCGATCAGCGCGCCCCACACATAGATGCTGCTGCCGAAGTTCGGCGCCAGGATGCGGCCGCCGAGCAGTTCGACACCCATCACGAAGAATCCGGACCAGAAGGCCACGATGTAGCAGATGGCGACCTGGGCGCCGGAGATCAGCGGACGGTGTTCGGTCACGGTTGGAGCCTCGTTGCTGTCCAGGGGCCGGCGACCGGGCGGGCGCCGCATGAAAAGGAAATCTCGCGGGTCCAGCGTGCGCGCTCATGCACGCGGCCGGTGCCGGCCACCCACAGTTCGACCGCCTCGGCCCAGAACACATAGCCGCCCCAGTACGCGGGACGCGGCACCGGCCCGTCGCCGAACTGCCGGCGCACGGCCTCGACCTGGGCGCGCAGCTGGTCCTTCGAGTCGAGCGGCTGGCTCTGCCGGCTGGCATGCGCGCCGATCTGGCTGTCGCGCGGACGGGAGGCGAAGTAAGTGTCGCTGTCGGCCGGGTCGGCGCGATCCACGCGGCCTTCCAGGCGGGCCTGGCGATGCAGGTGATCCCAGTGGAACACCAGCGCGGCGTGGGAGTTCGCCGCCAGTTCGCGCCCCTTGCGCGATTCATAGTTGCTGAAGAAGCGCACCGAGCCGGTGGCGGCATCCAGTTCCTTGCACAAGACCACGCGCGCCGACGGCCGGTCGTTGACCGAGGTGGCCAGCACCATGGCATTGGGGTTGGAGCGGTCGCCGCGCCGCGTGGCTTCTTCGAGCCAGGCGGCCAGCAATGTCATCGGTTCAGTCGGCAGCGGTTCGGGCAGCTGCTGTTCGGGTAACATTGCGCGAGTTTAGCCGCTTAACGGTTCGCGATGGCCACGACTTCCCTGGAGCAACTGCGTCAGCAACTCGATCGTCTCGACAGCGAAATCGTGACATTGATCGGCCGGCGCCAGGCCATTGCGCGCGAGGTGGCGGCGGCCAAGAAGGCCACCGGATATCCCACCCGCGACTATGCGCGCGAGCGCGAAGTCATCCTCACCGCGCGCCGTCGTGCCACCGAGGAAGGCCTGTCACCGGACGTGGCCGAGAAAGTGCTGCGGCTGCTGATCCGCTCCTCGCTGACCACGCAGGAACAGGTCAGCGTGGCCACCAATGGCGTCGGCAATGGCCGGCGCGCGCTGGTGATCGGCGGCGCCGGCAAGATGGGCGACTGGTTCGCGCGTTTCCTGGCCTCGCAGGGATTCGACGTGCTGATCGCCGACCCGGCCGCGCGCGACGAGGCCGGCAAGCATGTTGATGACTGGCGCACGCTTGAAGACCTGGACGCGTTCGACTTCATCGTGGTGGCCACGCCGCTGGGCGTCAGCGATGCCATCCTCACCGAACTGGCCGGACGCAAACCCGCCGGAGTAGTGTTCGACCTGGGTTCGCTGAAGTCACCGCTGCGCAAGGGGCTGGCCGCATTGAAGGCCGCCGGCGTGAAGGTGACCTCGATGCATCCCATGTTCGGTCCCTCGGTCGAGCTGCTGTCGAACCGCCATGTGATCTTCATCGACCTCGGCAGTGCCGAGGCGCTCGAGGCAGCGCGCGCGCTGTTCCGTCCGACGCTGGCCGAACAGGTGGTGATGGACCTCGACGAGCACGATCGCCTGGTGGCCTATGTGCTGGGTCTCTCGCATGCGCTGAACATCGCGTTCTTCACCGCGCTGGTCGGCAGCGGCGAGGCCGCGCCGCGGCTCACGCGCATGTCGAGCACCACCTTCGATTCGCAGGTGGACGTGGCCGCTGCGGTGGCCGAAGAAAGCCCCGAGCTCTACTACGAGATCCAGGCGCTGAACGATTACGGCGGCGAATCGCTTGCGGCGCTGGCCGATGCGGTCGAAAAGGTGCGCCGCGCGGTGCGCGAGCGCGACCTGCCGGCCTTCCGCGCGCTGATGGAGCAGGGGCAGGCCTATCTGCAGGGCCGCCGGCAGGAGACCCTCGAGCGCGCCTGAACGCGTCGCCGTGAAGTGTCGCCTTGCCATGGAGGGGCCAGCCGGTTACAAGAACCGGATCATGACCGACGTGATCGACCGGGACGGATTCCGCGCCAACGTGGGCATCGTCCTGATGGGCGAGGACGGCAGGTTGTTTCTCGGTCGGCGCACGGGTGGCAAGGGCTGGCAGTTTCCCCAGGGCGGCATGCGCCGGGGAGAATCAGCCGAGGAGTCCCTGTTCCGCGAATTGCACGAGGAAATCGGCCTCGCGCCCGGGGACGTGCGCCTGCTGGGATCGACCAACCGCTGGCTGCGCTATCGCCTGCCCAACCGCTACCAGCGGCACGGGCAGAAGCCCCTGTGCGTGGGCCAGAAGCAGCGCTGGTTCCTGCTGCAGCTGTCCCGGGATGAGGCCGGCATCCGCCTCGATGCCACCGGCGAGCCGGAATTCGACCGCTGGCGCTGGGTGGACTACTGGCAGCCGGTGAAGGAAGTCATCTACTTCAAGCGCCCGGTTTATGTGAAGGCGTTGCACGAGCTGGCGCCGCTGGCCCGGCCCGAGGGACTGCCTCCCTATCCCGCCTGGTGGGCCCGCCAGACCCGCCAGCGCCGGCCGGCCCGCGCCGGCGCCGCACGCGGCGAATCCGCCACCGCAGGGACCCGTACCGCCGAATGAAGGTCCCGCAGGTGAACGTGCCGCGCCTGGTGGTGCAATCGGACACGCCCGGGCGACGTCGTCTGGTGCTCGGTGTGCTGGTCGCGGCGGTGCTGCTGCTGGTCTGGGTGGCGTTCCAGTGGGGGCGCGGCAACCTCGGGTTGCCGGGCGGCATCACGCCGGACCGCGCGACGCTGCGCGACCGGGTCAACCTGCTCGAAGACGAGGTCCGCACGCTGCGGGTCGAGCTGGCGCGGCGCGAAAGCGAGCGCGTCGGCCAGGCACGTGAGCGCACCGAACTGGCCCGCACCATCGGTTCGCTGCGCGCCGATGTGCAGCGGCTGGAGATCGAGCTGGGTTTCTACCGCGATGTGGTCGGCGGCGACGGCACGGCCGGGGCGCTGAAGGTGCAGCAGTTCCGGGTCAGCCCGCTGCCCGAGGCCGGCACCTACCGGATGCGGGTGGTGCTGGGCCGGCCGCTGAACCAGCAGGGCAATGTGGCCGGCAAGGTGCGCGTGGAATTCGAGGGCATGCGGGATTCGAAACCCGACAAGCTCGACCTGGCGCAGGTGGCCGATGTGGAGGGTGGCGAGCTGTCCTTCGATTTCCGCTACCTGCAGGAGATCGAGCAGGTGATCCGCCTGCCGGTCGGTTTCACCCCCTCCACCATCAAGGTCGAGCTGGTGCCGTCGCGGCGCGGCATGACCCCTGTCCAGGACAGCTTTCCCTGGACCCTGGAGAACTGACGTGCGCATGTTCCGCAAAGATTCCCACGCCGCCATCGACTCGCTGCTGGGGGCCCGCACCCGCATCCAGGGCGACCTGGCCTTCGCCGGCGGCCTGCACCTGGAAGGTTCGGTCACCGGCAACGTCAAACCCGAGGGCGAGGGTGCGACCCGCCTGGTGATCGGCGAAACCGGCCTGGTCGAGGGCTCCTGCGAGGCCGACGTGGTCGAACTGCACGGCACCGTGAAGGGCGACATCACCGCCCGCCAGCGCGTGGTGCTGGGGCCGAAGGCCCGCGTCGAGGGCAACCTGCAGTACGGGGCGGTTGAAATGGCCGCCGGCGCCGCCATCAAGGGTAAGATGGTGAAGCTATGAACGATCCCATCCTGTTCACCGATGCTGCGGCCACCAAGGTGGCCGAACTGATCCGCGACGAGGGCAACCCGGCGCTGATGCTGCGCGTTTACGTGCAGGGCGGCGGCTGTTCGGGCATGCAGTACGGCTTCGAATTCGACGAGGCCGTGCAGGAAGGCGACACGCTGGTCGAGAAGCACGGCGTGAAGCTGCTGGTCGACCCGATGAGCTTCCAGTATCTCTCCGGTGCCGAGATCGACTACCGCGAGGGCCTGGAGGGCGCGCAGTTCGTCATCCGCAACCCGAACGCCCAGACCACCTGCGGCTGCGGTTCTTCCTTCGCCGCCTGATCGGCCGCGTCTGATTGCTCCTGCCCGGCCCGCAGCGCAGACTGGCTGCGGGCGGCCCCATCTTTCGGCAAGGAGCAGGCATGAAGAGAACCGCACAGGCCATCTGGACCGGCGCGCTGCGCGACGGCAAGGGCAGCATTTCGCTGCAGAGTGGCGCGCTGCGCGAGCAGCCTTACTCATTCCGCATGCGTTTCGAGGACGAGAGCGGCAAGTCCGGCACCAATCCGGAGGAGCTGATCGCCGCCGCGCATGCCTCCTGCTTTGCGATGCAGCTGTCGCATTTCCTGGCCGAGGCCGGTCATCCGGCTGAGAAGCTGGACGTCAGCGCGGCGGTATCGATCGGGCCGGTGGAGGGCGGTGGCCAGGCCATTTCCGCCAGCGACCTGACCCTGCGCGCGCGCGTGCCCGGCATCAGCGAGGCGCAGTTCCTCGAGCAGGCCGAGAAGGCCAAGGCGAATTGCCCGGTGTCGAAGGCGCTGGGCGCGATCCGCATTTCACTGGACGCGAAGCTCGAGAGTTGAGCGTCACCGGGGCCTGATTGCTGCAAGGTCGCGTATCACCGGCGCGGTGGCGCGGGCGATCAGCATCTCGTTTTATCCGGGCGACGCTCCCGGCGCACCGCCCGGATAAAGCGCACCCAGGATGCGCGGTCCGCGCGCGCCGGTCACCGTCGTGATGTTGCCCGGCAGGCCGGCCAGGTAACGCCCCGCCAGCCACGCGAACAGCGCGCCTTCCACATGTTCGGGCGCGATGCCGCGCACTGCCGTGCTGTGCACGGTGACGCCCGGCAGGTTCACCGCCAGGCGACGCATCAATTCCAGGTTGCGCGCGCCGCCACCGCAGACCAGCAGTTCACGCGGCGCAAATCCCGGTACATGCCGGATCGCATCGGCAATGGTGCGCGCGGTGTATTCAGACAAGGTGGCCATCACGTCAGCGGGCGTGGCGGCATGCTGTTGCAGCGCCGGCGCCAGCCATTCGCGATGGAACAGTTCGCGCCCGGTGCTCTTCGGCGGCGGCAGCGAGAGATAAGGTTCGGCCAGCAGCTGGCCCAGCAGCGGCGCGAGCACCGTGCCCTGCGCGGCCATTGCACCGTCACGGTCGAACGGTGTGCCGAGATGTTCCTCGGCCCACAGGTCCATCAGGCAGTTGCCGGGACCGGTGTCGAAGCCGCCCACCGCACCATCGGCGGCCAGCGTGGTGATGTTCGAGATACCGCCGATGTTCACCACCGCGCGGTCCTCGCCGTGTGCGGCGAACACGGCGGCATGGAAGGCCGGCACCAGCGGCGCGGCTTCACCGCCGGCGGCCATGTCGCGGCGACGGAAGTCAGCCACGACATCGATGCCGGTGCGCTCGGCGATGCGGTTCGGGTCACCGATCTGCAGCGTGTAACGCAGGGCGCCGCGCGGCCGGTGCAGCACGGTCTGCCCATGCGTGCCGATGGCGCGCACCTGGCGCGCATCCACCTTGCAGCGGGCCAGCAGGCCCTGCGCGGCATCGGCAAACACCTCGCCGATGGCGGCGTCCAGGTATCCCAGTTCATCCAGGCCGCAGGCGGCAGGCGCGGCCACGGCCTTCTTCAGCCGGGCCGACAGGCCAGCCGGATAGTCCTGGTGGAAGGCGCCGCGCACGGTACAGCCGGCGGCGCTGGTTTCCAGCAGGACGGCTTCGACGCCGTCCATGCTGGTGCCGGAGATCAGGCCGGCAAAGAGGCTCATATATATAAGAGGAGGGTGAGGCCTCAGCGGGAGGCCAGCGCGGGCGTCGGCGCGGAAGCCGCATCCAGCTGGGCCAGCAGCGGCGCGACCTGCTGCTCGAAGGCGCCGCGCTGGTCAGCCGGGATCGGCGGGCCGGGTTCGCCACGCTTGATGGCCTTCTGCGGATCCAGGTACACGCCGCCTTCGATGAACTCGAAGTGCAGGTGCGGACCGGTGGCGAGGCCAGTGCTGCCCACATATCCAATGAGGTCGCCCTGCGAGACGCGCTGGCCGGTCTTCAGGCCACTGGCGAAACGCGACAGGTGGCCGTAGCGCGTGACGATCTTGCCGGAGTGGGCCAGCTCGACCACGTTGCCGAAACCGCCCTTCACGCCGCGGAACTGCACCTTGCCATTGCCGGCCGCATACACCGGCGTGCCGGTGGGCGCGGCGTAATCCACGCCGCGATGCGCGCGGATGGTGTTCAGCACCGGGTGCCTGCGGTTCGGATTGAAGCGCGAGCTGATGCGCGAGAACTTCACCGGCGACTGCAGGAAGGCCTTGCGCAGGCTGACGCCCTCGGGCGTGTAGTAATCGGCGGTGCCATCCGGGAATTCATAGCGAACCGCGCGGATGACCTTGCCCTCGTGGATGAACTCGGCCGCGAGGATGTTGCCGTCGCGCAGCTTCTCGCCGTCGCGCTCGCGCTTCTCGTAGATGACGGCGAACGAGTCGCCCGGCTGCACGCGGTGGAAATCCACGTCCCAGCGGAAGATGTCTTCCAGTCCTTCCAGCGTGCGCGCGCCCAGGCCGGCGTTGGCGCCGGTGGCCGACAACGAGGAGTTGATGACTCCGCGCGTCGACGTGACGAAGGTGTTGACCGGCAGTTCCTCGACGCGGGCCACGAAGCCGGCCTCGTCATCGCGCTCCACCTTCAGCATGCGGTCATCGCCGATCGGGCGCTGCAGGCCCACCAGCACGCCATCACGGGTCAGCAGCGTCAGCACATCGCCGATGTTCAGGCGATCCAGTGCGGAACGTGCCGTATCGATACCGCGGATATGGGCCAGGTCGGACAGCGAGAATTCGAGCCGGCGGAAGATTGCGTCCAGCGTGTCATTGCGCTGCACGGTGATCTTGATCTCGGAGAGCTTTTCCAGCGCCGCCTCGGCGGCCGACTGGGCCAGCTGTTCCGGGTTGGCTGCGTTCGCCGCCACCTCGAGGGCTGCCGCCGCAACCGAAACCTCGTCAGCGGGACGGAACAGCTTCGAACCCAGGTAGAGGCCGCCGGCGGCGACCACCGCGCAGCAGGCGAGCTGCAGGCCGGAGAGCGGCATTCTTCCGCGTGACTTGGAGCGATATCTGGCTTGGTACATGGAAGGTTCGCCGGATCAGCCGGTTACATAATCTTGATGCCAACGAAACTAACTGAGCATGGCATGGCAGGCAACCGGGAAGACCCCGAACAGCCCGCAGAATGCGAGGCGGAACACGTATCACGCGGCCATCCGCTATCCTTTTGCCCCGATGACTGAATCAACTCCCCCGCCGGACGCTTCCGGCCAATACGCTGAGCAGCTGGCGGAGATCGCCCGCGGCACCCAGGAAATCCTCACCGTCGCCGACCTGACGAAGAAGCTGGCCCGGAACCGGCCGCTGATCATCAAGGCCGGATTCGACCCCACCGCGCCCGACCTGCACCTGGGCCACACCGTGCTGCTGAACAAGATGCGGGTGTTCCAGCAGTACGGCCACCAGGTGGTGTTCCTGATCGGTGACTTCACCGGAATGATCGGCGACCCCACCGGTCGCAATGTCACCCGGCCGCGCCTGACACCCGAGGAAATCAAGGCCAACGCGACCACCTACCAGAAGCAGGTGTTCAAGATCCTCGATGCCGACCGCACGAAAGTGGACTTCAACTCGCGCTGGTTCAGCCAGATGTCCGCCGCCGGCCTGATCGAGATCGCCGCCAAGCACACGGTCGCGCGCATGATCGAGCGCGACGACTTCACCAAGCGTTTCCGCAGCAACCAGCCCATCGCCCTGCATGAATTCCTGTACCCGCTGGTGCAGGGTTATGACTCGGTGGCCCTGAAGGCCGACGTCGAGCTCGGCGGCACCGACCAGAAATTCAACCTGCTGGTGGGCCGCGCGCTGCAGGAGCACTACGGCCAGGAGCCGCAGGTGGTGATCACCGTGCCGCTGCTCGAGGGCCTGGACGGCGTCAACAAGATGTCCAAGTCGCTGGGCAACTATGTCGGCATCGCCGAGGACCCCGACACCCAGTTCGGCAAGCTGATGTCGATATCCGACACGCTGATGTGGCGCTATTTCGAGCTGCTGTCATTCCGGCCGCTGGGCGAAATTGACGCGCTGCGCAAGGCGGTGGCGGAAGGGCGCAATCCGCGCGACGTGAAATTCGAACTCGCCGGGGAGATCGTGGCCCGCTTCCACGATCGCGCCGCAGCAGAGAAAGCCCGCGAGAACTTCGTCGCGCGCTTCCAGCAGAAGACCGCGCCCACCGACCTGCCGCTGCAGTTCCTGTCCGCCACCGATCCGGGCGGCCTGAAGCTGGCCGCGGCGCTGAAGGAGGCTGGCCTTGCGGCCAGCAACTCCGAGGCGAACCGCAAGATCCAGGAGGGCGCGGTGAAGGTGGACGGCAATCGCACCACCGATCGCGAGATGCGGCTGATTCCGGGCTCGGAATACGTGCTGCAGCTGGGCCCGCGCCGCTTCGCCCGCGTGCAGGTGTCCCCGCCGGGCTAGACCCGGCAGAAAACCGGCCCTTCGGGCTTGAACGAAATCTTTTTGCCCGCACCCGTTGACGGGGCGGGCCAATGAGCTATTCTTCGCGCCCCTCGCAACGGGGCGCCCTGAAAAGGGCACCGAAAAAAACGTCGCGAGGGGGCGTTGACAGGCTGGTTTCGATGACTATACTGCGCGCCCTCCAGACGGCATCTCGCGCTGCAAAGCACGAAGAGGCCGAACGGAAAAAGACTGAAAAACAAGGGTTGACGAGAAGCGGAACGCCGCTATACTTGCCGCCCCTTCGCCACTGACCTGAAACGGTGAGTGGCACATCCGGAACCCCAGCGGCTCCGGCGCTTTTTAAAAGTTCGGCAAGTAATTTGTGTGGGGACTCGTGTCATGCA
>CAYNEX010000062.1:0-15443 GCA_964396335.1 uncultured Steroidobacteraceae bacterium | reverse complement strand
GTTCGCCGAAGCGCCGCGAGATCGGCCACGGCAACCTGGCCCGCCGCGGCATCTCGGCCGTGCTGCCGACGATGGAAGAGTTCTCCTACGTGATGCGCGTGGTGTCCGAGATCCTGGAGTCGAACGGCTCCTCGTCGATGGCCACCGTCTGCGGCACCAGCCTGGCGCTGATGGATGCCGGCGTGCCGATCAAGGCTCCGGTGGCCGGCGTGGCCATGGGCCTGGTGCTCGAGGGCAACCGTTTCCAGGTGCTCACCGACATCCTCGGTGACGAAGACCACCTGGGCGACATGGACTTCAAGGTGGCCGGTACCGCCAACGGCGTCACCGCGCTGCAGATGGACATCAAGGTCGAGGGCATCACCCCCGAGATCATGAAGGTGGCGCTGGAGCAGGCCAATGCCGGCCGCCTGCACATCCTCGGCGAGATGAACAAGGTGCTGGCCGCGCCGCGCGCCAAGATGAGCGAGTGGGCGCCGTCCATCATCACCCTGAAGATCGATCCGGAGAAGATCCGCGACGTGATCGGCAAGGGCGGTGCGGTGATCCGCCAGATCACCGAGGAAACCGGCACCACCATCGACATCGAGAACGATGGCACGGTGAAGATCGCCTCGGTCAACGCCGCCGCCGGCCGCGAGGCCCAGCGTCGCATCGAGCTGATCACCGCCGAGGTGGAAGTCGGCCGCGTGTACGAGGGCCGGGTGGCGCGCCTGATGGACTTCGGCGCGTTCGTGACCATCCTGCCGGGCCGCGACGGCCTGGTGCACATCTCGCAGATCTCCGACGAGCGCGTCGAGAAGGTCAGCGACAAGCTCAAGGAAGGCGATGTGGTGCGCGTGAAGGTGCTCGAGGTCGACCGCCAGGGCCGCGTGCGCCTGTCGATGCGCAACGTCGACGGCTGATCGATTCGATGACCGATCGGGGACCGGGGTCCTTCCGGTCCTCGCGACGGCGCTGTAGGACAGCGCCGTCCAGACTTGCCTCTCACCCCGGTTGACGCTGCCGCGCAACGGCACTTAGCCTGCAACAGTCGACTGGCCGGAGCGGAACGGGTGGCTGCAACTCACCAGACCATTTGGGGGCCACCCCTTGCCTGCATGCTGTTCGCGGCATTGCTGGCTGCCGGCTGCGCGTCGACGGAGGAAAAACCCGCCGAGGTCGGCCCGGACGGCGAGCTGGTGGAACCTGCCCAGGGCGAGTCCGCCTCCAACGGCAACGGCAATGGCAACGGCTCCAACGGTGTCGCCTTCCGCCTCGACGTGAACAGCAACAATCGGTCGATGGCGCGCCATCTCGAGCGCCACATGGAGTTGCAGCGTTTCGCGGAGTTCAACGACCTGCAGGCCAATGAACTGCGACGCCTGCTCGGCGCCGCCGACGAGAATGCCCGCGACCTGCTGGCCGCGCAGGGTTATTTCGATCCGCAGATCGAGCTGTCGATGCAGGAGCCGGGCAAGCCGGGTGGACCGCGCCGCATCGTGATGAATGTCCAGACCGGGCCGAAGGCCACGGTCGAGCAGGTCCAGATCGAATTCGCGGAGCCGGCCGACAGTGACCCGGCCAGCGCGGAGCAGCGCGAGGTGATCCAGCGTGACTGGTTGCTCCGCCGCGGCGACACCTTCACGCAGGAGGAATGGGATGCCGCGCGCAGCGAAGGCCTGCGCGTGCTGCAGAAGGAACGGTACCCGACCGCGCGCATCCAGGAGAGCCGGGCGGTGGTCAACGCCGACACTTCCGAGGCACGGCTGTTCATCACCTATGACGCCGGCCCCCTGTACCGCTTCGGCGAACTGGAGCTGCAGGGTGTCGAACGCTATGACGCCGAGGGCATCCGCAACATCGCGCGCATCCCCACCGGCAGGGACTATGACGAGGACGCGCTGCTCGACGCCCAGCAGCGGCTGGTGAACAGCGGTTATTTCGATTCGGTCTTCCTGATGCTCGACACCGCCGGCGAGGATCCGCTGGACGCCAAGGTGGTGGCGCAGTTGAAGGAGGCCAAAGAGCAGCGCATCGTGTTCGGCCTGGGTTACAGCACCGACGCCGGTGAGCGTTTCTCGATCGACCATACCCACAACCGCATGTGGCCGTTGCGCTGGCGCGCGGTGAACGAGGCGGACGTGGGCGCCGATGCGCAGCGCCTGGCCACGCACTGGACCGACATGCCCACGGCGACCGGCTGGGCCTGGTACACCGGACTGCAACTGGAACGGGCCGAGTACGGCGACTTCCGCGTCAACGGCCTGTCGCTGACCGGCGGCCGCATGCGCCTGGTGGACAGGACCGAGCGGCGTTTCTTCTTCCGCTATGACGCCAGCACCGCGAAGGGCCCGGACACCGCGCCGGATGCCAGTTCGTCCTTCATGGCCAACTATCACTGGACCGGCCGTTATTTCGACGATGACCTGGCGCCCCAGAGCGGCCGCGGTTTTGGGCTGGAAAGCGGCATCGGCTACACGCTGACGCCACAGCGGGACCCGTTCGTGCGGGTGCTGGTGCGCGGACTGCAGCTGTTCCCGTTCGGCGGCCGCAATGCCGCCGGCAAGCGCAACCGCATCGCGCTGCGCGCCGAGGCCGGCGGCGTGCATGCGAAGGACGATGTCGATATCCCGATCCGGCTGCTGTACCTCACCGGTGGCGACAACACCGTGCGCGGTTATTCCTACCAGAGCATCGGCAACCGGCTCGAGGACGGCAGCATCTACGGCGCGCGTTACATGGCCATGGGCAGCGCCGAATGGCAGCGGCCGCTGACCCTGTTCGGTGATGCGCGCAGCTTCGAGACGGCCGTGTTCGTCGACTCCGGCGCCGCCGCGGACAAGGTCAGTGATTTCCGCTTCTTCACCGGCGTGGGCGCGGGCGTGCGCTGGGTCAGCCCGGTGGGACCGCTGCAGCTGGATGGCGCCTATGGCACGCGGACACACAAATGGCGCATCCACCTGCGCGTCGGGTTCCAGTTCTAGGCCATGAACAACATCGCGCCACAGGCTGCAGCCCCCTCATCGCCGCCGCGCCGCCGGCGGCGCTGGCCCTGGTGGGTGGCCGGGATCATCATCGGCCTGCCGCTGCTGCTGGTCGCCTGCGCGCTGCTGTGGATCGGCAGCAGCAGTTCACTGCGCCAGGCGCTGGACCTGGCGGCCCGGTTCCTGCCGCAGGACCAGGCGCTGGAATACCGCGACGTCAGCGGTTCGATCACGCGCGGTGGATCGATCGGGCACCTGCAGTGGAGCGGGGCCGGCATCACGCTGACGGTCGAGGATTTCACGCTGGACTGGGCGCTGCGCGACCTGCTCGACCATGCGCTGCAGGTGAAGGTGCTGCGCGCAGGGCGCATCCATGTGCTGCTGGGAGAGCGACCCGAGCCGGAACCCACTGAACCCTTCGTGATGCCGGATGAGGTGACGCTGCCGTTCCGCGCCAGCGTGCCGGTGGAAATCGGCCGGCTGGAGATCGAGCTGGCGGGTGCGCCTCCAACGGACGCTGATTCCGCAGCGGCAACGGGCACCACCACCTACGCCTTCGACGACATCCGCGCACAGTATGTCTATGACGACGTACGCCACACACTGCGGTTGGAGAGCCTCGGTTATGGCGACAGCCACCTGCAGGCCGGCGCCAGCCTGCATGCGCGCGAGCTGACGCTCGACGCACAGCTTGCCGCCTCGCTGCGCGATCCGGCGCCCGAGGTGCCGCTGGCGATGCTGCTGCACGCCGACGCCCGCGGCACACTGGGCGGCGGTGAGGCCGCACGCATCGACGTGCAGGTTGATGCGCGCGAGCAGCCGCGCGATGCGCCGGTGCCCGAAGCCGCGCAGCTGCTGGAATCACTGGCCGACCTGCGCACCACGCTGGAAGATGATCCGGGCGCCGAATCGACGCTGGCGCAGCTGTACCTGCGCGGCAGCCTGCATCCCTGGCGCGCACAGCCGGTGGAGTCGCTCGACCTGCGCGCCAACCGCCTGAATGCCGGCGCCTTCCATCCCGCCGCACCGGTGACGCTGCTGGCCGGTGATGCGCAGGTGCGCCCGGTTGCCGACGCCGAGGAGTCCTGGGATTTCACGCTGGCGCTGCGCAATGGCGCGGCCGGTCCCTGGGACAGCCAGCGCCTGCCGGTGCGCGCCGTGAACGCGCAGGCGCAGCTGACGCCGGAAGGGCTCGATATCGAAGCCGCACAGGTGCGGCTGGCCGGGGAAGACGATGCCGGCATCCAGCTGACCGGCAACCTGCCGCGCGAAGGTCTGTCGCAGGCGCGACTGCAACTCCAGCTGCAGCAGGTGGACCTGCGGCCGCTGATGACCGCGTTGCCGGTGACGCGCTTCGACGGCAGTGTGGATCTCACGCCGCTGCCGGGCGGCGCGGATGAAGGCTGGCAGGCAGTTGCCGACGTGCGCAACGCGCTGGCCGGACGCCTCGATGAAGAACGCCTGCCGATGGACCAGTTCGCCGGCACGCTGCGCGCCACGCCCGACAGCTTCGTGGCGGATGCGCTGCGCCTGGTCATCGGCGAGGGCGACGTGCTGGTCAATGCCAGCTATGCCCCCGATGGCGGCGCGCTCGATGTGCGCGGTGAACTGCGTCGCCTGCCACTGGCCGACATCCACGGGCAGCTGGCCCGGGGCGCGGCATCATCGGTCTCCGGCACGCTGACCGTGGCCGGCGCGCTGGAACAGCAGCTGGTGTTCGACGCGGACATCAACAGCGACCGCGCCGGCGCCACCAGTGCGCGCAGCGAGGCGCCGGCCGATCGCTGGGACATCCGCCGCCTGCAGTTGCAGGGCAGCTGGTCGCCGACCCACCTGCGGGTATCCCGCGTCGACATCGACGCGCTGGGTGCGCGCATCGAAGGCAGCGGCATCGATGTGGCGCTGCCGGACTTCGCCTCGGTGGCCGCGCATGTGAATGCCGTGGCGCCCGGGCTCACGCTGGACGCCGATGCCAGCATGCAGCAGCGCTCAGGCGGCGGCACGCTGTCGATGCAGCTGGCTTCGGCCGAAGAAATGTTCCAGTGGCTGGGCGAGCTGCCGTTGATCGGCGAACAGCTGCCCGCCATGCAGGCTGCCGGCGCCGCCAGCCTGGAGGCCACCTGGCAGGGTGGCTGGCAGCAGTGGATGGATGGCCTGCGCCGTCCCGAGCGTTATCCGGACCTGGCGGTGGATGCGCGGCTGGTGAGCGAACAGCTGCGCATCGACATGGGCAGTGAAGACGCCGCGGTCATCGAACTGGACAACGTGAATGCCAGCCTCGCCGGCAACTTCGCCGAAGCATCGCTGGCAATGGCCGGCGCCGCGCGCATGGCTGATCGCGCCGCCACGCTCGATGTGCAGGTCCGCATGCAGCACGACCCCGCCGATGCCGCGATTCCCGGCTGGCAACTGCAGTTCGAACGCATGGTGGTCGATGCCACGCTGCCCGAACATGCCGATCCCTGGCGGCTGGCACTGGCCGACGGCCTGGTGGTGAACCTCAGCACCGGCGATCAGCTGCAGGTGCAGAGCACCGCCGGCGAACTGTCGCTGGCCGCGCCGGGCACCACCGAGCCGCTGCGGCTGGCCTGGGAACCGCTGCAGCTTCGCCGCAGCAGTGATGGAGCCACGCAGCTGGACAGTCGCGGCACCATCCAGGGCATCCAGCCCGCGTGGCTCGATGTCTTCAAGGATGAGTTCGGCGCCGGCCGCCTGCAGGCCGCGGGCCTGGGCACGGACCTGGCGCTGAGCGCCGAGTGGGATTTCTCGCTGGCCGAGACGCTCGAGGTGCATGCACGCCTGCAGCGCGACCAGGGTGATGTGTGGCTGCTCGGTGAAGAACTGCTCAGTGGCGGCAGGGCGAGGCCCGTGGACCCCGCCGACCGCATCACCGCCGGCATCCGCGTCATCAACCTCGCCGTGGATTCTGTCGGCGATGAAGTGGCGGTGACATTGGACTGGGAAACGCAGCGCGCCGGCGTGGTGGAGGCCCGTGCCGCCACGCGCTTCACGCAGTCCGGCGATGGCTGGAGCATCGATGAGGATGCGCCGGTGGACGGCCATCTCACCGCGCGCCTGCAGGACCTGGCCATGTGGGGCATCTTCACGCCGCCGGGCTGGCGCATCCAGGGCGAGATCGACGCGGACCTGGCCATCGCCGGCAGCGTGTCGGAACCGCAGGTCAGCGGCCCGATCAACGGCCGCCGCATCAATGTACGTTCGGTGCTCGATGGCGTGGAACTGCATGACGGTGTGCTGCGCGCGTCCGTGTCCGGCCAGCAGCTGACGATCAGCGAGCTGATGTTCCAGGGCGGCACCGGCAGCCGCGCCTATATCTCCGGCATGAGCGGCAACCGCACCCAGGCGCCCACCGCGCGCGGCCGCATGACGGCCACAGGCCTGATCGACTGGAGCGGCGTGCAGACCGCGGGCCCGAATGAATCCGGCATCGAGATGGATTTCAGCGCGAAGCTGGAACGCATGCAGGTGCTGGTGCGCAACGACCGGCAGCTGACGCTCAGTGGTGATCTTTCCGCGGCGCTGAACCAGGGTGCGCTGCGCGTGCGCGGCGACCTGAACGTGGACCGCGCCAGCATCAGGCTGCCCGATGCCGGCGCACCCACGCTGGGTGATGACGTGGTGATCGTGCGCAATACCGACGAGCTGGAACTGGTCGAGGTCGGCACCGTGGCCGCCAACGGCAGCCTCGAATCCAGCCAGCCGATGGACGTGGAGATCCGCCTGAACCTGGGACGCGACCTGGCACTGGATGGCTATGGCATCACCACGCGCCTGGAAGGTGAACTCACCGTGCGCAGCTCGCCGCTGCCCAACCAGCCCTTCAGCGTGTTCGGCGAAGTGCGTACCGACGAAGGTCGCTACCGCGCCTGGGGCCAGGCGTTGAACGTGGAGACCGGTGAGGTGGCCTTCAACGGTTCGTACGAGAATCCCGCGCTGAACCTGCTCGCCATCCGCCCGGACATCGACGTGCGCGCCGGCGTGCGCGTCACCGGCACCCTGCGCGCACCGCAGGTGGAGCTGTATTCCGATCCGCCGCTGCCGGAAGCCGAACGGCTCTCATGGGTGGTGCTCGGTCGTCCGATGGCGATCAGCGGCGGGGAGGGCACCTCGGTACAGCGCGCCGCGCTGAGCCTGCTCGCGGGCCAGGCGGTGAGCGGCCTGGCCGACAACCTCGGCGTGGATGAACTCGGGTTGGGGGATTCCGGCGTGTCGGTGGGCAAGCGCATTTCCGACAAGCTGTACCTCACCTATGAGGCCGGGCTCTCGGGAGCGGCCAGCACGCTGTACATCTTCTACGACATCACCCGCCGCTTCACCGTGCGCGGCGAATCAGGCGAGGCGAACGCCATCGACCTGATCTACAGCTTCGACTTCGACTGACCTCAGCGCACCGCGGCACCGGCGCCGGCGCCATTGCCGTCACTGGCCGGGAACTGCCGCACCGACTGCTCGAGGTAACCGGCCATGCCGCTCTGCACCGGCGTGCCATAGCTGCGGATCACCTGCGAGAGGAACTCGCGGCTCATGATCGGCTGGCTGCCGTGCTCCTGCTCGGCGATGACCTGCAGCAGGATGCTGCGCGTGATGTCGGCCTGCGTCTTCTTGTCGATGACGACAAAGTCGATGCGCTCGATCACCAGTCGCCGGATGTCGGCCAGCGTGATGTAGCGACTCTCGACGGTGTCGTAGAGACGCCGGTTGGGATATTTCTTGACGACCCTGGGCTCGCTCATCCCGATCCCCTTATCGCAACCTTGCGAACGGTGCCGAACCGAAAACCACAATAAGTTCAATCCGGGAGCGCGATGAATCGCTTTCCACGGAGCTTCATCGGGTTCCAGTCTTGCACGGACCAGTGCAGCATGTCACTGACCGGGGCAGCTTTCAATTCCTCAGGCAGGGAAATTTCCAGCAGGGAGAGGGTCCGGGTCAGGGTCGGGACGGTTTCCAGCGCGGCCAGGGGCAGGGAGCGGCGGGATTTGGCCAGCTTGCTGCCATCCGGCTCGGTCAGCAGCGGCACGTGCGTGTAGCGGGGCTGTGGCAGCCCCAGCGCCGCGATCAGCGCCACCTGCCATGCGGTGCTTTCCAGCAGGTCCGCGCCCCGCACGACGTCGGTGATGCCCTGGAAGGCATCATCCACGACCACCGCCAGCTGGTAGGCCGCGTAACCATCGCGGCGGAACAGCACCGGGTCGCCGATCAGGGTGGGGGCGTAGCTGCAGCGGCCCTGGATGGCGTCCTCGAACACGATCGGTGCGTCCCCCAGCCGCAGGCGCCAGACACCGTCCTCGCCGCGCAGTTCGCGCGCGCGGCAACTGCAGCGGGCGGTGCGACCGCCGCGTGGGCACACACAGAAATAGGCCAGGCCCTGGTCCACCAGTGAGTCCAGGGCGACGCGGTAGGCATGCGCGCGCGTCGACTGGTAGAGCAGCGGGGTTTCATCGGCCACCATGCCGAAGCGCGCCAGGGTTTCCAGCAGGGCGCGGTCGGCGCCCGGCTGCACGCGCGGCAGGTCGAGGTCCTCGATGCGGATCAGCCAGCGGCCCTGGTGTGCGCGCGCATCCAGCCAGCTCGCCACTGCGGCCAGCAGCGAGCCCTTGTGCAACAGGCCGTTGGGAGAAGGTGCGAAGCGCCCGCGATAGGGCGCCCGCGCGGCATCAGCGGTAGCGGTCGTCCCGGTCGCCGTACTGCTTTTCACGGCGTTCGCGGCGTTCCTGCGCCTCGATCGACAGGGTTGCCACCGGCCGGGCTTCCAGGCGCTTCACGCCGATGGGCTCGCCGGTCTCGAGGCAATAGCCGTAGCTGCCATCCTCGATGCGGGCCAGCGCCTCGTCGATCTTGCGGATCAGCTTGCGCTCGCGGTCGCGGGTGCGCAGTTCGAGGCTGAATTCCTCTTCCTGCGTGGCGCGGTCGTTCGGGTCGGGAAAGTTGGCCGCCTCATCTTTCATGTGCGAGACGGTGCGGTCGACCTCGAGCATGAGGTCGCGCTTCCAGTTGAGCAGGATGGTGCGGAAGTGCTCCAGCTGCTCCTTGCTCATGTACTGCTCGCCGCGCTTGACGATGTACGGCTGGACATTGCGCGGCCCGGACAGCAGGGTCTCGTTGCCGTCGTCGTCGGCGTCGTATCCAGCGCTGTTCGGGGAGAGGTAGTTGTCGGTGATCACGGGAATGGCGGCTTCCTCGGCTTCGTGGTTGGCGCGTGGCGCCATTGCCGTCCTGGCGGTGGTGGACGCCCGGGCGGCCGCGGCGGCCGCGGCGGCCTTGGCGGGCTTCTTCGGCGTGGCTGCCTTCCTGGCCACCTTCGGGGCTGCGGCAGCGGTCCTGGCTGCTGCCGGCTTCTTCGGCTTGGTAGCTTTGGTCGCGGTCTTCTTCGCCGCCATTTTCGGCTCCCGTCGTCCTAGGGCCTTCGAAAAGGACGCGGGATTATACAAGCCCTTCCCGGGGTGTACAGGGGCCCGGAAATGCCCTTAAGGCAGCCTGACATCGGCCGGCGGCTGCCAGCCGTCCTTGTGGTGCTGGGCCACCACCGTGGTGTAGATGCCCCCGCGCACGTAGAACTCGGCCGTCAGGCGCATGAACCGCGGCGCGGTGGCGCCGGCCAGGTGGTCGAGGATCTCGTTGGTGACCGCCTCGTGGAAGCAGCCGCGGTCGCGGAAGGACCAGAGGTACAGTTTCAGCGACTTCAGCTCGACGCAGAGCTGGTCGGGCACATATTCCAGCTTGAGCGTGGCGAAGTCCGGCTGGCCGGTCTTGGGGCACAGGCAGGTGAACTCCGGCATGGTCATGCGGATGGTGTAGTCACGCCCCGGCTGGGGGTTCGGGAAAGTCTCGATGGACGTCGCGGGCTGGGTGCTCATGATCGTTGCAACTAATCTACACTAGGCCGCTTCGATTAGCCCGCCCGGATCCATTCCAACAAGATGCGCCTGACCAGAGTCAAGCTCGCCGGATTCAAATCCTTCGTCGAGCCCACGTCCGTGCCGTTCGCCACCAACCTGACGGGCGTGGTGGGTCCCAACGGCTGCGGCAAGTCCAACATCATCGACGCGGTGCGCTGGGTCATGGGCGAACTGTCGGCACGCCACCTGCGCGGCGACTCGATGACCGACGTGATCTTCAACGGCTCCGGCGGCCGCCGGCCGGTGGGCACGGCCTCGGTCGAGCTGGTGTTCGACAACAGCGACGGCAAGATCGGCGGCAGCTACGCCAACTACGCCGAGATCTCGCTCAAGCGCGTGGTCTCGCGCGACGGCAACAGCGCCTATTTCATCAATGGCTCGCGCTGCCGCCGCAAGGACATCACCACGCTGTTCCTGGGCACCGGCCTCGGCGCCCGCAGCTACGCCATCATCGAGCAGGGCATGATCTCGCGCGTCATCGAGGCGCGCTCGGATGACATGCGCGCCTTCGTCGAGGAGGCCGCCGGCATCTCCCGCTACAAGGAGCGCCGCAAGGAGACCGAATCCCGCGTCGCCGACACGCGCGAGAACATGGAGCGCCTGCAGGACCTGCGCGACGAGGTCGAGAAGCAGATCCGCCACCTGACCCGCCAGGCCAACCAGGCACGGCGCTACCAGGACCTGAAGAACGAGGAGCAGAGGCTGTCGGCCGAGGTGCTGGCGCTGCGCCTGCGCGAGATCGACAGCGGCGCGGCCATCAACGACAAGGCCATGCGCGATGCGGACCTTGCCCTGCAGGAAGCACTGGCCGCGCAGCGCAATGCCGAGGCCGCGGTCGAGAAGCAGCGCGAATTCCAGTTCGCCGCCAATGAACGCGTCAATGCCGTGCAGGGCCTGTTCTACCAGCAGGGCGCCGAGGTGGCGCGCGCCGAGCAGTCGCTGGCGCACACCCGCGAACTGCGCGAGCGGCAGAAGCGCGAGCTGTCCCAGGCGCGCGAGATGCTGGCCGATGTGTCCGGCCAGCTGGCCCGTGACGAAGCCCGCGTCGAGGAACTGCGCAGCGAGATCGCCGCGCTCGACCCGGGCGCTGCCGCGGCGCAGGAAGCCGAGGCCCGCGCGCAGCAGGAACTGGCCGCCGCCGAGGCCGAACTGGCGCAGTGGCAGGAAAGCTGGGAAAGCTTCAACCGCGAGCTGGGCGGCACCTACCAGACCACCCAGGTCGAACGCACGCGCCTGGAACAGCTGGATGACCAGCTGCGCCGCATCGCCGCGCAGGCCGACCGCCTGGCGGTGGAGCGCGAGCAGCTGATGGCCGCCGGCGCGGCCGCCGAATTCGGCGTGCTCGAGGAACGCGAGCAGATGGCGCGCGCCGCCGGCGAGGACCTGCAGCACGAGCTGTCGGAGTGCCTGTCGAACCTGCAGTCGCTGCGCAACCGCCAGCACGAAACCGAACGCGAGCTGGAACGCGCCCGCGCCGAGCGCGAGAAGGCGCGCGCCGAGATGGTCTCGCTGGACGCGCTGCAGAAGGCGGCGCTGGGCGAGGGCGACCGCGACGCCGGCAAGTGGCTGGCCGCCGTGGGCCTGGCTTCACGGCCGCGCGTCACCGCGCAGCTCGAAGTGGATGAAGGCTGGGAGCGCAGTGTCGAGGCCGTGCTCGGCGATGCGCTCGAGGCCGTGCAGGTCGAATCGCTGGACGAGGCCGCCGCGCGCATCGCCGAACTCTCCGGCGGCCATGTGATGCTGGTCGAGACCCATCCCGGTTCGGCGGTGGCCGGTTCGCTGGCTGATCGCGTGCGCGGTCCGGCCGCGGTGCTGCGCCGCCTGGCGAGCGTCAGGACCGCCGCCTCGCTGCAGGAGGCCTTGCAGCAGCGCCACCAGCTGGGCGCCGAGGAATCCCTGGTCACGCCCGATGGCGTATGGGTGGGACGTGACTGGCTGCGCGTGGCGCGCGGCCGCGATGCGCGCGCCGGTGTCATCGAGCGCGAGAACCGCATCCGCTCGCTGCGGGGTGTGGTCGAGGCCAGCGAGGCCAACGTGGGCCTGGTCGAGACCCGCCTGGCCGACATCCGCGCCGAGGTCAGCGCCGCCGAGGCGCAGCGCGACCAGCTGCAGCAGCGCATCCAGAGCGCGCACCGTGAATATTCCGAGGCCCGTGGCGCGCTCGAAGCCGCCCGGGGCCGCAACCAGCAGGCCACCGAACGCCTGCAGCGCCTGGAGCGCGAGACCAGCGACCTGAACGCCGAGCGCGAACGCGCGCAGCAGCAGCTGGAACGCTCCCGCGCCGCCTTCGATGAGGCCACCGCGCGCCTCGAACAGCTCGAGTCACGCCGCGCCGAGATGGAAAGCGAGCGCGACGAGCGGCGCGCGCTGGCCGCATCCGCGCGCGAGGCGGCCGAACGTTCCCGCGCGCAGGCGCGCGAGATCCTGATCCAGCTGGAGGGCCGCCGCTCCTCCGAAAGCTCGCTGGCCGCGACGCTGCTGCGCATGCAGGAACAGCGCGCGCAGCTGACGCAGCGCGAGGCGCAGCTCGAGTCCGAACTGGCCGGCGGCGATGAACCGGTCGAACGCCTTGCCGAGCAGCTCAACGAACTGCTGGCCCGCAAGCTCGAGATCGAGGGCGAACTTTCGGCCGCGCGGCGCGACCTGGAAACCATCGATGCCGAGCTGCGTTCGCTGGACGAGCGCCGCCTGCAGGCCGAACGGCGCGTCGCCGCAGCCCGCGAAGAGCTGGAGAAGGCGCGCCTGGCCGCGCAGGAAACCCGCCTGCGGCACGAATCGCTGGCCGAGCAGTTCGCGCAGACGCAGCTGGTACTCGAAGAGGTGCTGGCCAGCCTGCCCGAATCGGCCACCATCCTCGACCGCGAGGATCGCCTGGCCTCCGTGCAGGCCGACATCCAGAAGCTCGGCGCGGTGAACCTCGCCGCCATCGACGAGCTGAAGGAGCAGGGCGAGCGCAAGGAATTCCTCGATGCGCAGTGGAAGGACCTCACCGAGGCGCTCGAGTCGCTCGAGCAGGCCATGCAGAAGATCGATCGCGAGACGCGCACGCGTTTCGAGACCACCTTCCAGCGCATCAACGACGGCCTGAAGGCCAAGTTCCCGCGCCTGTTCGGTGGCGGCCATGCCTACCTCGAGCTGGTCGGCGATGACGTGCTGACCGCCGGCGTGGCCGTGATGGCGCGCCCGCCCGGCAAGCGCAACAGCACCATCTCGCAGCTCTCCGGCGGCGAGAAGGCGCTGACGGCCGTGGCGCTGGTGTTCTCGATCTTCGACCTGAACCCGGCGCCGTTCTGCCTGCTGGACGAGGTCGATGCACCGCTGGACGAGCACAATGTCGGCCGTTTCTGCGACATCGTGCGCGAGATGTCCGAGCGGGTGCAGTTCATCTTCATCACCCACAACAAGACGACGATGGAACTGGCCGAGCAGCTGGTGGGCGTCACGATGAACGAGCCGGGCGTGTCGCGCCTGGTGAGCGTCGACGTGGACGAAGCCGTGCGCCTGGCCGCGGTCTGATCGGGGAGCAATGGAAATGCCGGAACTGCGCTGGGCACTGGTCGGGCTGGGAGTCATGTTCATCGTCGGCCTTGCCATCTGGGAATGGCGCCGCAGCCGTCGCAAGGCACAGGCGTTTGCCGAAGGCCTCGCCACGGGCGTGGCGCCGCAGAGCGGCGGCGAAGCCTGGTCACGTCGCATCGAACCACGCATCGATGACCTGGCGGCCGAACGCGCGCAGCGCGAACCGGATGAACCGTCGCTCGATGAAGTGCCGGTGATCCATCCCACCGGCCACGCGGAGGTGAACCTGCGCGTGGCACCGGAAGCGGCCGTGGATGTGCCGTCCGCGGCAAGTGCCGCCCACCAAGCGCCGCCGGAAGAACCCGTCTACGACGAGCCGGCGGATGCGGTCGCCGGACCGGCGCCGGTCGAACCGGAAGCGCCGCAGCCCGAACGTGCGGCCGCAGCTCAGGTACCTTCCGTGGACACCTCCGCGGCCGCCGCTCCCGCCCCGGCACAGCACCGCGCCGAACCGGAAATCCTCTGGCCGCCGGAGCGCGCCGACCGCGTGCTGACGCTGCGCGTGATCAGCGCACAGGGCGCCCTGCTGCAGGGACGCGCCGTGCGCCTGGCGCTGGAACAGGCGGGCCTCTTGCCCGGTCCGCAGCGCATCTATCACCGCGTCGATGACGGCGGTCGCGTGCTGGCCAGCGCCGCCAACATGCTGCGCCCCGGTGACCTGGACCCGGATGTGATGGACGAACAGCAGTTCCGCGGCCTGTCGCTGTTCAGCGTGCTGCCCGGCCCGATCGCGCCGGTGCGCATGCTCGAGGAGCTGGTGGCGCTGGCGCGCTCGGTCGCGTGGCGCCTCGGCGCCATCGTGCAGGACGACCAGGGCGTGGAACTGGACGGGGAGCGGCTGGTGCGCCTGCGCCAGTCGCTGCCGGATGCGACGGAACACGGAACGGCCTGAGATGGCGGACACGCCGCGCGATCGCATCCGCGCGCTGCGCGAACAGATCGCGCACCATGACCGGCTCTACCATGCGGAGGACCGGCCCGAGATCACCGACGCCGAGTACGACGCGCTGAAGCGCGAGCTCGAGGCGCTCGAGGCCGCGCACCCGGAACTGGCCAGCAGCGATTCGCCCACGCAGAAGGTGGGCGCGAAGCCGGCCGCCGGTTTCGCGGAAGTGAAGCACGCGGTGCCGATGCTGTCGCTGTCCAATGCCTTCAGCGACGAGGAAGTGCGCGACTTCGTGCGTCGCATCGAGGAAAAACTCGATGTGAAGGATCCGCTGTTCTCCGCCGAGGTGAAGCTGGATGGCCTGGCGGTGAACCTGCGCTACGTGGATGGCGGATTCGTGCAGGGCGCAACGCGCGGCGATGGCGCTACCGGCGAGGATGTCACCGCCAACCTGCGCACCGTGAAGGATGTGCCGGCGCGCCTGAAGGGCAAGGGCTGGCCGCGCGTGCTGGAGGTGCGCGGCGAGATCTACATGCCGCGCGCCGGATTCGAGACGTACAACGAGGCTGCGCGTGCCGGCAACGGCAAGGTGCTGGCCAATCCGCGCAATGGCGCCGCCGGTTCGCTGCGGCAGCAGGATCCGGCCGTCACGGCACAGCGGCCGCTGGCCTTCTTCGCCTATGGAGTGGGCGAGGTGCAGGGTGACCTGCCCGACACCCATTCCGGCCAGCTCAAGTCCCTTGCGAAATGGGGCTTCCCGGTCAGCCCGCTGAATGAAGTGGTGCGGGGCGCCGACGGCGTCCTCGACTATTACCGCCGCATCGGCCAGCAGCGCGACGCGCTGCCGTTCGACATCGACGGCGTGGTCTACAAGCTCGATGACGGCGCCGGCCAGCGCGAGATGGGTTTCGTGTCGCGCGCGCCCCGCTGGGCCATCGCGCACAAGTATCCGGCGCAGGAACAGTCCACCGAGGTCGAGGCGATCGAGATCCAGATCGGCCGCACCGGCGCGGCCACGCCGGTGGCACGTCTCAAGCCGGTGCAGGTGGCCGGCGTCACGGTGACCAACGCGACGCTGCACAATGCCGACCA
>CAYNEX010000061.1:0-15883 GCA_964396335.1 uncultured Steroidobacteraceae bacterium | reverse complement strand
GCTGGATCGACCAGGGCGTGGGCTGCTCGAAGGTGCCCGACATCCACGACGTGGGCCTGATGGAAGACCGCGCCACGCTGCGCATCTCCAGCCAGCACGTGGCCAACTGGCTCTACCACGGTGTCTGCACCGAGGCGCAGGTGCGCGACACGCTGGCGCGCATGGCCGCCGTGGTCGACCGCCAGAACGCGGGTGACCCGAAATACCGCCCGATGGCGCGCGACCTCGCCGGCAGCATCGCCTTCCAGGCGGCCTGCGACCTGATCTTCAAGGGCCGCGAGCAGCCGAACGGCTACACCGAATTCATCCTTCATGCCCGGCGGCGCGAATACAAGGCGCGCCTGCGCGTGGGCTGACCTGCAACAAGAGGAACGTTTCCATGCTGATCCGCAAGACCCTGTCGCTGGCCGACGCCAAGAAAGTCGCCGCCGCGGCTTCCGCCAAGGCCCAGGCCGAAGGCTGGACGGTGGTGATCGCCATCCACGACGCCGGTGGCAACCTGATCTACCTGGAGCGCGCCGACGGCACGCAGCTGGGTTCCATCGTCGTGGCGCAGGAGAAGTCGCGCACGGCGCTGATGTTCAAGCGCCCGACCAAGATGCTGGAAGACACCGTGCTGTCCGGCCGCGTGCACATGATGTCCCTGCCCGGCATCACCTCGGTGGAAGGCGGCCTGCCGATCATCGTCGATGGCGAGATCGTCGGCAGCATCGGGGTTTCCGGTGTGCAATCCAGCCAGGACGGTCAGGTTGCCGCGGCAGGCGTCGCCGCGCTCAGCGGCTGACAAGTTGAGTCGTCCATAGCTTCGGGGCAGTATGACTGCCCGGGGCAATCAGCCCTCAGGGCAGGGGGAGTTCAGATGAGCATCGAGGTTCGATCCGGCGTCCGGCTTGCCCTGGTCCTGGGGGCCTTCCCCCTTTGTGCAATCGCACAGGACGCGGGCCAGGACGATGAGTTCGTACTTGAAGAAATCGTCGTAACCGCGCAGAAACAGGAAGAATCGCTGCGCGACGTACCGCTCTCGGTCGAGGCCATCCTGGGCGACAAGCTCACGGATGCCGGCATCCTCAGGCTCGATGACCTGAAGGCCTATGTGCCGAACCTGCAGATGAGCGAGACCGGCATCGCCAACAACATCTACATCCGCGGCATCGGCTCGGGCCTGAACCAGGGCTTCGAGCAGTCGGTCAGCCTGTACCAGGATGGCGTGTACCGCGGCCGCGGCCACCAGTCGCGCATGCCCTTCGTCGACCTCGCGCGGGTCGAGGTGCTGCGCGGCCCGCAGCCCATCCTGTTCGGCAAGAACTCGGTGGCCGGCGCGGTCAACATGGTGTCGGCGCTGCCGACCAGCCGCTTCGAGGCCATGGGACGCGTGGCGCGCGATCTCGAGAATGACGAGACCACCGCCGACGTGGTGCTTTCCGGTCCGCTGGGCAATTCGGTCCGGGGCCGCGTGGCCGTGTTCCATCGCCATGCCGATGGTTACCTCACCAACCGCACGCTGGGCCTGGAAGAGCCGCGCCGCAATGACATCGGCGCGCGCGTGACGCTGCAGGCTGATGTCACCCGTTCACTCACCGCGACACTGCGGCTGGAGGGTGGCAAGTTCGACGCGGACGGCCGGCAGATCGAGATCTTCGGCGAGACGCCGATCACCCGCGCAGGTCCCTTCCTGGGCGCGACGTATTCGCAGGCACTGGCCGGTGTGATCGCCGCAGGTGGCGGCACGCCGCCGGACGGCCTGGTGGAAGCCGGCGGCGCCAGCGTCGACTACTCCAACGGCACCGCGCCGCAGAGCTACAGCAACAACGATTCGCGCGAAGTCGCGCTGACGCTCGACTATGAACTCGGCAGCGGCGCCACACTCACGTCGTTGACGGCGTACAGCTCCTACAAGCTCGATGAGTTCTGCGACTGCGATTTCGTGGCCGCGCCGCTGATCAATGCCGGCATCGTCGAGGACTACAAGCAGTACAGCCAGGAGCTGCGCCTGACCTCGGCCCCCGGTTCGCGCCTGCGCTGGATCGGCGGCCTGTTCTTCCAGCGTTACGAACTGGACGAAACCGATTACATGTCCGTGCCCAACAACAGCCTGGTGCCGGGACTGATCGCCGCCTCGCAGGCTTCGCAGCTGGTCATTCCGCAGCTGCAGGGCGCGGGCGGCCCCTGCTTCGGGCTCGATGCGGCGCAATGCCTGCCGATCGCGCAGGCGACGGTGGCCGGCTTCTTCCGCGGCACCTCCAACCCGCGCGATTTCGCGCAGGACAGCACGCTGTATTCCGCCTTCCTGCAGGGCACGATGTCGCTGAACGAGAAATGGAGCCTGACCCTCGGTGGCCGCGTCAGCCACGAGAAGAAGACCGGCGAGCGCACCACCTACCTGCGTGATGCCTCCGGCGCGCTGATGACCAGCCCGCTGGCCGGTGCGCTGTTCGATCGCGTGCTCGGCATCGCGCCGCACAGCGTCGAAGGCTCGCGCAAGGAGACCAACTTCTCGCCGCTGGTGAACATCCAGTACCGCCATTCGGATCGCTCGATGGCCTACCTGTCGGCGGCACGCGGCTACAAGTCCGGCGGCTTCGATGCGCGCTCCAATCGCGCGCCCTCCTACACCAATCCGAACCCGGCCGAACCGCCGGGCACCTTCGAGTTCGAGGACGAGCGCGCCACCACCTTCGAGTTCGGCCTGAAGAACCGCATCGGCGCGCGCGCCGAGTTGAACATCGCGGCCTTCTACACCGACTACAAGGACCTGCAGACCACCGCCTTCGACGGCCGCATCGGCTTCAATGTCGACAACGGCAGCGCCGAAGTGCGCGGCATCGAACTGGAAGGCCGCTGGCGTCCGTTCGGCAACCTGACGCTGCAGGCTTCGGCCGCGCTGCTCGACTTCGAGTGGACCGACTACGAAGGCCAGTGCTACTTCGACCTGCTGGCCAGCGGCGACTGCCCGAATGGCAATGCGCAATACGCCGGTCGCGACAACCAGTTCGCGCCCACCTACAGCGGCGTGGTCTCGGCCGAGTACGGCTGGAACATCGGCGCCCTGCGCCTGACCGCCAATGCCGACCTGGTGTTCTCCGGTGAATACCTGCAGTCGCTGAACCTGGACCCGGTGCTGGTGCAGGACGACTTCAGCAAGCTCAATGCCAGGTTGTCGCTGGGTGATGCGGATGATCGCTGGCAGCTGGCGCTGGTGGGCCGCAACCTCCTGGACAAGACCACCGTGACCTACGCGGCCGATACGCCGCTGTCATACACGTTGTTCGGCGCGCGCAGCTATTACGGCTTCGTCGACCCGCCGCGCTCGATCGCGGTCGAGGCGCGGCTGCGCTTCTGATCGTCGGCCGGCGTCAGGCCTTCAACGTGATCCTGGCGCCGGTCTCGTCATCCGCGAACTCCGTGTCGCTGACGCGCAGCAGCCGCTCGCCGGTCTTCAGGTCGTAGCGCCGGTTGATCTCCTTCGGACGCCCCTTCAGGCGGCCGTCGCTGCCCACCGTGCGCGCGAAGGTAATGCGCTCGATCACCTCGACGGGACGGCCCTCCGCGTCCTTCGCGGCAAAGCGGTTGAGCTCTTCAGTGTATTTCTTCTGCATCGGGCGAAAAGCACGGCCGGCGGGATTTTCCGCCGGCCGGCAAGCTATTACGCCCGGGACCGGGGCGCAACCTTCTAGCGCACGCTGCCGCCCACCGGTCCGCCATCGTCGCGGGTGATCACGACGGTTGCCGAACGCGGCCGTGAGACCCCATCCAGCGCGGGCCAGGTCGACTGCAGCGTCGTCAGGCTACCCGACTCGCCCGGATGCTGGATATTCACGAACAGCGTGGTCTGGTCCGGCGTGGCGGTGATGCCGGTGATCTCGCTGCCGCGCGGGCCGACCAGGAAGCGGCGCAGCGTTGCCGCGGTCGCCGCTGCGCCGATGCGGGTGGTGACCGAATTCGATTCGCCGCCCACGGTGCTGGTCAGTTCGCGCGCGGCGCCATCCCCGACCTGCCCGGGAATGGCAGCGAGCATCATGCACTGGGTGGTATCGGTATACGCACCGTCGTCGGTCTGGATCCAGCACACGCCCTGGTGATCGAACCAGAGGCCATCCGGACTGGAGAAGTCATTGTCAGCCGTGAGGCCCGACACGTTCACGCTGGTCGGGTCCGCATCGAAGGGCGCGCCGAACAGGTAGATGTCCCAGCTGAAGGTGGTGGCAGCCGGGTCGTCGCCGGTCTCGTGGAAGCGGATGATGTGGCCGTTGGCATTGCCGCCGCTGCCATAGGAGCGTGGATTGGCGGCGTCCACGCCGCTGACCGGACGGCCGGCGGCGTTGTTGTTGGTCAGCGTCAGGTACACATCGCCGTTCTTCGGATTCACGGCGACCCACTCAGGGCGGTCCATCCGGGTGGCGCCGGCGGCATCGGCGGCAATGCGCGTGTGGATGCACAACTCGGCTTCTTCGGTAAAGCCGAAGGGAGCAGCTGCCACGGCCGGATTGGCCAGGGAAAGCGGCAGCCATTCACCGCTGCCATCCTCGTTGAACTTCGCGGCATACAGCCGGCCGCGATCCAGGTACTTGTCGCCGGCGGCAATTCCAGCGCCTGCATCCGCCTCCGACCACACTGCGTCGGAGACGAACTTGTACAGGTACTCACCGCGCGAGTCGTCGCCCATGTAGATGGCCAGGGGCTTGCCGGGAACCGGCCGGCCATACGAGGCATTCTCGTGGCCCATGCGGCCCAGCGCAGTGCGCTTCACCGGCATGGCGGAAGGATCGTACGGATCAATTTCCACCACATAGCCGAAGGTATTCGGCTCGTTGCGGAAATCATCGCTGCCGTCCGCCGAGACCCCGCTCTGCGTGGCGTCCCAGCGGCGGAAGGTCCAGTCGGCCGGGTCCGCGGCATTGGCCGTGCGCCAGGCAAAGCTGCCGGAGCTGCTGCTCACGCCATAGCGCGTCAGGGACTGGACGGCCTTGCTGCCCGGGCCGCGCGCGACATTGTCCGTGGCCGCCGGGCGATAGAAGTAACCCGCCCAGTTCTCCTCGCAGGTCAGGTAGGTTCCCCACGGGGACGGACCGCTGGCGCAATTGTTGATCGTGCCGCGGCTCATCGTGCCGCTCGCCGAGTTCAGCGTGCGCAGCGAGGGATGTCCTGCTGCCGGGCCGGCAATTTGCATCCAGGTCTGGGGGGTGATGCGGCGGTTGAACCGTGAGTCGGCCACCACTTGCCATCCCTGCGCTTCCTTGCGGACCTCGAATACGGCCACGCCATGCGCGAGGATTTCCTTCAATGCCTCATCGGCTGGACGCGGTGCGGGTGTCGGACCTGCGGCGTGCAGGTAGGGCTGCGTGATGTTTTCGTGGTTGATGGCGATCAGGGCCCGCGTGGAGGACTGGTCATCGCGCTGACCCGAGGCCGAGAGACCGAAGTACGCCATGCCGTCATGGTGGTCGCCGGCGCGGAAGGCAAACGAGGCGCCCGGCTCGCTGCCGTCATTGCGATAAGCCGGCAACGCGGCACTCAGGGGATCGCCCAGCGCGTAGAGAACGCGCGCGGTATGGCCGGCGGGAATGACCAGCGCATCGGCGAGGGAATGCGGGACCGCATCGAAGTTCAGCTGCAGGGTGCCGGCGCTCGCCGGCGGTGGCGGCGGCGGCGGAGCTTCCGGGAGGCTCGGGTCATCATCGCAGCCTGCGAGTGCGCCGCCGAGCAGCAGCGTGGTCGCGGACGCCACACCGCCGCGCAGCACGTTGCGCCGGGACAGGAAGCCGGTCAGCACGGCGTCGAACGACGTGTTGCAGGTGGGGTTGCAGCCGACTTCTTCGATTGCGGATTCGTGATGCTTCATTCGCGCAGGCTCCATGGGAAGACTCTGCGCAAGTCTGGAAACCGCATGTGATCGCCCGATGGCGGCAAGGTGACGAGTGTGTGACGCCGCCTTTGTCACTCGAATCAGCCACTTGCAGAAAACCGTAGGATCGATCCGGCAGTCGCCAGCGGGAAACATGAGTGTCGCCGGCGGCGCAACTGGGGCAACCTGTACCCGCAGTCTGATGAATCTTCCTAAACAGAAGCCATCCAACTGCACGCTGAGCCCAGCCAGCTTCAACGCAGGTTGGGCTCAGTCTTTTTTGCGCCACGGAAACGCGAAACTACTTCTGCGGCCCGCCCTCACCGCTTGGCGGATACAGGTTCACCGGAAACTGCGCGACATTGCTGCCGCCTTCCAGTGCGCTGATCTTGCTCTGGCCCTGCTTGCGCACCTCGTCGATGCGCAGGATGGAATGCATCGGCAGCATGGTGCACTTCACGCCCTCGAACTCGGACTTGATGCGCTCCTCGCCCGGGTCGACCACCACGGTGGAACGCTGGCCGAACACCAGTTCCTCCACCTCGATGAAACCGAACAGCCGGCCCTGTGCAATCTTGCGGGCATAGATTTCGTAGACCTTTCCCTGGTTCACGAACTGGATCTTGAAGACGGTACCGGGCGCCATGCGCTTATTGTCCGGCAATCAGGCGCACGGGCACACGGACCTGTTCACGTCCGCGCTGGATCGTCAGCGTCACGCGGTCACCGGGGTTCAGGCGGTCGAGGGCGTCGAACAGGTCCTCGACATCCTCGGTGCGGCGCTCGCCCACCGACAGGATCACGTCACCGACCACGAGGTTGCCGCGGCGGTCCATCGTGGCCGGCTGCAGCGCCGCCTCGGCGGCGGGTGTGCCGCGATCCACGCCCAGCACATAGACGCCCGCCAGGCCGTACTGCCGCGTCAGCGCGGCGTTGTACTGCGAGTTGACGCGGATGCCCATCGACGGCGGCTGGTAGCCGCCGGTGGCGATGATGCGCGGCACGACGCGGTTGACGGTATCCACCGGCACCGCAAAGCCGATGCCCGCATAGGCGCCGGAAGGACTGTAGATGGCGGTGTTCACGCCGATCAGGCGGCCGGCGGAATCGAGCAGCGGGCCACCGGAGTTGCCCGGGTTGATGGCAGCGTCGGTCTGGATCAGGTCGCGGATCGAGGTGCCGTTGTCACCGGGCAGTTCGCGGTTGAGCGCCGACACCACGCCGGTGGTCAGCGTCCAGTCGAGACCGAAGGGATTGCCCACGGCAAACACCTTCTGGCCGACCTTCAGGTTCTCACTGGTGCCGATGGGCAGCGGCGGCGGCACGTTGCCGTCGACGCGGATACGCAGCACGGCGAGGTCGTGGTAGGCGCTGCGGCCCACCACATCGGCATCGAAGGAACGCCCGTCCGCCAGCCGGACCTGCGCGTTCGAGCCGACCGGCACCACATGGTTGTTGGTGATCACATGTCCGGCTTCATCCCAGACGAAGCCCGAACCGGTGCCGCGCGGCACCTCCAGCGCATGCCGGGTCCAGAAGTCCACCACCCGCTGCGTGGTGGCGATGTAGACCACCGACAGCCGGGAAGTCTCGAACAGGTCGATGGTGGCCTGCTCGTCGGCGCCCAGCGGACCGCGCGGCGTCGGCGTGCGTGGCTGGCCGGTGACGGCGCCAGAGGGTTGGGCGGATTGTGCATCCGAGCGCCAGCAGGCGCCCAGCAGCGCCATGAGGCCCACGGCCACCACGGCAAGGGGAGCGAGGCGGGGTTTCATGGGGCGCAATCCTCATTGCAAAAGCAATGATTTTCAACCGGACACGGGCCCGTGCGGGAGAGGACGTCCTTTCCGCCCTGCACCGGTCCGTGGATGCCGGCACCCGGTTCAGTGTTGCAGGTTCAGCGTGAAAACGACCTCGAACGCGGAATCGGCGCCCTCGATGACTTCCAGCATGCCCAGCAATGGGCCGTGCTCGGAGTGACGCCGCCAGTTTGATCCGGCGCCCCACGCGCCGTTCCAGGCGGCATCGCGTGTCCAGCCCTGCGTCGTGAGCTGCCGCGACAGCTCCAGCGCCAGCGACAAAGCGGTTTCCTCCGTACTGAAGACGCGTGTTCCGCTGCGCTGGTACCCGTTGCTGCCACCGGCTCCGCCGCCGTTGGCCACACGCACCCCCTCGGGGAAGGTGAGGCGTGGCATCAGGTTCCGCGCCCCGATCAGGCCCATCGGCCCCAGGTTCTGGCGCGGATCAGGCGCATTGCACGGGCGCGACTCCAGGGTGACGCCGCCCTGGATGGAGGCGATGCGGCGATTGTCGTGATCGCGCACTACCGCCGCCCGCCGCTCACCATTGCGGCAGACCATCACGAATTGCCTCTGCGTGGGTGCGGAGAACGTGGGTTGTTGTCCGGTCTGTTGCTGTGTTTCCAGCGCCCAGCCTTCGGCCGCGAGCGCCAGCACCAGTTCATCCAGCGCCCGACCGGATGGCAGCGTCGTGGTGAACGCGGTGATGGTGCTGCCATCGCTGCGTGTCGAAGTGCCGATGAGTGCGAGTTCCGAGGCCACTTTCAGGTTGGCCAGGTCCGGCGGCAGGGTGCGTGATGCGGTGGCTACCAGATTCGGCCTGCCGAGGAAGACCAGGGCATTGAGGACATCCCGGTCGGCGTCACGCAGCAGGTCCTGGGCGGAGGCCGCACCCGCCATCAGCAGACCGGCCATCACGGCAATGGTTCGTCGCATGATGACCTCCTTCATTCTTTCGGACCGGCACTGAGCACTGCGGTGCGCACCGCTTCACTGCTGGCGAGGATCTGCAGTGTCACCAGCAACGGCGGCTCGGAGTCGCGCGCGCGGCTCCAGCTGGATCCGGCCGTGGCTTCGCCACTCCAGGTGGCATCCGGCTGCCAGCCCTGGGCCTGCATCTGGCGTGCAAAATGGCTCGCCACATTGGCAACGGAGTCGCGCGAACTGAAGTCCACACGGAAGGTGGAACGCTGGCTGGATGAGCCGCCCCCGCTCGAGCCACTGCCCCGCATGACAGCGGTCCTGCCGGTGGAAGGATCAAGCGGCAGTTCGAGCTTCGGCAGATGGCTGGTGTCCGGCCCCATGGCGACGGATCGCGGCATGCGCGCATCGCACAGGCCGTTGTTGCCGCGCTGGACCTGCACCACGACATAGGTCGCCCCGTCCAGGGCATTCGCGGTCACGGTGGCCGGCCGTTCGCCCAGGCACACCAGCTGGTCCGGCGCCGGGTCGTCGGGCCTGATGAAGACGCCCGCACCCATCGTCGGCCTTGCCGGCTGCAGCTTGCCGCCCTTCGCCAGCAGTGCATCGACCATCAGCGTGCCCGCGGCGTCGGGTGCGACATCGGTCCGCCATGCCGCGACAATGGTCCGCGGGGCCGTGGTGTCGAATGGCTGGCCCATCAGTCGCTCGGAGCTGCCGATCCAGCGCAGCTGCCGCGGGATGCGCACCTCCGACAATTCGGATGGCACGTCCTTGCCGATGGTAAGGGTCTGCTCACCGCCGAGCAGCAGGCTGCGCACGACATCGGCATCGATGCCGGCAATCCGCTCCTGGCCCATGGCGCCCGTTGCGAGGAGTGAGCCCAGCGTGAGGGCCGCGAGTCTGCGCATGCGTGCCTCCGATCTTCCTTGAACGTCCCGATGCTACTGGATGTCTCTCCTGTAGGTCGAAACTTACATTCGTTGTCGCCGCAATCCGCGGGGAAGGTCGCAAAGCGAATGCATGCCGCGCCCCGGAGTCGCACAATCGGTTATCGCAAGGCAGAGGAACGCATGGCATCGAAAGCGAAGCCGCCGGCGGGCAGGTCCGCCGTGCCGCGCGCGCCTGCGCGCATCCACATCGGCGTCGGCGGCTGGAACTTCCCGCCCTGGCGCGGCACGTTCTATCCGCCGGACCTCACGCAGGCACGTGAACTGGAGTACGCCGCCAGCCGGCTGAGTTCGATCGAGATCAACAGCACGTTCTACGGTCCGCAGAAGCCGGCCACCTTCGAGAAGTGGCGCATGCAGACGCCGCGGGGATTCATGTTCTCAGTGAAGGGTCCCAGGTTCGCCACCAACCGGCGCGTGCTGGCGGAAGCCGGCGATTCGATCAGGCGGTTCCTGGGTGGCGGCGTGATGCAGCTGGGTGATCGGCTCGGCCCCATCAACTGGCAGCTGGCACCGACAAAGAAATTCGATGCAGAAGACATGGACGCATTCATGCGCCTGCTGCCGGAACGCTTCGAGGGCCGCGTGCTCCGCCACGCGATCGAAGTGCGTCATGCCAGTTTCAGTAACGACGAGTTCATCACCCTGGCGCGCCAGCACGGCATCGCCATCGTGCAGGCGGCAGATTCGAAATATCCGTGCATCGAGGATGCATCCTCGCCATTCGTGTACGCGCGCGTGATGGGCAGTTCGCCGAAGCCGAAGCTCGGCTATGCACCGCGCGAGCTGGACCGATGGTCCAGGCGCGTGCAGGACTGGGCGTCGGAAGGTCGCGAGGTGTTCCTGTATTTCATCAGCGGCCACAAGGTGAAGAATCCCGCCGCCGCGATGGCATTGATCAGTCGGCTGGCGAAGCCGGGCAGCAGCTGAATCCCCGCCGGGGTTGGTATATCCTTTCGCGCCGGCACGGGACGACCCGTGCCCGCGGAATCCTGGGGACGACCCCGATCCATCGGAGTCCATCATGTCCAACCCCTGGGTGCTTCTCTTCCTTGCCGGGCTGCTCGAAGTGGGCTGGGCCGTCGGCCTGAAGACCAATCCCGGTTTCACCCGCCCCCTGCCCGCCGTGCTGACCGTTGCAGCCATCCTGGGCAGCATGTGGCTGCTCGCCCTTGCCATGCGGGCGCTGCCCCTGGGCACGGCCTACGCGGTCTGGGTGGGCATCGGTGCAGTGGGTACGGTGATCGCCGGGGTGCTGCTGCACGGCGAAAGCCTGAACGCGGTAAAGGTGCTGAGCGTGCTGGCCATCATCGGCGGCATGGCCGGGCTGAAAGCGGCCGGGTGAGGCCGAAATACGGAGTTCCCTGAGGCGTTCGGTCGCTAGATTCGACCCATGAGATCCCGTGGACGCCGATGCCTGCGCTTCACCCTGACCCACGCGCTGCCGCTGAAGGCCAGCGCGCTGGAAACCCTCGCACGCAAGCCTGAACGGGTGGCCCTGCACGGCGCCCGCGACTGGAGCGGATCGGAGATCCGTGCCGCGGCCTGTGAGCGCCTGCCGACGGCCCGCGCGGAAACCTGCTCCAGCGCCTTCTGGCGCCGCTTCGGCAACGACTGAGGCGCGAGGCGGCCCCGGGGACCGCCTGCCGGGCGGTTGGTGGCTTGCGCCCACCTTGCAGCATCAGGCTGTAAGAGGAGTCTTATCGATCCTTGTCCTACAAGCCGGTGGACGCCGGGTCGCCGCTGGCCGAGATTTCCGATACCTCTCAAAACGACGGTCTCGACAAGGACACAGATGGACGGCCTGGCCGGGCTCGATGCTCTTCGGGTGTTGGTGCTGGGCGACCACTTCGGGTATGCCGGCGGCGTCGTCCATGGCATCACATCGTATTACCTGACCGTGCTGCCGTGGATCCGGCGCGCCGGCATCGACGTGCGCTGCCTGTTCCTGCGCCAGCCCCACCCCTCCGCCGAAGCGCTGCGCGGCAGTGCCATCCCGGTCGAATTCCTGTCGGCCGGCAAGTGGAATCCCTTCGTGCTGCGCGAGGTGATGAAGGTCGCGCGCGCCATGGATGCCAATGTGCTGCATGTGGTCGGCATGAAGGCGGCGCTGGTCGGACGACTGGTGGCACGCCGCATGCGCGCGGCGCTGATCCTGCATTCGCATGACCTGAACATGCCGCCGTGGCCGGTGCGCGCCATGCATCCGCTGCTGCGGGTCGAGAATGAATGGGGCATCGCCGTGTCGATGGCCGCAGGCCGTTTCATGAAGCGCGCCTACGGCATCGCACCCGACCGGCTGGTGGTGCTCCCCAATGGCATCGACCTCACCGGCATCCGTTCCGTGGATTCCTCCAGGCGGCCTGAGGGACTGCCGCGGCAGGCCAGGCTGATCGCGTGGGTGGGACGCTTCCATGCCATCAAGGCGCCGGAGCGCATGATCCGCATCATGGCGCGCGTCGCGCCGCTGGTGCCGGATGCGGCGCTGGTGATGGTGGGCGACGGGCCGGAGATCGAGTCGTGCCGCAGGCTGGTGGAGCGGCTGAACCTGAAGGACCGTGTGTTCCTGCTCGGCCAGCGTTCCGACGTGGGCAGCATCCTGCATCACGTCCAGCTGCTCGGCATCACCTCGCGCCAGGAAGGGTTCTCGCTGGTGGCGGCCGAGGCGGCGGCGGCCGCTGTGCCGACGGTCGCGTATCGGGTCGGCGGCCTGTCCGAAGTCATCATCGATGGCAGGACGGGCGTGCTGGTGCGCGATGATGACATCGATGCCTTTGTTGCCGCGGTGGTGAAACTGCTGGGTGACCAGCAGGAGCGCGGGCGCCTGGGGGCCTCGGCCGCCGCGCATTCGGAAGAGTTCTCCGTGGCACGCCATGTCGACAGCCTGATGAACCACTACCGGCGCGCGGCGGCGCTGGCCGGGGGCGCGCATTGAGCGCAATCCGTCGCGTCATTTCGGCCTGGCGCAAGAATGCGCCGGAGATTGCCGCATTCTTCAACGGCGGCCTGCCGGCGTTCGTGCGCCAGCGCTCGCCGCAGGCCGGACTGGCCGGCGTGCCGGTGTTCTGCTTCCACGTGGTCGATGCGCCCTCCTTCCAGGCCGACTGCGAGTTCCTGCATCGCAATCGCTATCGCACGCTGACGGTGGATGAGGTGATCGAGGTGGCCGGCGGCCGGCGCGCCTGCAGCGGCCGCGAGGTGGCGCTGACTTTCGATGACGGCCCGCGCAACTTCCACGATGTGGCGTTTCCGTTGCTGCGCAAGTACGGGCTCAGGGCCACCATCTTCATCGCGCCGGGATTGCACGCGGACCACTACGGCGCAATGCAGTCCTCGCCGCTGCGACCGATGAGCTGGGATGAGATCCGCGAAGTGCATGCCAGCGGACTGGTATCGGTGCAGTCGCACACCCTGCAGAGCCAGTCGCTGGCGTACTGGCCGACGGCCATTCCGCTGGCCGGCGTGGACCCGCGCATCGAAGCCTCGCTGCGTCGTCCGCCGCTGCAGCTTGCGGATGACCTTCGCGCCGCGCGCGAACTGATCGAGAAGCAGGTGCCCGGCGCGCGCGTACGGCATCTTTGTTTCCCTGCCTATCTCTGCAGCGCCGAGGCCGGCAAGGCGCTGCAACCCACCGGTCATGTGGCCGGCTGGGGAGGACTGCTGCCCGGCCATCCTATGGTTCGCAATGGGGATGGTTGCGCTCACCTGCCCCGCCTGCCCGGCATTCTGCTGCGGCGACTGCCGGGTGACGGCCGCCTGACGCTGGCCGCCGTCGCGCGCCTCAAGCTGGCCGAGGCGCGCGAAGGACGGCGCCGTCGCACCCGCCTTTCCCACGCCATCGAAGGCGGTGCCGGATGAAACGCGCCGGCCGCATGCCCTGGTTGCCATGGGTGGTCACCGCGATCCTGGTGGTGGTGCTGGTCGCATCGCTCGACTGGACCGAGGTGCTGCAGACCCTTCGGCAGGTGCGGGCATGGCCGGTGGTGGCCGTGCTGTTGCTGGTGTGCGTGGAGCGCGTGGTGCTCAACATCAAATGGCAGGCGCTGCTGGCCGAGGGCAAGGTGCGGGTCGGATTCCTGCGCCTGCTGCGCATCCAGTTCGCCGCCAACGCGATCGGCACCTTCCTGCCCAGTTCATTGGGCGTGGATGCGTTGCGCGTCGCGGGCCTCTGGTCGGTGGCCTCGCAGCGCGCGGTGGTGCTGGCCGCGACATTGCTCGATCGCCTCAGCATGGTGGCAGCGACGCTGATGGTGGCGGGCGTCATGCTGATGGTGGGCACCGGCACGCTGGCGGGTGTCGAGGCCAGGGGGGGCGTGGTATTGGCGCTGTTCGCGCTGCTGGTGCTTGCCGCCCTGTTCTGGTCTGCGCCAGGGCGACGTGCCTGGCTGTGGGGACTGGCGCGGCTTCCGGCCATGGTGCGCGAGCGCATTGCCGAAGCGGGCGCAGCCGCGAAGGCCATCGGTCAGGGGCGGCGCGCGATGATCGTCGCCGCCGCCACCACGCTGGCCGCCATCGCACTGCGCATCCTCATCGGCAAGTTGCTGCTGCTGGCGGCTGGAGTCGATGTTCCGCTTGAGATCCTGGCACTGGTACTGCCGGCGATATGGGTCGCCACCATGCTGCCCATCTCGGTGGGCGGCATCGGCGTGCAGGACGCGGCCTATGTGGTGCTGCTCGCCCAGGCCGGCGTGCCGGCGCCGGTGGCGCTGGCGGCTTCGCTGCTGGATCACGTGCTGTCGCGCGCGCCGATCGCGATCGGGCTGCTGTTCTGGAAGGATGTCGTGCCCGGGCTGACGCCGGGCGAAGGAAATATTGGTCGGGGCGAGAGGATTTGAACCTCCGACCCCTTGCACCCCATGCGTTCCCGGACTGCAACGAGGTGAAAGTACCTGAAACCCCATAGAAGCGCAAATATGGGAATTCACAGGACGGAAGGCCCATTAGGTCGTTTCTTGATCTTTCACCCTATTTCGGTACAGTGGCCCACAAATGGCCCACAAGACCGCTTCCCCGAGGACGATGACGATGCAGCGCGCTGGCAGCCTGCCGCCCGGGGAATACGTGGTGCCGGGGCACAAAGGGCTGTATCTGCTGGTGCGCGAGCGCCCTGCCCGCAAGGACTGCAGCCGGACGTGGCTGTTCCGTTATTCGTGGGGCGGCAAGCGGGTGCGCATGGTGCTGGGCGCCCTCCCCGGCCTGACGCTGGCAGAGGCGCAAGCAGAGGCGCGCAAGCATCAGGACAACATCCGCGCCGGCATTGACCCCAAGCGCGCCATTAGGCGGCGTCAGACGGCCACAGAGGCCGTTCCTGACGTGACGGGCAGCACCGACCCCCATTCCGTCGAGGCACTGGCCCACGTCTTCCTGGAGCGCCACATCAAGCTGGAGCGCAAGCGCAAGCGACAGTGCTGGCCGGGTTCACTACGTGGTGCAAGAGGCCCCGCCGACTGCGGCGACCGTCATGCAGTACGAGGGAGTGATCCGCGCCGCCCGCGAAATCTTCCCCCGTCTGCTTGAGGCAAAGCAGCCGCCTCCGCTGCCGAAGGGCTTGCGCACTCCCGTGAGTTCCCCGGCGTTGCGCGAGCGTTTCCAGAAGACCGTTACCGCGCGCATCGCTAACAACACTTACAGACTGCGCGCACCGGCTACGGACGCGGAGCTGGCCGGCATGCTTCAGATGCAGATCAATGGCGATTGCATCGCGCCGGCCTTGTGCCACGGTGACATGCACTGGATCGACCCGGACATGGAACCGAGGGAGGGCGACATTGTTTCCATCCTGCTGCACCCGGCGTCGGGTCAGTACAACCTGAACTGGCGCCTGCAGCATCCCGAGCACGTCAATACTTACGGGACAGCCGCCAGCGTGACTGTGTCAAAGGTCCTGATGGCGGTGGGTTCGACCTGGTACGGGGTAGCCGCCAATGGCAGTTGCTTCGAGCTTGGCGAGCGGACCGGAAATCGTGTCTTGGGTGTTACCCGGCGAGTCGTGCGCCCTGGGACGATCACTTACACGGATGGCTCGACCAAGCCCGCTTCGGTTCGCATTTTTGAAAACGACTCGCCGCCCATGCGCGCTGCTGCGCCGCCGAAGGCCGCAATGGTCGCACATGCCACCGCCGGTCCGGCCTTCGGACCGATTGCCGCCGCTGCACGGCCGTCGGATGCGGAGGTCCACTCGACCACTGTCAGCGCGGTATCTATCACGCAGCAGTACACGCTTCCTGCCTCAGCGATCCAGAGCGTCGCAGAGCTGACCATCGACGCTCCCGAGACGTGTACTCTCGAGGTGTCCGTGACGGTGAATTTTTCTCACGACATGTCGGACCCGGTATTCGAGTCCATCGCCTATGACATCGTGCTGGTCGGCGTGA
>CAYNEX010000060.1:10093-15894 GCA_964396335.1 uncultured Steroidobacteraceae bacterium | reverse complement strand
GGTATGATGCGCACCGCCGGCATCATAGCGGCTTTTGGAACGGTGGCATGCAGGACTACCAGCAGGAATTCATTCGTCTCGCCCTGTCGCGCAACGCCTTGCGCTTCGGCGAGTTCACCCTGAAATCCGGGCGCGTCAGCCCGTATTTCTTCAACGCCGGCTCCTTCGATGATGGCGCCTCGCTGTCGGTGCTGGGGCGCTGTTATGCCGCCGCCATCGTGGCCTCGGGCCTCGAGTTCGACATGCTGTTCGGACCGGCCTACAAGGGCATCCCGCTGGTCGCCGCGACCGCCGCCGCATTGCATGCGGAGCATGGCCGCAACCTGCCCTATGCCTTCAACCGCAAGGAGGCCAAGAGCCATGGCGAGGGCGGCAGCATCGTCGGCCGCGCGCTGTCCGGGCGCGTGCTGATCATCGATGATGTGATCACCGCCGGCACCGCCATCCGCGAATCCATCGAGATCATCCGCGCCGCCGGCGCGACGCCGGCCGGCGTGGCACTGGCGCTGGACCGCCAGGAGCGCGGCCGCGATGCCCAGGGCAACGACCTGCCTGAATCGGCGGTGCAGGAGGTGAAAAGGCTGTATGGCATTTCCGCCTTCAGCATCCTCAGCCTTTCCGGCCTGATCGACACGCTGCGCTCGGGCAACGGCCTGCTGCCGCAGGACGCACTGGCTGCCATGGAGGCCTACCGGGCGCGCTACGGCGTGTCGCAGGTGTGACGCAGGCCACGGCGCCCGGCATGCAGGCTTTGCAATCGGGGCCCTTCGGGGGGAGGATCGCGGCATGAGGCCCAACCCGCTTCTTCTTGCCCTGGCAACCGGCGCCACGCTGGCTGGCTCCCTGGCCGGCGCGGCCGAGGGGCGCACCATCCAGAAATGGACGGATGCCAACGGCGTCGTGCATTACGGCGATGCGCCGCCGCCCGAGGCGGTGAAGACCGACCGCACCTTGCTCAATGAGCATGGCGTGCCGGTGGGCACCATTCCCCGGCAGCTGACGCCGGAGGAATATGAGGCCGCGCAGAAGCAGCGCGAGGAAGAAGCGCGGCGCCGCGCGCAGGACAGCTTCCTGCTGTCGACCTACAACCGCGTCTCGGACATCGAGCGCGCCCGCGACGAACAGCTCGCGCTGGTGGATGCGCAGATCGAGCTGGCAAAGAGCTCGTTGACCGCCAGCGACCAGCGCATCGAATCACTGAAGAAACGCATGTCGGGCTTCAAGCCCTATTCGGACAATCCGAATGCGCGGCGACTGCCGGATGCGCTGGCTGGCGAAGTGGTGCAGGCGCTGGGCGAGCGCCGTTCGGTGCGCGAGACCCTGGCGCGGCACGAGGCGCGCCGCGAGGAGCTGCGCGCCAAGTTCGATGCCGACATCGACCGCTATCGCGAACTGACCAGCCGCCCGTCGATCCGCTGAAGCGGCGACGGGCAACCGACATCCCTCAGCGAACCGTGTAACCGCGGCCGACCAGGCAGGCGGTCAGCGCCCGCAGGTAGTCCTGGCGCAGGTCCGCATCGTACTCATCGTCGATGGGATCGTAGTCGGTCTCGGCCACGGCCCAGCGATGGCATTCATAGCGGTCATCCGCCTGCTGCTGCTCGCTCTGGCCCTGCGCCGGATAGACGTACAGGTCATCGTCGTACGCCTCTTCCTCGTCATCGCCATAGGGCGACGGCACCACCACATAACCGCGGCGTTCCGGCTCGTAGGTGTAGTAGTGGTAGTCCGAGTAGTAGTAGCGCGTATTGCCCACCCACACGCTGGTGTATGACCCGGGCAGTGACGTCACGAAGAAGCCATAGGGCACGCTGACCGACACATAGGTGCCGCCATACGGCCGGTACCAGAAACCGTCGTAGTAGTAATAGTTGCGGCCGTTCCACGCGTAGTCACGGTAACCCGGCGGCAGGTGATGGATCACATGCACGGTGCGATGGCGCGGACGATCGAAGCGATGGTCGTGGCGATTGCCATTGCCGGGGCGCGCCGGACGATCCGGACGCGGATCGCGGGTGTTGTACTCACGCTGGATCACCGAGCCGGTGATGCCGCGATTGTTGTTGTTGCGCGAAGTGCCGGCGCTGGTCGGCGGCGCGGGCCGCGACGGCTGCGCATTGCTGTCGCCGCGCTGCGGACGATCATTGCGCGGACCTGCATTGCCGCGGTCGCGATTGCGGTCGTTGCGCTGCGCGGTGCCGGAGCGGGGCTGGTTCGGGTTCGACGCGCGCGGCTCATTGCGCGGCGCCGGACGCTGTTCGCCTCGGGGCTGCTGCGGCCTCGCCTGCTCCGGCTTCGGCTGCGCAGGCGCAAGCCGCGGCTGTGACGGCGCCGGCTTGGGCTGCGACTGCACGGGCTTGGGCTGCGCCGGAGCCGGCCGCGGCTGCAAAGGACGCGGTTCGGCACGCTGTGCCTCGCGCTTCTCGTTCGCCTGCTGGGCCGCCTCGCGCGTCTTGCCCGCGATGCGGCCGGCGATGCCCTGGTCGGCGGCAAGCGAGAGGCCGGAGACGCCCAGCGCCAGCGACGCCACCGCCACCTTCAACACATTGCGAATTCCCGTCTTCATGGCCTCACCTCACCGAGTAGCCGCGGCCTTCGAGGCACGCGGACATGGCGCGCCGGTATTCGGCCGCCTCACGTTCATGGCGGCCTTGGCCGCGCTGGTTATAGCGCGACTGCACCGCGCGCGCTTCCGATTCCTGGGCACTGGCGACCGCGGATCCCACCACGGCGCCGGCGATCGCGCCGATCACGGCGCCTTCAAGCGCATCGCCCGGACCTGCGGCCACGGCGCCGAGCGCCGCGCCCACGGCAGTGCCGGTTCCCACCGTCTGGCCGGACGAACGCGCCGGCACCACGGTCGCGCGCGTCGCGCTCGCCCCGATGCGGCGGGCCGGGTCGAAGCCGGTCTGGTCCACCGCCCACAGGTAACACTCGTAGCGGTCGCGATCCTGTCGCTCGGGCGACTGGCCCTGCATCGGATAGAAATAAACCTTCGTCAGGTTCACCGGCTGGGCCGGCGCGGAAGGCTGCTCCGGCGCCGTCGCGCAGGCCTGGAGTCCAAGCACCGAAGCCGCCAGCAACAGAGGGAATTTCGCATTCATGGCCTGCAGCCTACGCCGGGGCGCTGAACTGACCCTGAATGCTCTCCAGGGGCTCTCGCGGCTGTAAGGAAAAACGCCGGCAAGGGACCGTAAGCTTCGGAAAATCCACAGGATGTGCGTTATGAGTACCTCGCGCCTGCTGCCCCTTCTGGTCCTGCCGACCATGCTCGCCTCGCTGGCGATGCAGCTGGTCGATCCGGCTTTTGCGGCCGAGGCGCCGTTTGCGGCCCGCCTGGCGGACGGGATGTTCACCGGCCAGGTGGCCGGCATTCCGCTGGTGCTGAACGTGGCCACGCCGGCGGGTGCCGCGCAGGGTTGCACGCTCGACAGCCCGCAGCAGGGCGCAAAGGGCATTCCCTGTGCGGAGTTCCGCATCGAGGGCGAAACGCTGTCGTTCCGCGTGCCGACGGTGAATGCCTCCTGGACGGGCCGCATCGTCGAAGGCGGCGCGAAGCTGGAGGGCAACTGGACGCAGGGCGTGAGCATGCCGCTGAACTTCGCGCGCGGCGGAACGATTGCGGAGCCGAAGCGGCCGCAGATGCCGCAGGAGCCTTATCCCTATCTCAGCGAAGAAGTGCGGTTCGCCAATCCGGCGGCCACGGGTGTGCAGCTGGCCGGCACCCTCACGCGGCCGCGGGGCAACGGGCCTTTCCCGGCAGTGCTGCTGGTGACCGGCTCGGGTGCGCAGGATCGCGACGAGACCCTGTTCGGACACAAGCCTTTCCTGGTGCTGGCCGATCACCTGACGCGCCAGGGCATTGCGGTGCTGCGCGTGGATGATCGCGGCGTGGGTTCATCCACCGGCGCCACCGGCAAGGAAACCACCGAGGATTTCGCTTCTGACGCGCGCGCCGGCCTCGCCTGGCTGCGCGCGCAGGGCTACATCGATGCCGCACGCGTCGGCGTGCTGGGACACAGCGAAGGCGCCCTTATCGCCGCGCAACTGGCGAACAGCGATACGCGCCTGGCCTTTGCCGTGCTGCTGGCCGTGCCGGCGGTGAACGGTCGGGACTTGCTGGTGGAACAGGTGCGTGCACTGTCATTGGCGGCCGGTCAGCCGCGTGCGGCCGCCGATGCCGCGGCGGACCTGCAGCAACGCGTGATGCAGGCCCTGGTCGAAGCGAAGGACGACGAGGCGGCTGTGGCGGCCATGCGCAAGGTGTTGGGCGATGCCGGCGCGCCGGCCGACGATGCCTCACTGCGGCAGATGGTGTCGCCGTGGTACCGGCATTTCCTGGCGCTGGATCCGGCGCCACTGCTGCGCGGGGCGAAGACGCCGGTCCTGGCGTTGGCGGGCGGACGCGATGTACAGGTACCCGCCGCGCAGAACGAACCGAAACTGCGCGAGTTGCTGCGCGGCCAGGCGAAATCGGAAGTGGTGCTGTTGCCCGAACTGAACCACCTGATGCAGACCGCCCGCACCGGGCATCCGTCCGAATACGGCGTCATCGAGGAAACCATCGCGCCGGCGGCGCTGCAGAAGATCGGCGAGTGGATCAGCGCGGTGACGCGCTAGGCTAGACGTCGTCCTCGCCGACGGTTCCACCCTCGCCTTCCCATTTGTTCACGCCGCGCACGTCGCGCCGTGAATACTTCAGGCGCACCCCGAGCCCGCCGCCGTTCTCGGGGATGAACACCGCACCGGCCTCTTCAAGCGTCTGGCACAGCAGGCGCTTCACCTCCTCGCCCGGATCAGCACGCCCGATCTCGAAATCGAGGATGACCTGCGGATCAATGCCCGCCTTGCGGGCGACCTGCCCGGCCGTGAGCTGGACCAATGCGCGCGCCGCGCGACATTGCGGACCGGTGATGATGATCATCAGCTTCTCCCGGAGTGACCGAATCCCCCTGCGCCGCGTGCGCTGGCGGTGAAATCCTCGACCACCTGCAGCTGCACCTGCAGCACCGGCACGATCACCAGCTGCGCGATGCGTTCGCCCGGCTCGATGGTGAAGGCATTGGCGCCGCGGTTCCAGCAGGACACCATCAGCTGCCCCTGGTAATCCGAATCGATCAGGCCGACAAGATTGCCCAGCACGATGCCGTGTTTGTGGCCGAGCCCCGAGCGCGGCAGGATCATCGCCGCATGACCCGGATCATCGATGTGGATCGCGAGGCCGGTGGGGATCAGCTCGGCCGCCCCGGGCTGCAGCGTCAGCGGTGCATCGAGCAGCGCGCGCAGGTCGAGGCCGGCGGACCCGGCGGTGGCATAGGTGGGCAGCGGCCAGGTGCTGCCGATGCGTGCGTCGAGCACGCGGACTTTCAGGTTCTGCAAGGACGACTCCAATGCGACGGCGGGCTTATTTGCCCGTGACGGACGAGGCCACCCAGCTGACCACGGTGACGATCAGCCATCCGGCCAGCGCCGCCCAGAAACTGCTCACCGAGAAGCCCGGCAGCATCCACGCCACCAGCGCAAACAGGCCCGCGTTCAGCACCAGCAGGAAGATGCCCAGCGTGGCGATGGTGATGGGCAGCGTCAGGAAGAAGGCCACCGGCTTCACCAGCGCATTGACCACACCCATCAGCAGCGCCGCGAGGATCAGCGTGCCGGTGCCGACGATGCTGATGCCGGGAACGATGGTCGCGGCCAGCCAGAGGCCCAGCGCGGTGACAAGAAGGCGGATCAGGAATGCCATGGGAAACCTCCGACGGTGAGCACCAGAGGTTACCGCGAAAGGCACCGCCGGTCAGCGC
>CAYNEX010000060.1:0-9993 GCA_964396335.1 uncultured Steroidobacteraceae bacterium | reverse complement strand
AGCGCACGGTGCGCCATGCGGGTGGAAGCTGGTTGCGGCGGACCTTGTGCTTCCTGCGCAGCCCATCCACCACGCCACGCACATCCGGACCGCCCGCAAGCCCGGACTCCTGGTAGGCAGCGCTGCGCAGTCTGCCCAGTGCGACGGCCGGACGTTGCCGTTCCACGTCCTTGTCCTTGCCCATGTACTGCTCGCGCAGCGCGCGCCATCTGGCGTAGGTCGCGGCGGGCAGCACATCGGCCAGCGTCGTGCGATCAGGCAGCTTGATGGCCCGGAACGCAGCCGGGATCAGCGTGATTCCGCGCAGCACACTGAACACGCCCAGGGCGGCAATCCATTGATGGCGCATCGGACCTCCTTCCATGGTGGCACGGGTTATCCAGTGACCGGTTCGATGCGCGAGGTATAGCCGAGCGAAGTGCGTCGATTGCCTGCTTCACGCGTTCTTAACCATTAAGAAACTGCGAGGGGGCACCCGGTCATGCCCTGCTGCGGCGCAGCCAACTCGGTGGTTTCCCGCGGGGTCGGGATGCGCAAGAATGGCGGAACACGCTCTCGAGGGAACGAGATGAAGCGCCTTGCTTCGGCTTTGCTGATTGCGGGTATCGCGATGACCGGTTGCGCATCTCCGGAAACCAGGGGGCCGGCCGCAGCCAACCGGACTGGGGGCCTCGACGCCGACCTCGTGCACGAATGCATCGCCGAACGCCAGCGGCGATCCGCATGGGCGGGTGTTCCTGACCGAAGCGCCCGTTCCGGGCTGGGCATTGGCAATGCACTGGCCGTGAAGGCGGGCTGTGCGTACAACGTCAACAGATAGCGCTGGAGGAACTCGCGTGAAGCGGATGACCGTTGTCGCAGCTCTGATTGCCGGCATGGCCATGGCCGGTTGTGCTTCGCACAGGGCAACCGGGCCGGTTGCAGCGCAGAGCACGGACCTGGACGCTTACGCCGCCTGCATGAGGCGGGCCGCCTTCAGCAGCCGGACTGGCCCTTACAGCGATGTCACCAACCCGAACGGACAGGCGATGGAATACGAGGCGCAGGCGCAGCGCTGCCTGCTCCAGAGCACCACGTCCGCCAGGTAAAGAGCGCACATGAACCAACGCATCCTTGCACTCCTGATCACCGGCATCACCATGGCCGGCTGCGCTTCGCACAGGGCCGCAGGACCCGCTGCGGCGCGGAGCCCGACCATCAGCTCCGAGGATCATCGCGCCTGCGTCATGCAGGCCGTGCGCAATCAGACGGACAGCGGGAACTCCATCCAGGGCTTCAACCCGACACGGGGCTCGGACGAAGCCGCGACGCAGATGCAGATCTGCCTGCTTCAGCGGGGCAACAAGCCCGCCGGATAGGCGGGGGGATCGGGTGGTCTGCCCCGACCGGCCGGATGAACGGTCAGGCCACCGCCACCGGCTTCGCGCCGATGTGCTGCAGGTAGCGCGCGGCGATCACATCCACCAGCGCACGCGCCAGCTCGGTCTTCGCGCCTGAACCCAGTTCGAGCCGCCCGCCGCCCGGCCACAGCAGCGTCAGGGCATTGTCATCGCGTTCGAAGCACTTGGTCTCGCCGACTTCGTTGGCGGCGATCAGGTCGAGGCGTTTGCGCTCGAGCTTCGACAGCGCGTGTTTCTCGACGTCATTCGTCTCGGCCGCAAAACCCACCATGTAGGGGCGGTCAGGGCGCGCCGCCACGGTGGCGAGGATGTCCACCGTGCGCTCCATGCGCACTTCGAGCGTGTCGCTGACCTTCTTGATCTTGGTGCAGGCCGGCTCGGCGGGCCGATAGTCGGCCACGGCCGCGGCGCCGATGAAGATGTCGGTGCCTTCAAGCTCTGCCAGCACGGCTTCATACATCTGCTGCGCGCTTTCCACGTTCACGCGCCGCACGCCGGACGGCGCGGACAGATTGACCGGGCCGCTGACCATCACCACTTCCGCACCGCGTTCGCGCGCGGCCTGCGCCACCGCGTAACCCATCTTGCCGGAGCTGCGGTTGCTGATGAATCGAACCGGGTCGATGGCCTCGCGCGTGGGACCTGCGGTGATCAGCACCTTGCGGCCCTTCAGCGGCCCTTCGGCGGGCAGCACGGCAAAGGCATTCGCGGCGATTTCCGCCGGCTCCATCATGCGGCCCTCGCCCACTTCACCGCAGGCCTGGCTGCCGCTGTCCGGACCGAACACATGCACCCCGCGCGCGCGCAGCGTGGCGATGTTGGCCTGCGTGGCGGCGTTGGCCCACATCACGCGGTTCATCGCCGGCGCCACGGCCAGCGGCGCGCTGGTCGCAAGGCAGACGGTATTGAGCAGGTTGTCGGCCATGCCATGCGCCAGCTGCGCCAGGAAGTCGGCGGTGGCCGGCGCGATCAGCACCAGGTCGGCCCAGCGCGCCAGCTCGATGTGGCTCATCGCGCGCTCGGCGGTTTCATCCCACAGGTCGCTGCGCACCTCGCGGCCGGAAACAGCCTGGAAGGTCAGCGGCTGCACGAACTCGCGCGCGCCGGCGGTCATCACGACCTGCACTTCGGCGCCGCGCTCGATCAACCGCCGCACGATATCCGGGCTCTTGTAAGCCGCGATGCCGCCAGTGACGCCGAGCAGGATGCGTTTGCCTTTGACTTCCATGGGGGAAATTCTGGGGGCGGGAATTCGGTTGATCCATGCAGCGAACTGGATGTGCTTATCCGACATGCAGTTTCCGGCAGGGTACATGCCGGAAAGCGTCATGCTGCACTGCATCAACCCGGTTTGGTTGCGGTTGAATGGCGGGAAGTTGCCAAGATTCTGCGGCTCCGCCGGCGGTCCGGGCGTCAGACACTGCCCGGACAGACGGAGGAGGAAACATGTCGATCCGCGACTGGCCGGCCGGGGAGCGTCCGCGCGAGAAGCTGCTGGCGCATGGCCCGGCGCAACTGACCGATGCGGAGCTGCTGGCGGTGTTGTTCGGCTCGGGCTGCCGCGGCCGCAGCGCGGTCGACTTGGGCGGCGCATTGATCCGCGAGTTCGGCTCGCTGCGCGGGCTGCTGACCGCCGACCGCATCCGCTGCAGCAACACACCCGGCCTGGGCCCGCGGCGTTACGGGCTGCTGCAGGCGGCGCTGGAACTTTCACGCCGCCATTACCAGCAGGAGGCGGCGCTGCAGCCGCTGCTCGACTCCCCTGCCGCCACCCGCCTGTTCCTGGTGGCGAGGCTGCGCGACCTGCCCTACGAGGTGTTCTGCGCGCTGTTCCTCGACAACCGCCACCGGCTGATCGCCTGCGACGAGCTGTTCCGCGGCACCATCGACGGCGCCAGCGTGCATCCGCGCGAGGTGGTGCGGCAGGCGCTGGCGCGCAACGCGGCGGCGGTGATCCTGGCGCACAACCATCCCTCCGGGGTGGCCGAGCCCAGCCAGGCGGACGAGCTGATCACGCTGAGGCTGAAGGATGCGCTGGGGCTGGTGGATATCCGGGTGCTCGATCACCTGATCGTGGGGGACAGCCGCTGTGTGTCGCTCGCGGAGCGCGGGGTGCTTTGATTGCGACCAACCGGGAGCCCAACTTCGTCGTATAGCGAAGAAGCATCCAACGGACGCCGGTCAGCCGGGTGATCCATGCGGCTAGCCGCCCGAATTCGGCACCGGGCCCCGTCCCCACCCGCCGACCCTTGCCCCCTCCCGCCCCCGGCTGGTATAAAGCACGCCCTTTTGGCACTCCCCGGTCACGGGCGGGCGCCGCAAACTGGTTTTTTCGAAGGATTACGCCATGTCCCGCGTCTGCGAAGTGACCGGCAAGCGTCCGACGGTCGGCAACACCGTCTCGCATGCCAACAACAAGAAGAAGCGCCGTTTCCTGCCCAACCTGCACGAACAGCGTTTCTGGCTCGAGGACGAGAAGCGCTGGATCAAGCTGCGCGTCTCCGGTCGCGGCCTGCGCACGATCGAAAAGAACGGCATCGAAGCGGTGATCGCCAAGATGCGCGCTGCCGGCACCTCGGTGTAAGGAGCGAACCATGCGCGAGAAAGTGAAGCTGCTGTCGACCGCCAACACCGGTCACTTCTACGTGGCGATGAAGAACAAGCGTCTGCATCCCGAGAAGCTCGAGACCAAGAAGTACGATCCGGTCGTGCGCAAGCACGTCACGTACAAGGAAACCAAGATCAAGTAAGCGGCCTCTCCAGGCGTCTTGCTTAGTCCGCGAAGAACCCGCCAATCGGCGGGTTTTTCGCATTTGGCGACAGCGCGAATGCGCGGCCCGGGCGTGGCATTCTGGCGGTCCATGCCCGAACTGCCCGAAGTTGAAACCACCCGCCGCGGCATCGAGCCGCATGTCACGGGCCGCCTGATCACGCGCTTCACCGTGCATGAGCCGCGGCTGCGCTGGCGCGTGGATCCGAAGCTGGCCGACTGGGCGCGCGGGCAGCGCATCCACGGCGTGCAGCGGCGCGGCAAGTACCTGCTGCTGCAGCTCGACCACGGGCACCTGTTGATCCACCTGGGCATGTCCGGCTCGCTGCGCGTGCTGCCGCTGCGCACCGCGCGCGAGACGCATGACCACTTCGACATCGAGATGGATTCAGGCTGGATGCTGCGCTTCAACGATCCACGCCGCTTCGGCAGCCTGCATCACTGGCTGGGCGACCCCTCCGAACACGCGCTGCTGAGCAGGCTGGCGCCGGAACCGCTGGATGAAGCCTTTGATGGCGCCTACCTGCACAGCGTGCTGCGTGGCCGGCGCGTGGCGGTGAAGCTGGCGATCATGAACAGCCAGCTGGTGGTGGGCGTGGGCAACATCTACGCCAGCGAATCGCTGTTCCGCGCGGCAATCCGCCCGGGGCGCGCGGCGCGCACGGTGACGAAGGCGCAGGCCGCGACCCTGGCGGCGGCGATCAAGGCCGTGCTGGCCGATGCGATCGCGGCCGGCGGCACCACGCTGCGCGACTTCGTCGGCGCTGACGGCGTGCCGGGTTATTTCAAGCAGAAGCTGTATGTGTACGGGCGGGCCGGCGAGCCATGCCTGGTGTGCGCCACACCGATCAAGCAGCGGGTGATGGGCCAGCGCGCCACGTACTGGTGCCCGACCTGCCAGAAGTAGCACGTGCCAACCGCATGAAAGCCGCCTATCTGGCCCATTTCGCAACAAAGGACCCCATCGTCGCGGGAATCGTTTCACTGACGGAACATTATCCGATCGGCCGACGGGAGAGCGGTTCCGCCTTCGAGATCCTCGCCCGCTCCATCGCCAGCCAGCAGCTGTCGGGGGTGGTGGCGGACAAGATCATCGGCCGCCTGATCGAGGCCAGCGGCGGACACTTCCCCACGCCCGCCGAGATGGCGCAGCTGCCCGCCGATCGACTGCGCGCCACCGGCTTTTCCTACGCCAAGATCACCGCCCTGCACGACCTCGCCGCCCATGCACTCGACGGCCGCCTGCCCGACGACGCCGCGCTGGCCGCAATGGACGATGAACAAATCATCCAGCACTGCGTGGCCGTGCGCGGCATCGGTCGCTGGACGGTGCAGATGCTGCTGATGTTCCACTTCGGCCGGCCGGACGTGATGCCTGCGGATGATTACGGCGTGCGCAATGGCTTCCGCCTGGCCTATGGACTGAAGGGACTGCCGAAACCGAAGGCACTGCTGGCCTACGCGGAGCGCTGGAAACCTTATCGGTCCGCGGGCGCCTGGTACATGTGGCGCGCGGTCGAACTGCACCAGCAGGGCAAATTGCCGAAGCGCGCGGGACGCGCGCCGCGGATCGAGATCGTGCTGCCGAAGGTCAAACCAGCAACACGCCGCGCTCAGTAAGGCAGCGCCGGCACCTCCGCCACGACCACCGGACGATCACCCGGTGGCAGCGGCTCGGCATCCTCGCGCTCCTTCTTCGCACCCAGCGCGCGGAGCGCGGCGGCCACTTCCAGCTGCGGCGCCGGCGCATTCTCGAGGAAGCCCAGCCGGAAACGTCCCATCGCGTAATCCAGCGGCGTCATGCCATCCGAATCCGGCGCATCCAGGTCCGCGCCGGCATCACGCAGCACCTCCGCCAGCTTCACCCAGCCATGCAGCGCCGCGCCGTGCATCGCGGTCTCGCCGATCAGGCAGTCCTCGACCACCACATAGCCGGTGCAGCGGATCTTGCCGTGGCGACCGCCGGGCTTGCTGTAGGCCTTCGCGTTCACGTCCGCGCCGTGCTCCATCAGCATCTTCACCGCGGCGATGGCCTCTTCCTCGCCATACTGGCCACCACGCGTCGGCGTGGCGCGGCCGCGCGTCGCGCCGGCGGCAACGATCAGCGGCGTATGGCCATACACATTCGGCAGGTCCACCAGCGCGCCGGCATCCAGCAGCAGTTTCATCGCCGGCAGGTCGGCGGCCTTGGCCGCGCGCAGCAGCGGCGTGGCGCCGTAATCGATCGCGGGATCAGCAAGTCGATCCTGCGACACCTTGCGATACGGCGGACGCAGCTGCAGCTGCGCGGTCGGGTTCGCGCCCTTCTTCAGCAGCAGCTCGATGATCTCAAGGCCCGTGGCCGCATCCATCGTCGGCAGCTCGATGCGCGCGCCCAGCGGCAGCGTGTTCATGTCCACCGCCATGTACAGCGGCGTCTGCCCCCACCAGTCCCAGTGGTTCACGTCCGCGCCGGATTCGATCAGCAGCTTGGCGGTATCCCAGTGGCCGTTCATCAGCGCCACGATCAGCGGCGTGCTGCCATCCGGATCGGTGAAGTCGATTTCGGCACCGAGTTCGAGCAGCGTCTTCACCGTCTCGATGTGGCCCTCGCGCGCCGCGAAATGCAGCGCCGACATGCCACCGCGGTTCAGGTCCTTCGGACGCTCCTCGGCGGTCATGCGCCGCGGCCAGTCACGCACCGCCGAACGCGCATTCACGTCCGCGCCCTTCGACGCGAGGAAACGCACCATCTGCGGATGGTTCTGCGCGGCGGCCCATATGAGCGCCGTCTGCCCGCCCCATTTCTCGCGTGCATCGACCTTCGCGCCATGTTTCAGCAGCAGCTTTGCCGCCTCCAGATTGCCGGTGCGCGCCACGCGCATCAGCGCGGTCTCGCCCTCGGCATTGGCATTCTCCGGATCGGCGCCGGCCTTCAGCAGCAGCTTCAGCACCTCGGTGTCGCCACGACGCGCGGCCTCGCCCAGCGGCGTGGCGCCGAAATCATTGGCCTCATCAGGCTTTGCGCCGGCGCGCAGCAGCGCGGCGACCTCGTCGGCATCGCCCCGATAGGCGGCCTCGAGCAGCGGTGTGGTCACCGCGGCCTGGGCGGCGCCTGCTGCCAGCAGCAGGAACAGGGTCACGATCTTCCGATTCACGATGCGTTCCGGTGTCTACCTGCCTGTTTGGCCATGCCGGGCGCCGATCGTTCCCTTCAGGGGCACCGGTCGCCGGATGCGGGTCTAGGGCTTGCGCTTCTTCGCCCGCAGTTCCTCGGCCACCAGCGGATCGACGAACTGGGCGACGCTGCCGCCGTACAGCGCGATCTCGCGCACCAGCGTCGAGGAGATGAAGGTGAACTGCTCCTGCGGCGTCAGGAACACGGTTTCCATGCCCGGCAGCAGGTGCCGCTGCATGTTGGCCAGCTGGAACTCGAACTCGAAGTCCGACACCGCGCGCAGGCCGCGCACCACGATGTGGATGCCCTGCTCGCGCATGAAATCCGCGGTCAGCCCGTCATAGCCGGTGATGCGCACATTCGGGATGCCGGCCAGCACGCGTTCGGTGAGGCTGATGCGCTCGGCATGCGTGAACATCGGCGTCTTGCCGGGATTGGCCGCAATGGCCACCACCACCTCGTCGAAAATGCCGGCGGCCCGGCGAACCAGGTCCTTGTGGCCGTTGGTGATGGGGTCAAACGTTCCGGGGTAGATCGCGCGACGGGGCATGATGCAGCAGATGATACCCGACCTCCCCGGCCTTCCCGCTGCGATACGGCTGCCAGCTGGCGGGAACTTCGGGCAGTTCCGCATCGGCCGGCAGTTCCACGTAACAGAAACCCTGCGGGGCCAGCAGCTCCCGTTGCGCGATCAGCTGCAGGGCCGGCGCCAGCAGCGCCGAATGGAAGGGTGGATCGAGAAAGACCAGGTCCCAGCCGGCGCCGACCGGCTGTGCGTGCAGGAAGGCCAGCGCGTCGGTGGCCTCGATGCGCACCGCCCCCAGGCCGAAGCGCTGCACGGTCTCGCGCAGCCGCTTCAGGGCATTGCGGTCCTGTTCCACCAGCGTGACCTCGCCGGCGCCGCGCGACAGCGCCTCGAGCCCCAGCGCGCCGCTGCCGGCAAACAGGTCGAGCACACGCCGGCCGGCGATGGACGGCGCCAGCCAGTTGAACAGGGTCTCGCGCACACGGTCGGGCGTCGGCCGCAGGCCGTCGACCTCGGGCACCGGCCAGCGCCGGCCCCGGAGGCTGCCGGCGATGATGCGCAGTTCTCCACGGGAACGTTTCACGGGCGAAGCCTATTACAATGCGCGGCTTGTTCGTCGAACGCCGTACCGGTCCAGGAAAAGAATGGGCGAAAGTCTGGGTTTCTTCGGCCGCATGCGCGAGAAACTGGCGCGCAGCGCCAGCCGCCTTGCGGATGACTTCACCAGCCTGTTCAAGGGCCGGCAGATCGATGCCGAGCTGCTCGACGACCTGGAGGCGCGCCTGATCGGCGCCGACCTCGGCGTCGCGGCCACCCAGAGCATCCTCGAGAAACTGCGCGCCAGCGTCGCCCGCCGCGAACTGGCCGATGCCGACGCGCTGATGCGCACACTGCGCAACGAACTGCTGGAGATCCTGCGTCCGGTGGCGGTGCCGCTGGTGATCGACCGCAAGCGCCGGCCCTACACCATCATGGTGGTGGGCGTGAACGGCTCGGGCAAGACCACCTCGATCGGCAAACTGGCGCTGCGCCTCACCCGCGAGGGCAACAAGGTGCTGCTGGCCGCCGGCGACACCTTCCGCGCCGCGGCCGCCGAACAGCTGGATATCTGGGCCGAACGCACCGGCGCCGAGATCGTGCAGCAGGCCAGCGGCGCAGACCCCGGCGCGGTGGTGTTCGACGCCCTGCGTTCGGCGCAGGCGCGCAACATCGACGTCTTCATCGCCGACACCGCCGGCCGCCTGCATTCGCAGTCGCACCTGATGGAAGAGCTGAAGAAGATCCGCCGCGTGCTCGGCCGGGTCGATCCGGCCGCCCCCGACGAGGTGCTGCTGGTGCTCGATGCCAACCAGGGCCAGAACGCACTGGCGCAGGCGCGCGAGTTCCACGCGGCGGTGGGCGTCACCGGCCTGGTGCTGACCAAGCTCGACGGCACCGCCCGCGGCGGCATCGTGGTGGCGATCGCGCGCGAGATGAAATTGCCGATCCGCTTCATCGGCATCGGCGAGCAGCCGGAGGATTTCGGCGAATTCGTGCCCGAGGCCTTCGTCGATGCCCTGCTGGGGACCGGGCCCGGTGTAAAGTAGCCCGATGATCCGCTTCGACCGGGCGAGCAAGCGTTATCCGAACGGCCGAGAGGCACTCAATGCCGCCACCTTCGAGGTCGGCAACGGCGAAATGGTCTTCCTCACCGGCCGCTCCGGCGCCGGCAAGAGCACCATCCTGAAGCTGATCGCATTGCTCGAACGGCCCACCCGCGGCCTGGTGATGGTCAACGGCCACAACACCGCGGCGCTGTCGACGCGCAGGATTCCCGCCTTCCGCCGCGAACTCGGCGTGGTGTTCCAGGACCATCGCCTGCTCACCGAACGCAGCATCTTCGACAACGTGGCGCTGCCGCTGCATGCCGCCGAAACCGGCTTTTCCCTGAAGGAGATCGACCGCCGCGTGCGCGCCGCGCTCGACCAGGTCGGACTGCTCGACCGCGCCCAGGCGCTGCCGCAGGAGCTTTCCGTCGGTGAACAGCAGCGCGTCGGCATCGCCCGCGCCGTGGTCAGCAAGCCGAAACTCATCATCGCCGATGAACCCACCGGCAACCTCGACCCGGCGCTGTCGCTGGAGATCATGGCGCTGTTCCGCC
>CAYNEX010000059.1:0-16027 GCA_964396335.1 uncultured Steroidobacteraceae bacterium | reverse complement strand
GGGCAGCAAGACCATCCCGTAACCGGCGGCGCGCTTCACGGGTGTGAAGCGCCGACGCGCGCCACCTATGAGAAAGGCTCCGTAAAACGGAGCCTTTCGTGTTTTCAGCCTGAGGTTCCCTGCCGCCCGTAGCGGTCCTCGAACCGCACGATGTCATCCTCACCCAGGTAACTTCCCGACTGCACCTCGATGATGTGCAGCGGGATCTTCCCGGGGTTCTCGATGCAGTGCTTCACCCCGATCGGGATGTAGGTCGACTGGTTCTCTTCCAGCAGGAAGCACTTTTCACCGCAGGTGATCTTCGCGGTGCCCGACACCACGATCCAGTGCTCCGCACGGTGATGATGCAGCTGCAACGACAGCTGCGCGCCGGGCTTGATGGTGAGCCGCTTCACCTGGAAGCGATGACCATTGTCGATGCTGTCGTAGCTGCCCCAGGGGCGATAAACCTCCCGGTGCAGCGAATGCTCGTATCGCCCGGAAGCCTTCAGGCGTTCCACCAGGCGCTTCACGTCCTGCACCCGGTTCTTCGGCGCGACCAGCACGGCGTCCTTGGTCTCGACCACCACGTGATCCTTCAGGCCCACCGCGGACACCAGCCGACTCTCCGCATACAGGTAGCAGCCGGCGGAATCCTCGACGATCACGTCGCCCTTCGCGACATTGCCGTCGGCGTCGCAGGGCAGCGCGGCATGCAGGGCCGACCAGGAGCCGACGTCATTCCAGCCGGCATCCAGGGGAACAACCACCGCATCGCGGGTCTTCTCCATCACCGCATAGTCGATGGAATCGCTGCGGCACGCCTCGAAGGCGGCGCGGTCGATGCGCACGAAATCCAGGTCGGGCTTCGCGGCCTCAAGGGATGCGCGCGCGGCGGCGGCGATGTCCGGCGCGTGCTGCTGAAGCTCCGCGAGGTAACGGTCCGCGCGGAACAGGAACATGCCGCTGTTCCAGAAGTAACCACCTGCCTTCAGGAACCCCTCGGCAGTGGCACGATCCGGCTTCTCGATGAATCGCTCGATCGGGCGGGGATCGATGGAGTCCGCGCCGGACCTGCCGTCCCGCGCAAGGATGTAGCCGTAGCCGGTTTCGGGTGCGTCCGGCACGATGCCGAACGTGACCAGCTTGCCGCCCTGCGCGGCCGGGATCGCCCGCGTCACCGCCGCCTGGAAGGCCGCCACGTCACGGATGACATGGTCCGCGGGCAGCACCAGCAGCAGTGCATCGGGCGCCGCCTTCAACGCAGCCAGCGCGATGGCTGGAGCCGTGTTGCGGCCGGTGGGTTCCAGCACGATGGCCTGCGGCCGGACATCCAGCTGGCGCATCTGCTCGGCCACCAGGAAACGATGCGCCTCGTTGCAGACGATGATGGGTGCCGCGGCCGAAAGGCCGTTCAACCGCAGTGCCGTTTCCTGCAGCATGGTCCGCTCGCCCACCAGCGGCAGCAGTTGCTTCGGATACAGCTCGCGCGACAGGGGCCACAGACGGGTACCGGACCCGCCGGAAAGGATGACAGGGGTCAGCATGATCGGTCGATCATACAGCGGGTAGGACGTTCTTTACCGGGGCTTGCGCCGCATTTCCCTTCCGCCACGGCATCGATCAAGCGACTATCCCGTCTCGCAACCTGCATCCCGACATGACAAAGACAGGTTATCGGCTTAGCCAGGGTCTCGCCCGATGAAGATGCTCGTCACCGGTGCCAACGGCTTCACCGGCAGCCACCTTGCGCGCCGCCTCCTTTCCGAGGGGCACCAGGTGCGTGCACTGGTCCGCCCCGGCGCCCGCACCAGCGAGCTGCAGGCCGCCGGCATCGAGATCTGCAACGGCCAGCTCACCCATCCCGCCGACGTGCGCAACGCGGCCGCGGGATGCGACCAGATCTACCACATCGCTGCCGCCTTCCGGACCGCCGGCCATCCGGACCGCTACTACCACGATGTGAACGTCGGCGGCACGATGAATGTCCTCGACGCCGCGCAGGCCGCAGGCTGCGAGCGCGTCATCCACTGCTCCACCGGCGGCGTGCATGGCCACATCGAGCAGCCGCCGGCGAACGAGGATTACCGCTTCAAGCCCGGCGACATCTACCAGGAAAGCAAGGTGGCCGCTGAAGCCCTGGTGCGCGAACGCGTCGCGAAGGGTGAACGCATTGCCGTGTTCCGCCCGGCCGCGATCTATGGCGAGGGTGACACCCGCTTCCTGAAACTGTTCCGCTCGATCGCCCGGGGTCGCTTCGTGATGGTCGGATCCGGCCAAACGCGGCTGCACATGGTGCATGTGGATGACCTCTGCCAGGGCATCGCGCTGTGCGGCAGCCGGCCGGAGGCGGTGGGCCAGGTGTTCATCCTGGGTGGACCGGATGCCCCGACCCTGAACGAGATCTGCGCGATGATCGCCGCGGCGCTGCATGTATCACCGCCGCGCTGGCGCGTGCCGGTATGGCCGGTTTACGCCGCCGGCGCCCTGTGCGAATTGCTGTGCGTGCCGCTGCGCATCGATCCGCCGCTGCATCGCCGGCGCGTATCCTTCTTCACGCATCACCGCGAGTTCGACATCTCGCGCGCGCGGCAGCTGCTGGGATATGCGCCGCAGGTCAGCGCCGCGGAAGGCATTGCCCGCACGGCGGCGTGGTACCGCGCGCAGGGCATGCTCTAGGGCGCCGCATACTCCTCCGGCCGACACTGCCGCGAAGCAAACCAGTCATCCAGCGCAGCGGCCTCCTGCGCCACCCCGTCGGCATTCCAGCCCGCATGCGAGATCACCCAGGCACAAAGTGCCTGCAGCACTGCGGCGCCCGGCGGCCCGGCATCCCCCAGCCCCGTCCGGCGCACCAGGTCCGCCAGCGTGATCGCCATTTCCTGCCGGATGGCATGCAGCAGCTCGATCTCGAGCACCGGGTGTTCCGGGACCAGCGGTTCGAACAGCTGCGGATCATCCCCGTCCGCGGACCCGGCCACTTCGAGCCAGCGCCGGCCATAACGCCGCCGCAGGCGCTCGACCGCCGTGTCGGGGAGCCGCCCCGGGATGCGCTTCGCTTCGGGCGCCGGACCGGCGGCCGGCAGTTGCGGCGCCTTGATGCCAAGGCCCGCCAGCACCCGCCGCGCCACCACCGGCGCGCTGGTGAGTTTCTCGCCGATCACCGTCACCAGTCCCTCGACCCCGTTGCTGACGCGGTCGGTCAGCACCAGGGGCGTCTTGCGTGGCAGCGGATCGCCCGGCAGTTCCAGCGGCATCAGGCCCCAGTGCACCAGCGCCACATCGGCGGTGGACAGTTGCGCGCGCGGCGCCAGCGCGGCCGCCTGTGCGATGAACCCGGCCACGGCCCCGGCCGGAGGACCCTGGCTGCCGCTTTCCACCGACAGCACCGGGAAATAGTCGGTGCCGACCAGGGTGCGACCGCGCCAGGGCACGAAAAACAGCTCGCGCGCCGAACGCCGGAAGACGGCGTCCTGGTCGACCTTCTCCTGTGGCGCGCTCAATGCCACGCCCATGGACGTTCCCAGCGACCGTCGCAGCACCACGTTCATCGCACCGATCCAGGCCTGCGGCAGCGCATGCAGCGGCAGGCTGCTTTCACGCGCCAGCCCTGCCGCCCAGGGTCCGGTCGCGTTCACCACCTGCGTGGCATGCAGTTCGGCGGTGCGGCCGGTGAGCCGGTCGGTGAACGCCACGCCGTGCACGCGTCCGCCGGCGTGCAGGATGCGCGCCGCGCGCACATGGTTGGCCACGACGGCACCGGCCCGCGCGGCCTCGAGCACGGCTTCCAGCACCAGGCGCCCGCTGTCGCGCGCCACGCCGTCCCACCACAGCGCGCCGGCGGCAGGCCGGTCGTTCACCAGCGGGGCCATCTCGGCCGCGCACCGCCTGCGTGACAGCAGCCTGCCGCGCGGCAGGCGCGCACCCGGCGCCACGCCCCGGTTGCGATCGAATGAAATGATGTCGTTGGCGGCCAGCGCCGGCCCGAGCACCCAGGGGCTGCGCAGTCCCGACCCACGCAGCGGCATCAGGAACGGCTGCGGCTCGAACAGATGCGGGAAGCAGCGTGCCTGCTCGCGCCGCGCGTCGATCGACGCGCGCATGCGCCGCAGGTCCAGGTGCTGCAGGTAGCGCAGGCCACCATGCAGGATCTTCAGGCTGTTGGCCGATGTGCCGCTGCCGAAATCATCGCGCTCCAGCAAGGCCACGCGCGCGCCGGACCGCGCCGCCAGCAGCGCCGTCCAGGCCCCATGCATGCCGCCGCCGAGCACCACCACATCGAAGGAGGCTCCGGCCAGTGCGGCGACATCGCGGCGCATGTCCTAGCCGCCCTGCAAGGCCGCGTACGCCACCCGCAGCTTGCGCTGGTAGGCGGGCAGGGAATATTCACGTTCGGCCTTGTCGCGCGCCGCCTGGCCGAGCCGCGCGCGCAGTGCCGGATCGCGCACCAGCGCTTCGAAACCGCGCGCCATCGCCAGCGGATCGGCCTCCACCAGCATCGCGCAGGAAGCATCGAGGGCCTGCGTATGCGAGCGGATGTCGGTGGCCAGGATGGCCTTGCCGGCCTGCATGTATGAATACACCTTCATCGGCGTGTTCTGTCCCAGCGTGCGCGGCGACACCAGGATGTCGGCCTGCCGCAGGTAGGCGCCCAGCTGCGCCACCGGCCGCGCACCGACCAGCTGCAGCCGGTCATGGTCCAGGCCCAGCGAACGGGCCAGCTGCTGGTAATGCCGCACGGACTTGCCCGATCCGCCGATCACCACCATGCGGAAGCCGGGGACTTCCTGCAGCAGCGCGAGGGATTCGAGCAGCAGGTCGATGCCCTGGTAACGCTCCAGGTTGCCCACGTACAGGCCGAGCACGTTGCCATCGCCGGTCTCGCGCAGGGCTTCGACCGGGTGGTCTTCACCGTCGGCCATCGGCACGTCGGGCAGGACCACCACCGGCTTCTCGCCCAGCCATGGCCGCACCTTGGCGGCCAGGTCTTCGCACACGGCCAGCACCAGCGACGAGCGCCACACCGTGCGCCGCTCGATGGCCTCGAACATGCGGCGCAGCGGCCGCAGGAAGGTCCACTTCTCGGTGAGCTGGTCGGACAGGGAAGAGTCCATGTCGTACACCAGCCGCACGCCGAAGAAACGATGCAGGATGGCCGCCGGGAACACCATTTCCTCGACGGCATGCAGCACGTCATAGCGATGCCTGCGCAGCAGGCGCACCATCGCCGCGATCATCCACAGGTCGCAGGCCAGCTTCTGCAGCGAGATGCCGATGGGCACCCGCGACACGCCGGGGGGCTTGCCGGTTCGGAACAGCCGCACGCCGGGAATCTGGATGTCCTCGCCATCGTGGTAGACCAGCAGGTCCACTTCATGGCCGAAGGCACACAGCTGCTCGGCCAGCACCCGCACGGCGATCGGCGTGCCGCGCTCGCGGTAGAAGGGCTGCGGCGCGACCAGCAGGATTCTCATGTGCGATCGACCCTCAGGATCACCGGCGAACCGGCCATGGCGGTGAGCCCCATCGCGCGGCTCAGGGACTCGGTCCACCGCAGCGGCGCCATGGCATGGCCCAGGCGGTGCACGGCCATCGGCAGCACGAACTGGTGGGCACGACGCGCGCGACCGAAACCCTGCGCGGCGAACTCACGTTCGAGCTGCGCATGCGTGAAGCTCAGGTAGGTGCGGGTGTTGCCTTCCATGGCCTTCTTGACGCCGAACAGTCCGCCGCTGGAGGAATTGGTGCCGCCGCGCGTCGGATAGTCGATCACCACGGCGCGTGAGGCCACCCGGCACATCTCGGCCAGCAGGCGCGGCCAGTCCTCCACATGCGAGACCAGTCGCACGGCAATCACCAGGTCGTAGCTGCGGTCGGGCGCGGGCAGCGTGAACAGGTCCCCCTGCACGAACGGCACGTCGCGCTGTCCATGCAGCTGGCGCAGGTTCTGCTCGCAGCGCCGATCCGTGCCGTGGACGGTCACGTCCCAGCCCAGCGAGCGCAGCAGCCCCACCAGCTGGCCGTGGCCGCCGCCCACATCCAGCGCCCGCCCCGGTGGCAGGTCGGCCAGCACCTGTGCGATGCACTGCGACTGCACATCGAGCAGGTAGCGACCGCTCCGGCCGGCGAACCGGCTGGCATAGGAAGCCGAAGAGGTTTCGATGTCCGGTGCCTGGTCTTCGGCGCCGGCAATGGGTGCCGCTGCCGCGGAAGAAGCCGGCTTGCGCAGGCGCAGCGCCACCTGGCTGCGCACGAAACGCGCGATGCGCATCGGCATGCCGAAGGGCTTGAGGTCCGCGGGCGTGGCGCTGCGCAGTCGTTCGCGCAGCCACAGGCCCGGGCGTCGCGCCGGTGGAGCCTCCTGCAACCAGCAGCCGAAACTGCCCGCGCGTCGCACCTCGCCCGCGAGTGGCAGTGGATCGGTGCCATTGATCAATGGACGTCCGCGCGAGAGGGCCGGCTTGAATTCCGCCTCCGCAGGCCAGAAACCCGGCCGCGCGGCGCTGTCACCGGCCCACACCGGCGGACTCTGCTTCGCCAGGGCCTCGCGCACCAGTTCGCCGCGGCGGCCCAGCCATTTGCCGGCGCCCCACGGCAGCACGCTCAGCGCGTTGGCCTGGTGCGAACGATGCAGGGTTTCCTCCAGGGTCAGGCCATCCGGACAGCGCGCCCGCGTCGCCAGTGTCAGCACCTCGATGCCTTCGCGGGTTGCGACCTGGCGGCCCGCCATCACCAGCAGTTCATGCTCCCGGTTGCGGGCACGCAGCACCAGCTCATCGTCCCGGTCCGGTTGCACCGACCACCCGTCCAACTCCTGCCCACCGGCTGCCATCTGCTCGAACCACGCGGCCTGTTTCATCTCGGCGAGCAGCAGGACGCCTGTCCAATCCGCCGACTGAAGTCGCTGCGCCGCCCGCGCGAAGTTGGCGGCAGCCGCCCGCAGCAGGCCCGGGGCCTCGCCGGCGGCGTGCACATGGACGTGGGCGTCGATGAGGGTGAGCAAGTTGTTGTTGTCCCTGAAACCTTTTTTCATGGTACCCGGGCCATCTGCCGCTGCAGCGGTGCAGCCCCCTTGCCGCATGCAGGACGATTCTCACACGCGGTCGGCGGCGCTCCTGCCTGCCGCCATGCCACCCCGGCTGTACCTTGAACCGCGAACGCCTGCAGGGAAGAACAACCAACGCCGGCCGAGTGGAGCATGCGCGGAAAACCATTTCTTTCGGTCATCGTTCCCTTCTACAACGAAGAAGAGAACATCGAGCGGATGTACGCGGCCATCGTGGCCGCGCTCGAGCCCATCGGCCGCACGTTCGAGGTGCTGCTCGTCAACGACGGCAGCCGCGACAATACGCTCGCGCTGGCGATCGACATCGCGCGCAGGGACGAGCGCGTGCGCATCGTGAACTTCCGCCGCAACTACGGGCAGACGCCGGCGATGGCCGCCGGCATCGAGCAGGCCCGCGGCGAAATCCTCGTGACGATGGATGGTGACCTGCAGAACGACCCGGCGGACATCGCCCACTTCCTCGACAAGATCGAGGAAGGCCACGACATCGTGGTCGGCTGGCGCCACAACCGCCAGGACAAGATGATCTCGCGCAAGATTCCCTCGCGCATCGCCAACCGGCTGATCGGCAAGGTCACCGGCGTGCCGATCCGCGACAACGGCTGCTCGCTGAAGGCCTACCGCGCGTCGGTGATCAAGCACATCCCGCTGTATTCGGAGATGCACCGCTTCATCCCGGCGATGGCCTCGATCGCCGGACCGCGCATCGCCGAGATCAAGGTGCGGCACCACGCGCGCCAGTTCGGCAAGTCCAAGTACGGGCTGTCGCGCGTCTACAAGGTGCTGCTCGACCTGCTGGTCATCAAGACGGTGGCCTCGTTCACGTCGCGGCCGCTGCTGTGGTTCGCGATGCTGTCGATGCCGCTGCTGATGGCCGGCACGACCATCTTCGGCTACGCGGTGTTCAAGACGCTGGCGGTGCCGGAGCAGACCTTCCTCTCGCTGGCCGGCACCGGGGTGATCTTCATCGCCGGCGCCCTCACCCTGATTTCCAGCGGCGCGCTGGCGGAGCTGGTCTTCAAGACCGGCGACCTGCGCGAGCGCGATTTCGCCCGACTCACCACCCGCATTGAACGGCAGGCCCCATGACCCCCAGCAATGTCGCCACTTTCACCCCCCGCCCCGGCATCGACATCTCGGTGATCGTTCCGATCGGCCGCCGGCGCGTGGACATCCGTGACCTGCATGCCGAATACCGCGCCGCGCTGGAGCGCACCGGACGGCGGTTCGAGTTCATCTATGTGGTGGATGGCAACTATGCCGATGCCAACGCCGCGGTGGCCGGCCTGGTCGAGGCCGGCGAGCCGGTGACCGGTGTCTACCTGACCCGCTTCTACGGCGAGTCGACCGCGCTGATGGCCGGCTTCGAACATGCCGGCGGCGCGGTGGTGCTGACCCTGCCCGCCTACCGGCAGATCGAGCCGGATGACATCTCGAAGCTGCTGGGCGCGCTGGACACCGCCGACATCGCCGTGGCCCATCGCTGGCCGCGTGCCGGCGGCTTCGGCGAGCGCCTGCGGCGCAATGTCTTCCACAGCATGGTCAGCGGCATGTCCGCGAGGAAGCTGCATGACCTGGGCTGCTCGGCGCGCGCGATGAAGCGCCGCGTGCTGGAGGAGATCGACCTGTATGGCGACCAGCACCGCCTGCTGCCTGTCCTCGCTGACCGACAGGGTTTCCGCACGGTGGAGGTGCAGGTGCGCCAGTCGCCGCTGGACCGCAACGACAAGGGTTACTCGCCGAAGGAATACCTGCACCGCCTGCTGGACATCTTCGCGGTGTTCTTCCTGGTGCGCTTCACCAAGAAGCCGCTGCGCTTCTTCGGCATGGTGGGCGCCACCATGCTGGTCGCCGGTTCGCTGGTGATGCTGTACGTGATCGTCGAGCGCCTGTTCTTCGGCGTCGCGCTCGCCGACCGGCCGGTGCTGCTGGTGTCGTCACTGACCGTGGTGCTGGGCCTGCAGCTGTTTGCCCTGGGTCTGCTGGGTGAGCTGATCATCTTCACCCATGCCGGCGGCCTGAAGGACTACCAGATCGACCGGGTCATCGAGTATCCGCGGATCCATGGGGGCCGCGGTCACTCGCGAGATACCACAGGAACAGTGAATTGGTGACCAGGTAGCGCCGCCACAGGCGGCGCGGTTCCTGCGCAAGCCGGTGCAGCCACTCCAGGCCCAGCCGGCGCATCAGCCGCGGCGCGCGCTGCACCCGGCCCGAATGGAAGTCGAAGGCCGCGCCGACGCCCAGCAGCACGGCCGGTTTCATCTCTTCAGCCACCTGCGCCATGAAGCGTTCCTGCTTCGGCGCGCCCAGGCCCACCCATACATATTCGGCGCCGGCCTCGCGCATCAGGCGGATGTGCTCCTGCCGGTCCGCATCGGTCAGCGGCCTGAACGGCGGCGAGAACACACCGCAGATGTTGACCCCGGGATACTTGCGCTCGATGGCGGCGCGGAGCAGCTCCAGATTCTCGGGCGTCGACCCATAGAGGAAGTGCCGGCGATCGGGTCGTCGGCTGAGCGCGTAGGCGAAGAAATCCGGACCGGGAACATGACCGGCCGCGCGGGAAGCATGTCGGCGCGCGACGCGATAGACCGGCGATCCGTCCGCCACACTGAGCAATGATCCGTTGGTGATGGCGCGGAACTGCTCATCACGCCGGCCTTCGATCACCGTGTGGGCATTGGTGAAACACACATACCCGCCGTCGCCACGATCGATGCTGCGCTCGATCTCCTCGAGGGCGCCGGCCGCATCGCAAAGGCTGATGCGCGAGCCGAGCACGTTGATGCGGGGCACGTTCGTCCCTTCGCCGGTCACGCCCATGTGGGACTTTCCCTCGTCTCGGAACAGGGGGTCAGGCCGGCCTGGCGGCGGTGGTTGTCATAGATGGCGGCCAGCACCACCTCCGGCCGGTAAGCCTGCACCGTGGCGGCCACGGCACCCGGTCCGGGGTGCCCCTGCCGCGCCAGCTGGGTGGCGATGGCATCGCGCAGGCCCGGCGCTGAAATGTTCGCGGCCAGCTCGCCATTGACGCCCGGCTGGATCAGCGTCGGCACTTCGCCGACGGGCGTTGAGACCACCGGCAGCCCGGAGGCCAGCGCCTCGAGCACGGCGATGGGCATGCCTTCGTAGGCGGAGGACATGACGAACACATCCGCGCCTTTCAGCAGGCGCGAGATCTCCTCGCCATGCCTGGCGCCAGCCAGCGCAATGCGCGTCGCCAGCCCCGAGCGGGAGATTTCCGCCTCGACCGCGCCGCGCAGACCGCCATCACCGACCATCAGCAGGTGCAGGTCCGGCGACGCCTTCATCAACGGGGCCACCGCCTCGAGCAGCAGCAGCGGGTCCTTCTGCCGGTCGAGCCGGCCGACGAAGACCAGCACCCGCGCATCCGCCGGCCAGCCGCATTGCGCGCGCAGCGCCTGGCGGGCTTCGGTCCGCTGCGAATCCGACCCGACACCGAAACGCCCGCTGTCGAACCAGGTGGGCATGAAGGCGAAACGGTCGGCCCGTTGCGGCCATCTTGCGCGGTAGCGGTCCACGGCCGAACGCCGCACGCAGAACACGCGGTCGGCATGCCGCAGCAGCCTTGCCTCCAGGGCTTCATACGCCCACGGCGCGTGCCGCCAGGCAATGTCGCTGCGCGGATCGCGGATCACCACCATGTCCTGGTGCAGGGTCACGTTCTTCGGCCGCCGGTCGCGCGCGAACAGCAGCAGCGGCTCGATGCGGTGGAAGTCGAGGATGTCGTAGCGCTTCAGGCCGCCGCGCAGCGCGTGGCGGGACAATGCGGCGGTGTACCGCACGGTCTGCGGCACGGCGCTGCGCCGGCCTTCGCTGTCGATGGAGATCAGCGGCAGGAAACGCGCGGCGCGCCCGCCGATGTCGACGTCGCAGTAACGGCCCACGGGCCGCTGGCGTTCATCGGTGGTGGCACCGACCAGCGTGTAATGCAGGTCCTCCGGGGCATGCCGCAGGATGCCGCGGATGAAACTGTCGATGCCGCTGGCCAGCCGCGCCGCCGGGTCGGTGTGGTAGTGGATGGCTATCTGCGCCATGCACCCGCTCCGCGCCGCCGCGCCCGGTCAGTAGTAATACTTGGCATCATCGCGCTCGGCCGACCGGTTCAGCACCACGCCGAGCACGTTCATCTCCGAGAGCACCGTGCGCGCCTCGGCCAGCGCCGAACGCGGCGTATTGCCCTCGCCCACCACCAGCAGCACGCCATCGGCCTGCGGGCTGAGCGCCAGCACGTCATCGCCCATCAGCATCGGTGGCAGGTCGAGCAGCGCGACACAGCGCTGCCGGCGCAGCACCTCGAAGAATTCCAGCATGGCCATCGAACGCAATGCGTCGGAGGAGTCCGCGACCGGGTTCAGCGTCGGCACAATGGTGAGTCGCTCGACCCCGATGTCATGGAAGATTTCATTCACCGAGGCCTTGCCGGCCAGGTAGGCGTCCAGTCCCACCGTGGCGTCGAGGCCCAGGTACCGCGCAATGCTCGGCCGCTGCAGGTCGAGGTCCACCAGCACCACGCGGGTATTGATGTCGCGCGCCAGGCTCAGCGCCAGGTTCATCGAAGTCACGGTCTTGCCGTCGCCGACGCTGACCGCCGTGACGGCGACCAGTCCCGCGCCTTTCTCCAGCCGACGCAGCAGCTGCGTGCGCAGGATCTTGTACGCGCGCACCGCGCCCTGGTCGCTGGGATGCAGCAGCGCCGCCCAGCGTTCCGCCTGCACCGCATTCACCTCCGCGCGCCGGCCCTCCACCGAGGGCGGCAGGTCCGGTTGCAGCGGCCGCGGCGCAGGCCTGCCCCCGGTGCGCAGCAACGGCGCCGCAAGGTCGGCGCCGCGGGATTTCTGCAGGGCTCTTTCGATGACGCTCATGGATCCTTCCTTCAGGAAGCCGTGCTGCGCACGATGAAATAGAGGATGGGCAGCGCCGCGATGAAGATCGCGGCCGTGGTGGTCAGGCGCCGCATGCGCTGCGCCTGGATGCTCGAGGTGTTGATCTCGGGCACCACCGCCAGCGGCGTGATACCCAGCACGTCGATGATGTCGCGGCGGCCGCGCACCGTACCGTCGAACAGTTCGGCCAGCAGCGCGGCGCCCAGCGCGAGGATGATCGAGGCGAGGACCCCGATGACCAGGATGGCCGCGCGCCGCGGCTTGGCCGGAGAGCCCGGCACCTGCGGGGTGCGCACCAGGTCGAAGGCATCGCGCGCACCGGCCAGGATCGAGGCCTGCTCGCCGCGCGCATCCATCGCCCGGCGCAGCAGGTCCGAGTATTTCTCGCGCTCCAGTTCGAGGTTGCGCACCAGCGAGGCGTACTCGCGTTCCACCTCCGGCGTGGAGCGCATGCGCGCATCAAGCGAGCCGAGCCGACCGCGCAGCTCGGCGGCGCGCGCGGCCAGCGAGTTCATCTGCGCCGCATTGGCGTTGAGCTGCGTCTGCAGCTGCACCACCGCGGCCGAGCTGTTGTCGACCACCGCGCTGCTGTCGGTGGTCTCGCCGGCGGCGATGCGGGCCTCGAGCGTGGCGATGGCGCGCTGCTGGCGCCGCACGTCCGGGTGGTCTTCGCTGTAGCGCTGGCGGATCTCGGCCAGGGTCGCGCGCTCGTTCTGCAGCTGTTCCTGCAGCGACCCGCCACTGGCGCGCCGCCCGCTGCTGAGCGCATCGATCTGGCGACGCAGTTGCACCATGTCCGGGTGGTTGGCGTCGTACGACTGGCCCTTCCTGCGGTATTCCTCCTGCAGCTGGGCAAGGCCGCGCGTATCGGGCCCGACCTCGCGCGCCTGGCTGAGCTGCGCCTGCAGGAAGATACGGTTCTGCTGCAGGGCGCGCATTTCCTGTTCGATCGAGCCGATCTCCTGCTCGGTGCGCTCGCGCGAGGCCGCATTGAGGCCGGCTGCGTCGGGCAGCACCGCGTAATTGGCTTCCTTGAATTCGGCCAGTTCGCGCTCGAGTCTCGCGATGCGTTCGCCGTAATCCTCGGCCTGCTTGTCGAACACTTCGGCCACGCGCGCGGCCTGCTCGGCGCGCTGGTCGCGGCCCACGCGCACCATCACGTCGGCCAGCGCCGTCGGCACCCCGGCGGCCGCCTCGGGCGTGGCGGCGTCATACACGACCGTGAAGCCGGCATAGATCTCGCGCTCGCGGCCGCTCTGCTGGTCGAGGATCTTCTGCGTGACCATGTCGACATGCGTGTCGCGCGCGAGGCGCGCGACCCGGGCTCCGGGCTGGTCCGCCAGTTCCGGGTACAGCCCGAACTGCTCGACGATGGGCAGCAGGTTCTGGCTCTTCATCACGTCCCGGGTCAGGTGCGTGACGTATTCATCCACGTAGTTGTTGTTGCGCTGGGCGTCATTGAGCGAGGTGCGCGACACGCGGAACTCGGCCGCCGCGTTGTAGATGGAAGGCAGTGCGGTCGCGAATACCAGGGCCAGCCCGATGCCGGCCAGCGCCACCACCAGCGCCAGGTAACGGCGCCGTTTCAGCAACGCCAGGTAGTCTCCCAGGCCGGCCGTTTCCTGTTCGTTCATCGGGGTCGTTCCGTGTTGGGTATTCATGGTCAGTCCAGCGGCGAGCCGTTGGGTTCGGCGGACCGGCGCGGCTGGTAGCTCACCGACAGCCGCAGCGCGTTGGAGGTCGCGGAGCCGGGTGTCAGATCATAGTTCTGGCGGGTGTGGTCGAAACGGCCGATCAGCGACCAGACCCGCGTGAAGCGCCACTCGGCCCCCACGCTGGCGACCACATATTTGCGATCGTTGAAGCCATCCGGTCCCTCATCGGAGATCAGGCGCGCCGCCACCGAACCGCGCACCCGCGGGGAGAAGTCCCGATCGAGGCGGAAGCGCAGCTGGCTGCGCTCCACCGAATAGCCGGAGGAGTTCGGGTCGATGGAACGGGTCAGGTCGAGCAGCACGCGCGACACGCGCAACTGCCAGCTGCCGCCCACTCCGCCGATGACGGAGGTGTCGCTGTCCGGATCCGGCTCCACCTCGGCGTTGTAGCTGGTGCGCGTGACACCCGCGCGTGCGTAGGCGTCGAGCCGCTCGGTGACCTGGTAGGCCCATTCGCCCTCGATGCCCAGCGCCCGGGTCTTGACCGGCAGCAGTTCCGGATCGAACAGCAGTGCACGTCCCCGCAGCGCAAGCGAGGAACGCTCGTCGACCTGGGTGCGCCAGGCGACATCGCCCGTCCAGGCGGTATAGGAGACCTCATCATTGATGGTCTGCTCTTCGAACTCGCGGTCGGTGAACCCCAGGCCGAGCTCGAGCGCATTGCGTTCGGTCATCTGCAGGCGCAGCGCCTCGCGCAACCGCAGGGTCTCGATGCGGTTGTGGTCCAGCACGCCGGAATCGCCGTCATCGAGCGGATCGCCGAGGTCGCCGCCCTCGCCGGGCACGCCCGCGCGGTTGCCGGTGATGCTGACGGAGCGGTCGAAATCCGCCTGGAAGCGGCTGGAGACCTTCTGGCTGCGCCGCAGCCACGCGATCCCGGCGCCGCCATTGACGTAGTCCTGGTCCTTGTCGTCCGGGAACCAGGTCGCCTCGACGCGCGGGGTGAAGCTGAAACTGGCCAGCGGGGTCACGCCCTGGAACTCCAGCCGCGCGGCGGTGAAGCCGCCGGCCACGCTGATGTCCCCGCCGGTCTCGGACAGGCGCAGGTTGCTGTCTGTCATCGCGCCGACTTCGACCTGCGGGTTGAAGCGCCAGTCGGCGGCGGCCGCCAGCGGCGCCGCCAGCACGCAGGCCGCGGCCAGCAGCGTGCGCGGGATTTTCAGGCGCGGCATGGCGCTCACGGCACCACGACCACGTCGCCGCTCTGCAGCGTGATGTTCTGGTCCAGGTCCCGTCCCTTGGCCACTTCCTGGTAGCGGAAGGGCATGGTGGTCTGACGGTCGCCATTGCGACGCAGGATGATGATGTTGTTCAGCGAGGCGAAGGCCGTGGTGCCGCCGGCCATGCTCAGCGCCTGCATCACATCGACCCGCGGATTGACGATGAACTCGCCGGGCTTGTTCACCTGCCCGATGACATACACCTTGTTGCCGCGCACTTCCTTGATGGCGACGGTGACCACCGGGTCGGCGATGAACCGCCCCAGCCCTTCGGTGATGAACTGCTGCAGTTCGGCGACAGTCTTGCCGCGCGCATCGACCTGGCCCACCAGCGGGAAGGAGAACATGCCGTCGGGCCGGACCAGCACCGCGTCGTTCTGCAGCTCCGGCTCCTTCCACACCGAGACGGCGAGGATGTCGCCCGGCTGTACCTGGTAGCCCGCTTCCTGCGCCCACGCGCCGCCGGCGCACAGCATCCACAGGCATGAGACCAAGATCGCTCTGACATTCATTGTTTTTTCCTCCGCTGCGAGGCCACCACCTCCGGGCAGTGAATTCCCTCGCGTCACGCGTCGGATCACGGTATCGGTGGTGCATGAGCGCACCTGTAGGACACCACTTTTTGGACCTGTAGGAGCGCTGACGAAGCATTTGTAGGACGCGAGAGCGAAAACGTTCCGCCTGCTTGGAGCGGTTTTTTTCTTTGCTAGGCTCGCTGCAACTTCAAGAAAATCGCAGGGCAGGAAACGATGAGCAGGACCGCGCTGATCACGGGCATCACGGGCCAGGACGGGGCTTACCTCGCGGAATTCCTGCTCGCCAGGGGCTATGAGGTGCATGGCATCAAGCGCCGCGCCTCCTCCTTCAACACCGACCGCATCGACCACCTGTACGAGGACCCGCATGAGCAGGGCGTGCGGCTGAAGCTGCATTACGGCGACCTGACCGACGCCACCAACCTGATCCGCATCGTGCAGCAGGTGCAGCCGGACGAGATCTACAACCTCGCCGCGCAGAGCCATGTGGCGGTGTCGTTCGAGACGCCGGAATACACAGCCAATGCCGATGCGGTGGGCACGCTGCGCCTGCTCGAGGCGATCCGCATCCTGGGGCTGGAGAAGAAGACGCGCTTCTACC
>CAYNEX010000058.1:0-16138 GCA_964396335.1 uncultured Steroidobacteraceae bacterium | reverse complement strand
CGGCAATGTCATCGCGATCGCGCAGACCAGCCTGCTGCGCATGCTGGCCTATTCGGCCATCGGCAACGTCGGCTTCATGCTGTTCGGCTTCGCCGCCGGCACCGAGCTCGGCTACGGCGCGGCGCTGTTCTACACCCTGGCCTACATCCTGATGACCATCGCTGCCTTCGGCGTGATCCTGATGGTCAGCCGCAATGGCTGCGAGGGCGACCAGCTCGAGCATTACAAGGGCCTGCACCAGCGTGATCCGCTGCTGGCCGGCGCCCTGGCGTTCACGATGTTCTCGACCGCCGGCGTGCCGCCCTTCGTGGGCTTCTGGGCCAAGCTGCATGTCATCCAGGCGCTGCTGGGCAGTGGCCTGCTGACTTTCGCCATCATCGGCGTGGTCGCGTCGGTGATCGGTGCCTTCTACTACCTGCGCGTGGTCTGGCTGATGTACTTCGAGGCGCCGACCGAACAGCCGGCGCTGGCCAATGCCACCGGCATGAAGGTGATCCTGGGGCTGAACGCGCTGGCGGTGCTGGCACTGGGCATCTTCCCGGATCGCCTGCTGGCGCTGTGCACCTATGTGGTTTCGGCGGGCTGAAGCGCGCCCACGCGGCATTGCGATAAAAAGGTTTTGCTTTTCCGGGCGCATTGGCTAAGATGCGCCCCCTCCTGGTGCGGGGTGGAGCAGTCTGGCAGCTCGTCGGGCTCATAACCCGAAGGTCGCAGGTTCAAATCCTGCCCCCGCTACCAATTTTCGATGATGGCCCGGACAATCCCCGGATGGGGACTCCGAAGACGAGCAAGGCCATCGCCAGCGCGCTGCTGGCATTCGCGCTGTCCTGTCTTTGCTTTCCCGTGACAGCCATGAATCCGACCGCCTCCCGGCCGCGGCCCATTCCCGTGATGATCCTCGACGGCGAGAGCAATCGCTGGCACGACTGGCGCGCCACCACACCGATGCTGCGGCGGATGCTCGAGGAAACCGGCCTGTTCGAGTTGCGCGTGGTGACGGCGCCGGGCGAGGGCGGTGATTTCAGCAACTTCGATCCGCGCTTCGCCGATCACGCCGCGGTGGTCTTCAACTACGACGTTCCGGATGGCCGCTGGCCGCGCGCGCTGCAGCAGCAGTTCGAGGACTACATGAGACAGGGCGGTGGCCTGGTGGTCGTGCATGCGGCCGACAATGCCTTTCCGGGCTGGCGCGCCTTCAACGAGATGATCGGTGTCGGCGGCTGGCGTGACCGGGACGAACGCGCAGGTCCAGCCTGGTACCTGGACGGCGACGGACGCCTGCAGCGGGACGCGCGCCCCGGTCCTGCCGGCAGCCACGGCCTGCGGCGCCCGTTCCGCATCACGGTACGCGCCGACCACCCCATTACCCGGGACCTGCCGTCCGAGTGGATGCATGGCGCGGACGAGCTCTACGCCGGCCTGCGCGGCCCCGGCGGCATGACGGTACTGGCCAGCGCCTTTTCCGATCCGGCCAACCAGGGCACCGGCCGCCACGAACCCCAGCTGATGGCCTCGAACTGGGGCCGGGGCAGGGTGTTCCACACCACCCTGGGCCACGACCCGGTCGCCATGGCCTCGGTGGCCTTCGTGGTGACTTTCCAGCGCGGTGTGGAATGGGCGGCCACGGGGACGGTCACACAGCCCCTCCCGGCGGACTTCCCGGACGCCACGACGCCCACCGTACGGGAGGAACTTATGGCCATAGGAAACGTCTATCAGCCGCATAGACAGCCCTGATCCGGCTGGATTTTTTTGTTGCGGATCGCACCGTTCGGGACAACTTTTCCTACAATTCGTTGTCCAATCGGGCATCAGGGCGGACAACGCATGTTGCACCGCATTAACCACGGTTCGGGGGAAGCCTTTTGAAGTCAGATTTCGCCATGCACCGACGCGATTTCCTGGGGGCCGGCATCGCCCTCGCGGGCGCCTGCGTGCTGCCTCGCGCGATGGCCGCGACCGCCCAGTTGACGCTGCGTCCGCTGACCCCGCGCATTTCGCTGGTGGAAGGCGCCGCCGCCAACATCGTGGTGGCCGCCGCCGGCGGTGAGCTGGTGCTGGTGGATGGCGGCTCGGCTGCCGATTCGGCCGCGCTGGCGAAGCTGCTGCAGGAGAATTATCCCGGCCAGCGCCTGCGCGCCGTGTTCAACACCCACTGGCACCACGCGCAGGTCGGCTTCAACAGCACCGCGCGCGCGCAGGGCGCCGACGTGGTGGCGCATGAGCACACGCGCCTGTGGCTGACCACCGACGTGAATTCGCGCTGGGAAGGCCGCATCTACAAGCGCCTGCCGAAGGACGCCTGGCCGAACCGCACCTTCCATTACGACCCGCAGGCCTTCGAATGGGCCGGCGGCCGCATTGAATACGTCCACCTGGGACAGGCGCACACCGATGGCGACATCTACGTGCGTTTCCCCGAGGACAACCTCATCGTCACCGGTGACGTGCTCTCGCCGGGGCGGTATCCGATTGTCGACACCGCATCCAACGGTTATCTCGGCGGCATCAACACCGCGCTGCGCACCATCGGTGAGCTGTGCAATGACGCCACGCAGCTGGTGCCGGGCAGCGGCCCGGTGGCCGGCCTGCCGGCGCTGAAGCTGCAGCAGGAGATGGGCCAGGCGGTGCTGGTGAAGATGAGCGACAACTACCGCAAGGGCGGCACCTTCGAAGAGTTCGTGGCGACAAATCCCACGGCCGAATTCGACGCGCAGCTCGGCGATCCCGCCCAGTTCCTGAAACTGGCCTATGAATCGGCCTGGTACCAGGTCAATCCGATGGGAGGCCTGACCACGGGCGCGCCTCCTGCCGGGAGGTCCCGATGAATTTCCGCATGAACAAAACCTGGCGTGGCCTGGCGGCAGCGATGCTGCTGGCGGCGCCGTTTGCAGCCGGCGCTGCCGCGCCTGCCGGCCACGTGCCGGCCTCGATGCAGGACAAGGACTGGGCCTTCATCGACAAGTACTGCAGCAACTGCCACAACGCCACCGACTGGGCCGGCGAGCTGGCGCTCGACGTGCTCGACCGCGACAACCTCGCGGCCGATGGCGATGTATGGGAAGAGGTGGTGCGCAAGATGCGTGGCGCGCTGATGCCGCCGTCGAGCGATCCGCAGCCCACGCCCGAGGAGCGCAATGCCTTCATCCACTCGATGGAGACCACGCTCGATCGCGCCCTCACCGCCACGCCCGAGCCGGGCTCGGTGGTGCTGCATCGCCTGAACCGCCGCGAGTACGCCAACGCGATCCGCGAGCTGCTCGACATGGAGGTGGAGGCCGAGGCGCTGCTGCCGCGTGATGACCTCTCCGGCGGCTTCGACAACGTCGCCGAGGTGCTGAAGGTTTCGCCTTCGTTCCTCGAGCAGTACCTGGCCGCGGCGCGCGAAGTCAGCATCCAGGCCGTGGGCAATCCCGGCGCGCGCATGACCGGTCGCGTCTACCAGGGCAACCTGGCCGCGCAGCAGTACATCCACCGTCCCGGCCTGCCGCTGGGCACGCGTGGCGGCCTGACCATCAGCCATTACTTCCCGGCCGACGGCGAATACGAAGTCAGCATCAATGGCCTGGTGGGCGGTGGTTATGTCTGGGGCGTGGCCGACCCGTACACGCTGATCGTCACGGTCGACGGCGAGCGCGTCTTCCAGGCGCAGCTGGGCGGTGATGACGACCTGCGTGCGGTGGACGTGCAGCAGGCGGTGGGCATCGGCGCCATCGAGGAACGCTTCAAGAACATCCGCTTCAAGGCGAAGGCCGGCACACATACCGTGGGCGTGGCCTTCAAGCAGAAGACGGCGGCCGAGCACATCGACACGCTGCATGCGTTCAATCCGGTGACGGGCATGGCGCAGAACCACAGCGGTGCCGCATTCTCCGACGGTCCGCGTTTCGCCAACGTCGAGATCAAGGGCCCGTTCGAGAAATTCGGCGTCAGCGACACGCCGAGCCGCCGCAAGCTGTTCGTCTGCTACCCGAAGAAGGCCGACGAAGAAGAGGCCTGCGCCAGGCAGATCTTCGCGAAGGTGGCCAAGCGCGCCTTCCGCCAGCCGGTGGGTGACGCCGACATCGCCGGCGCAATGGACTTCTTCCGCGAAGGCCGCGCGGAAGCCGGCTCGTTCGACGTGGGTGTGCAGAAGGGCCTGATGGCCATCCTGTCCAGCCCGCGCTTCCTGTTCCGCGCGCACACGCCACCGGAGGGCGCGAAGCCCGGCGACATCTACCGCCTCAGCGACCTGGAACTGGCCACGCGCCTGTCGTTCTTCCTGTGGAGCTCGCTGCCGGATGAGAAGCTGATCGACCTGGCCGCCGCCGGTCGCCTGAAGGAACCGGCTGTGCTCGAGTCGGAAGTGCGGCGCATGCTGCGCGACCCGCGCGCGCGCACCATGGTCGAGCAGTTCACCAGCCGCTGGCTGAACGTCGACGGCCTCGACCTGGTGAACACCGACACGCTGCTGTTCCCGGACTTCACCGATGACCTGATCCCGGCCTTCAAGCAGGAGCTGTACGAGTTCGTGTGGAGCGTGCTGGGCGAGGACCGCAGCGTCATCGACCTGCTCACCGCCGACTGGACCTTCCTGAACGAGCGCCTGGCGCTGCACTACGAAATCCCCGGCGTGCGCGGCGGCGAACTGCGGCGCGTGAAGCTGGACCAGGACTATCGGCGCGGCCTGCTCGGCAAGGGCGCGGTGCTGATGGCCACTTCCTACGCCAACCGCACCTCGCCGGTGGTGCGCGGTTCCTGGGTGCTGGAGCACCTGATGGGCACGCCGCCGGCCGCGCCGCCGCCGGGCGTGGAGCAGTTCCCGGAAAGCGAGGAGGGTGGCGAGCAGCTCACCGTCCGCCTGCGCCTGGAAGTGCACCGCTCGGTGAAGGGCTGCGCCGGCTGCCATGACGTGATCGACCCGGTGGGCATCGCGCTGGAGAACTACAACGCCATCGGCCAGTGGCGCGAGAAGGACATCGACGCCGGCGAACGCATCGATGCCAGCGGCCGGCTGGCCGACGGCACCGAGGTCGATGGCGTGGGCGCGCTGCGCGACTACCTGGCCTCGCGCCCGGACCTGTTCGTGCACACCGTGGCGGAGAACCTGCTGATCTACGCGCTGGGGCGCCCGGTGCAGTACTACGACATGCCGCAGATCCGCAAGCTGGTGCGTGACGCGGCCCAATACGATTACCGTTTCTCGGCGCTGGTGCTGGGGATCGTTTCGAGCCCGGCATTCCAGAATGGCAAGGTGCCGGTGGAGAAGCCGTCGACCACGACGGCCAACGCGAGGTAAGGGACCATGTACATCACGAAAAAGCATCTCTCTCGTCGTGCAATGCTGAAGGGTGCCGGCTATGCGGTTTCGCTGCCGCTGCTCGACGCCATGATCCCGGCCGCCACCGCGCTGGCGCAGACCGCCGCCGCCCCGAAGGTGCGCATGGCGTTCGTGTACTTCCCGCATGGCGCGGTGATGAACGAGTGGACCCCGAAGAAGGAAGGTCCGGACTTCGACCTGCCGCAGATCATTGCGCCGCTGAAGCCCTACCAGAAGCAGCTGACCGTGATCAGCGGCCTGGAGAACAAGTCGGCCATCGCCGCGCCGGTGCACGCCATCACGCCGGGCACCTGGCTTTCGTGCGTGCCGCCGCGCATCAGCCATGACCCCTATGGCGGCATCACCATCGACCAGATCGCCGCCAAGCACATCGGCCAGGACACGCCGATCCCGTCGCTGGAGGTGGCGACCGAGGAGCGGGGCGGCGAAGGCTCCTGCGACCGCAACTACGGCTGCAGCTACGGCAAGACGATCTCGTTCCGCGATCCCTCGACGCCGCTGCCGATGGAACACAACCCGCGCAAGCTGTTCCAGCAGCTGTTCGGCGCCGGTGACACCGCCGACGAGCGTGTCCGCCTGGCGCGCGAGAGCCGCAGCATCCTCGACCTGGTGTCGCGCGAGGCCGGCGACCTGCGCAAGAGCCTGGGCGCGCGCGACCGCGCGGCGCTCGATGACTACCTGGCGACGGTGCGCGAGATCGAGCGTCGCGTGCAGCAGCTGGAAAGCCGCGACCTGTCGTCGGTGGAGCTGCCGGATGCGCCCTCGGGCATTCCCTCGAAGTTCGACGAGCACGTGCGCCTGATGTTCGACCTGATCGCGCTGGCCTGGCAGGCCAACCTGACGCGCGTGGTCAGCTTCATGATGGCGGCCGAGGTGAGCAACCAGCCGTACAACTTCATCGGCATCCCGGATGCCTTCCATCCGCTCTCGCACCACGCGAACAACCCGACCAAGCTGGCGAACCTGGCCAAGGTGCAGGCCTGGAACACCGGCGAGTTCGCGAAGTTCGTCGGCAAGCTGCAGTCGCTGCCCGATGGCGACGGCAACATGCTCGACAACTCCATCCTGGTGTTCGGCAGCAACATGAGCGACTCGAACGCGCACAACCACTTCCCGCTGCCGATGGCGATCGTGGGTGGTGGCGCCGGCAGGCTGAAGGGCAACCGCCACCTGCGCTACCCGGACAAGACGCCGATCGCCAACATGCACCTGACGATCCTCGACCGCATCGGCGTGCCGATGGAGAGTTTCGGCGACAGCAACATGAAGTTCACCGAGGTCTGATCACGTGAAGTTGCGTGTGGGATTGCTGCTGGCGCTGCTGCCGGCCCTTGCTTTCGCGGAAACGCGGAGCCTGCTGGATGTGGCGCAGGAAGGCGATTCCGCCGCAGCGTTGCAGATGATCAAGAAACGCGCCGATGTGAAGGCGCGCAAGTCCGACGGCACCACGGCGCTGCACTTCGCCGCCTACCATGGGCAGCAGGAGCTGGTCGAACGGCTGCTGAAGGCCGGTGCCGACCCGAACGCGCGCAATGACTACGGCTCCACGCCGCTGCAGGAAGCGGCGGTCCGTGGCGACGCGACGATGCTGCGCACCTTGCTGAAGGCCGGCGCCGACCCGAACACGAAGAACGACGAAGGCGAGACCGTGCTGATGACGGTGGCGCGCACCGGCAAGGTCGACGCGGCCGAGGTGCTGGTGAAGGCCGGCGCCGACGTCAACGCGGTGGAGCAATGGCGTGGCCAGACGGCATTGATGTGGGCCGCCGCGCAGCGCAACCCGGAGATGGTGCGATACCTGATCAAGGCCGGCGCCGACCCGGACGCGGTCTCGTACCTGCGCAACTGGGATCGGCGCGTGACCGCCGAACCGCGTCGCCAGTGGCGCCCGCCCGGCGGCTGGACCGCGCTGCTGCTGGCGGCGCGCGAGGGCTGCCCGGGTTGTGCCGACGAGCTGGTGAAGGGCGGGGCGGATATCGACCTGACCGACCCGGAGAACATCTCGCCGCTGCTGATGGCCATCCTCAACGCGCGCTTCGACACCGCGAAGGTGTTGATCGAAGGCGGCGCGGACGTGAACCGCTGGGATGTGTGGGGCCGCGCGCCGCTTTATTCGGCGATCGACTACAACACCACGCCGCGCGGCGGCCGTCCGGACCGTCCCTCGGACGATCGCACCACGCCGCTGGAAGTGGCGAAGATGCTGATCGACCGCGGCGCCAACCTCGACATGCAGCTGAAGCTGTTCCCGCCGTACCGCCTGCTGGGTCCGGACCGCGGTGGCGACTCGGTGCTGACCGTGGGTTCGACGCCGCTGCTGCGCGCCGCCAAGTCCTGTGACGTTCCGGCCGCGAAGCTGCTGCTGGAGTCAGGCGCGTCGGTCGACCTGCCGAACAGCCTCGGCGCCACGCCGCTGCTGGTGGTGGCCGGCATGAACTGGGCGATCACCGACACCCGCGGGCGCTTCCGCAACGAACAGCACTGCATCGAGACCGCACGCCTGCTGCTCGAGGCCGGCGCCGACATCAATCGCGCCGCCCCGAACGGCCAGGCCTCGCTGCATTTCGCCGCACGCCTCGACATGAAGGACCTGGTGCGTTTCCTCGGCGAGCGCGGCGCAGACCTGCTGGCGAAGGATCGCAGTGGCGCCACGCCGCTGGACATCGCCGAAGGCCGCACCGGCACGGCTGCGCGCCCCGGCACCTCCGGCCCCGAGCCGCATCCGGAAGTGGCCGAGGTGATCCATGAAATGCTGGCCGCGCGCGGCATCACGCCGCCCCCGCCGGTGACTCCGGCCCCGGCGCCCGCGCCGGCACGCGCGCCCGGCAACTGATCCGGTCCGGACCGCGGCGTCCCCGGGGCGCCGCGGTCAACGCTCCCAGAAGTTCAGTTCCAGCTTCAGCCCGTTCGGGTCGTCGAGGAAGATCTGCCGCAGCCCGATGCCGGGTGAGTCGTGCGGATGGTAGCGCAGTCCCCGCTCTTCGAGCCGTTGCTTAAGCACCGGGTATTGCGAAGCGGGCGCATTGAAGGCCACATGATCCAGCGCGCCGGTGCCCGGCGCCGGCGTGGTCACCGGGATGCCCAGCCGCCTGCTGTGCGCGGTGTAGCTGTCCCAGTCGGCGATGTGGATCACCGCCACCTCGCCCAGGTACAGCCAGTGGCCGAGGAAACCCAGGTCCGGCCGGAAACCCTCGGCGAATCCCAGCACGTCACGATAGAAATCGCGCGTGGCATCCACGTCGTGGGTCATCACCAGGAAATGGTCGAGTCGGGCAAACATGTGCGCTGCGGTGTGGCTCGGACCTGACGCATAATGAACGAGGACGGCGCGCAGCAAAAGCGTCGCATGAAGGGGGCTGTGATGATGATTCTGATACGCAGGAGCGGGGCAGGGGCATTCGCCTCGATGGTGATGCTGGCGCTCGCCGCCGCACCATCGCTGGCGCAGAACCAGCGCAACGTGACCCATCCCTGCGACCGCGCCTGCCTGACGCGTTTCGTCGATGCGTATTTCGATGGCCTGATCGCCAACGATCCCTCGCGCGTGCCGCTGGCGCCGCAGGCCAGGGTGACGCTGAACGACGACGTGGTCGACCTGCGGCGCGTGTTCTGGGACCAGGCCGCCTCGGTGCAGGCCCGCATCGACATCGCCAATCCGCGCTGGGGCGACACCGGCACGCAGGCGCTGGTCACCAATGCCGACGGTTCGCAGTACATCCATGTGGTGCGCCTGAAGGTGAAGGACAACCGCATCACCGAGGTGGAGACCATGCTGGTGCGCAACCAGCAGGAGGGCGGCCTCTTCGATGTGAGCTCGCTGCAGAAGGCCAGCACCAGCTTCAACCAGCCGATCCGTCCGGCCGAGCAGGATTCCTATTACGACCTGGTGGCCGCGGCCGAGGGCTACTGGCGCGCCTTCAACACCAACGGCACCAACGACTATCACCCGGCCTCGTTCTGGCCCGGCGTCCTGCGGCTGGAGAACGGCGTGCGCACCACCGATGTGCCTTTCGCCGGCAATCCGCCGATGTCGGCCGCGGAACAGTTCGACCAGGGCTTCCACGCCGGCCGCAACATCTGGGACATCCGCTACCCGGTGGTGGACGAGGAGTATGGCGTGGTGATGAGCTTCGCCCGCTTCGGCCTGAAGCAGGGTGTCACGCCGCGGCATTCGGCGCAGGCGGCCACGCGCCTGGTGGCGGAGTTCTTTGCGATCCGCAAGGGCATCATCTGGGACATCCAGGCGGCAATGATCAACCGCGATGAATCACTGCCTTCCGCCTGGCCGGCCGATTACGGCCCGGGTCCCGGCGGCTGGGCGCCGATCACCTGCGACCGCGCCTGCCTGACGCGTTTCATCGACGCTTATTACGAGGCGCTGGTGGCCAACGATGCGTCGAAGCTGCCGCAGGCGGCACGCGCCCGCATCACGCTCAACGGTGACGAGAAACCGCTGGCGCAGGTGTTCTGGCCGGCGGCAAAGACCGTGCGCTGGCGCTTCGACGCCGTCAACGAGCGCCTCGGTGACACCGGCTCGCTGGTGATCATCACCGATGAGGATGGCGCCGAGACCATGGAAGTGGTGCGGCTGAAGGTGGCCCATGACGCCATCACCGAGCTGGAGGTCATCCGCTGCCACAAGGGCTGTGCCGGCGATGCCTGGTGGGGACCGGAGCAGATGGACAAGGAACCCTCCGATTTCCTGAAACTGCCGATCCCGCCGGCCGAGCGCGATTCCTACTACAAGCTGGTGTCGGTGGCCGATGGCTACTTCCGTGCCTTCCAGACCAACGGCACGCCGGACTACCATCGCACCGACCTGATGCCGGACACGCGCCGATTCGAGAATGGCGCCTTCTTCACCGGCACGTACCGCAATGGCAAATACGTCACCGCGGCGGAAGGCTTCGAGCGTGGCAGCTTCGTCGGCCGCAACCTGTGGGACCGGCGTTATCCGGTGGTCGACGAGGAGCGCGGCATCGTGCTGGTGATCCTGCGCTTCGGCAAGGTCGACGGCGCGGTCAACGCCTCGTCGGTCACGGCGTTCGACCGTATCGTGGGCGAATTCTTCACGGTCAAGTCCGGCCTGATCCAGGAAGTGCAGGCGGTGCTGGTGAACCGGCAGGATGAACAGCCCACCGGATGGGACACTCACTGGTACGGCCCCGGACGCGGCGGCTGGCACCGCATGCCCACGGGGCAGTGATGGGGCGGCTGCTTCTCGCGCTGCCCGGCAACGAAGGCTTCGCACGGCGGCTGGCGGCTGAACTGGATGCCGAGGTCGCCGATGTCGAGGCCCGGCGTTTTCCCGACGGCGAAAGCTATGTGCGGCTGCCGGTTGATCCGGCCGGGCGCGTGGTCGACCTGGTGTGCACGCTGGCGCAGCCGGATGACATCTTCCTGCGGCTGGTGTTCGCGGCCGACGCCGCGCGCGACCTCGGCGCCACCGAGGTCAACCTGATCGCGCCATACCTGGCCTACATGCGGCAGGACGTGCGCTTCAAGCCCGGCGAGAGCATCAGCTCGCTGAGCTTCGCGCGCCTGGTGTCATCGACGTTCGACCGGCTGGTCACCGCCGACCCGCACCTGCACCGGCATCCCAGCCTCGAGGCGCTGTACACGCTGAATCCGGACACGCTGCAGTCCGCGCCGCTGCTGGCCGACTGGATCGCGGCCAATGTGCCATCGCCGCTGGTCATCGGCCCGGACGAGGAGAGCGAACAATGGGCCGGCGTCATCGCCCGGCGCATCGGCGCGCCGCATGCGGTGCTGCGCAAGCTGCGCCACGGCGACCGCAACGTGGAGATCACGCTGCCGGACCTCGGCGAATACCGGCGGCACCAGCCGGTGCTGGTGGATGACATCGCCTCCTCGGGCCGCACGATGGCGGTGGCCGCGCGCGAACTGGCCAAGCAGGGATTCGCGCCGCCGGAATGCGTGGTGGTGCATGCGCTGTTCGGCGGTGACGCATGGCAGACCCTCTCCCCGCTGTGCCGGCGCATCACCTCCACCGATTCGGTCCCGCATGCCAGCAACGGCATCGGGCTGGCGCCGCTGTTCGCCGCCGCGCTGCGCCGCCACGCGGAAAGTTGATGACCACGTTGACATTCCTCGGCGGCGCCGGAACCGTCACCGGTTCGAAGCACCTGGTCACCCATGGCGACTCGCGCATCCTCGTTGATTGCGGCCTGTTCCAGGGCCTGAAGAACCTGCGCGAGACCAACTGGAAGAAGCTGCCGATCGAGGCGCGCAGCATCGATGCGGTGGTGCTGACGCATGCGCACCTGGACCATTCCGGCTACCTGCCCCGGCTGGTGCGCGATGGGTTTTCCGGGCGCATCCTTGCCACGCCGGCGACGCGCGAGGTGACGGGACTGATCCTGCGGGACAGCGCGCACCTGCAGGAGCGCGACGCGGACCTGGCCAACCGCCACGGTTTCTCGCGCCACCACCCGGCGTTGCCGCTGTACGACCAGCATGATGCCGAGCGCGCCATCAAGGCCATCGACACGGTGAAGCTGCACCGGGAATACAAGCTGCATCGTGATGCGACGCTGACTTTCCGCCGCGCCGGGCACATCCTCGGCGCGGCCACCGCCCAGGTCGACATCGGCGGACGCAGGCTGGTGTTCTCCGGCGACCTCGGTCGTTACAACGACCCGGTGATGCACGATCCGGAGCCGGTGCCCGAGGCTGACTGCGTGGTGATCGAATCCACCTACGGCAACCGCCATCATCCGCCCGACGATCCCGTGGCAGTGCTGGGCGCCATCGTCGAGCGCACCGTCGCGCGCGGCGGCACCGTGGTGATCCCGGCTTTCGCCGTCGGCCGGGCGCAGTCGCTGCTGTATTTCCTCTGGCGCATCCGCGACCGGCCTGCGCTGAAGAACCTGCGCGTGTTCCTCGACAGCCCGATGGCCGCCAGTGCTAGCGAGATGCTCTACCGCCACTCAGCCGAGCACAAACTGCAGAAGGGCGATTACGAGGCGGCCTGCGCGGCCGTGCATTACGTCAGCAACATCGAGGAATCCAAGCGCCTGTCGGCCGACAAGGAGCCCAAGGTGATCGTGTCGGCCAGCGGCATGGCCACCGGCGGGCGGGTGCTGCACCACATCGCCGCCTTCGCCACCGACACGCGGCACACCCTGCTGTTCTCGGGCTTCCAGGCGGCCGGCACGCGCGGCCGCAAGCTGCTGGACGGGGCCACCGAGGTGCGCATCCACGGCCAGTGGATCCCGGTGCGTGCCGAGGTCACCGAGATTCCCGGGCTGTCCGCGCATGCCGATTCGGATGAGCTGATCCGCTGGCTGCGCGGATTCAGGCGGCCACCGCAGCGCATCTTCATCGTGCATGGCGAGCCGGATGCCTCCGAGGCGCTGCGCGAGCGCATCGGCCGCGAGCTGCAGTGGGAAGCCACCGTGCCGCTGCTGAACGAGGAATTCACGCTTTGAGCGCGGTGGTCCCGGGCCTTGCGCCGCCGGAACTGCGCGCCATCCGCATGCGCCTGCATGCGCAGCACCAGTCCATCGTGGTGATGCGGCGTGATTGCCACGTGGCGCATTCCGAAGGCCTCTCGCCGCGCTCCCAGGTGCTGGTGCAGGCCCGCGGCGGCGAGGTGCAGGCCATGCTGTACCAGACCGATGATCCGGCCCTGCAATCCGACCAGGTCGCGCTCTCCGAGGCCGCGTGGAATGCGCTGCACCTCGAGGAGGGCGACACGGTGCTGGTGCGCCATCCCCCGGTGCTCGAATCACTCGCCGGCGTGCGTCGCCGCATCCATGGACAGCGGCTGACCGCGGCGGACATGTCCGCGATCGTGCGCGACGTGGTGGCCGGCCGTTACACCGACGTGCACCTGGCGGCGTTCCTGACGGCCACCGCTGCCTTGCCGATGGACGGACGCGAAACCATGGCGCTGACACGTGCGATGGTGGAGGCCGGCGATCGCCTGAGCTGGCCGGCACCGCTGGTGGTCGACAAGCACTGCATCGGCGGGCTGCCGGGCAACCGCACCACGCCGATCGTGGTGGCGATCGTCGCCGCCTGCGGCCTGATCATGCCCAAGACCTCCTCGCGCGCGATCACCTCACCGGCGGGAACCGCCGACACCATGGCGACGCTGGCGCCGGTGGAGCTGGACCTGGCAACGCTGAGGCGGGTGGTGGAAGCCGAGGGAGCCTGCCTGGCCTGGGGCGGCGCGATGCTGCTCAGCCCTGCCGACGACCTGTTCGTACGCATCGAGCGCGAGCTGGACATTGATACCGAGGGCCAGATGATCGCCTCGGTGCTGTCGAAGAAGATTGCCGCCGGCGCCACGCATGTGGTGATCGACCTGCCGGTGGGTCCCACGGCCAAGGTGCGCAGCGAGGAAGCGGCGGAGCGCCTGGCCGGGCAGTTGCGCCAGACCGCCGAAGGATTCGGCCTGACATTGCGCTGCGAATTCACCGATGGCACGCAGCCGGTGGGACGTGGTATCGGGCCCGCGCTGGAAGCCTTTGACGTGCTGGCGGTGCTGCGCAATGAGCCGCGGGCGCCGGCCGACCTGCGCGCGCGCGCGGTGCGCATTGCCGGTGCGGTACTCGAACTGGGCGGAGCGTCGGCAGCGGGCGCCGGAGAGGCGCTGGCGATCGCCACGCTTGATTCAGGGCGCGCCTGGGACAAGTTCCAGCGCATCTGCAACGCACAGGGAGGCCTGCGTGAACCGCCGCGGGCCGCCTTCGTGGAGCCGCTGGTGTCGATGCGCGGTGGTTACCTGACGCGCATCGACAACCGCAAGCTGGCGCGCCTGGCCAAGCTGTGCGGCGCACCGGAGAGTCCCGCTGCGGGCCTGCACCTGGAAGTGCGCCTGGGCGAGGAAGTACAGGCCGGCCAACCGCTGCTGCACCTGCATGCCAGCACGCCCGGTGAGCTGGCGTACGCCATGGATTACGCACGTTCTGCCGGCGACATCCTGCTGGTCGAATCGTGATGCGGATGTCGGCCCGTGCCGACGTCATCATCCTGCCGACAAGCTGAAGGGCGCGCCCTCCGACTTCCCCCCTGCGTGGCGGCAGGCAAGGTGGAGTCCGAGAATTTTCTCGAGCTTGCAGGAGGAGAAATCCATGAAGCGCGCAATCATCGGAACGTTCGCATTGTCCCTCGCCGCCGGTATGGCCTTCGCCCAGGACGCCGGAGGACCGGCTCCCGCTGGCGGGGCCTCGCAGGGTGGTTCGGCCTCGCTGCAGTTCAGCACCGTCGATACCAATGGCGACGGCCGCATCTCTTCGGCTGAAGCGCAATCGCACTCGTCGCTGCGTTCGTCATTCTCGACACTGGATGCAAACAGCGACGGTTACCTGTCTGAATCCGAGTTTGCCAAGATGAGCCAGGGTTCGTCGGGCGCGACGCCGGGCGTCGGCTCACCGGGCTCGCCGCGTTCGCCTGGTTCGCCGGGTGCGACCACGCCGGGTTCCTCCACGACGCCGGGTTCTTCCAGTGGCGCGGACTCGAGCTCGCCGAACAGCAGCAGCTCCGGCATGGGTGGCGCTGACGCGGACTCTGATTCGAGCAGCCCCGGCGCGGGTGAGCTGGACTGATCCAGCCCTTCCCACGCGGGTAACAGGACCGCCGGGTGTGAGGCCCGGCGGTCCTTTCTTTTTCCGGCGGCCTGATCCCACAGGAAAGGCTGCCGCAACAATCGTTGTGCAGGAAATCACCTTCGCGAGAAAGTAGCGTGATGCACAACGCGAATTGCAGCGGCAGTGGCCGCCAGACTGATGCAGCGCTCATGTCGCTGCGCGTTTCCACCTGGAAGACCGGCCTGGCGGCCATGGCGCTGCTGTGCCTCGGCGCCTGCTCCTCGTCACGGGATGAAGCACCGGTTGCCGCAGCCGCGCCGCAGGCCGGCATTCCGGCCGATGTGGCGCAGGCGCTGCGCGAAATCGGACCGCAGATCGATGGCGCACGGACGTCAGCCCTGTACGCGCCCCTGCATGCCGGCCGCACGCATCCGGGCGTCGAGGTGCAGCGTGAACAGGCCTATGGCCCGGATCCGAAGCATCGCGCCGACGTGTTCACGCCGCGTGATGCCGGCAGCGCCGGCAAACCCATCCTGGTCTACGCCTATGGTGGCGGCTTCCGCGGCGCGTATCGCAACGCGCCGGATTCGCCGTTCTACGACAACATCGGCTACTGGGCGGCGGAGAACGGCCTGGTGGGAGTCACCATCCAGTACCGGCTTGCGCCTGAGGTCGGTTGGCCGGCCGGTGCGGAGGATATTGCGCGCGTGGTGGACTGGGTGCGCGCGCATGCGGCGGAGTGGGGCGGTGATGCCTCGAAGGTGATCCTGTGGGGCCATTCCTCCGGCGCCGCACACGTCGCGGATTATCTTGCCCGTACGCCTGAAACGCCAGTCAGGGCGGCCATCCTGATGTCCGGCATCTACGACCTGACCAATCCCGAGGCGACGATGTGGAGCCACTATTACGGCGAGGATGCCGCGCAGTACGCGGCCCGCTCCTCGCTGCCGCGCCTGGTCACGTTGCCACTGCCGATGATGGTGGTGTGGGCGGAACTTGATCCGCCGACCTTCCTGCCCGACACCGAACAGCTGGTGCAGGGCCGTCGTGATGGCGGCCTGCCGGTGGTTGCGCTGCAGCTGCCCGGCCATTCGCATCTGTCAGAGGCCTATTCGATCGGCACGGAGGACACGACCCTGTCGGAGCCGGTGCTGCAGTTCATCCGCGCGCAGGCCGATGGCCATCCCGCGCCGGCGCGCTGAGCGGGCGCCGATTTCCGCTTGACCCGATTCGTTCGTCTTACCCCCGTCCCGGTGTGCAG
>CAYNEX010000057.1:1448-16430 GCA_964396335.1 uncultured Steroidobacteraceae bacterium | reverse complement strand
GCGGGATGTAGATCTCGTTGGTCTCGTTGCGCTTCTGGAATTCCTGCGAGGAGAGTTCCTCGAAGCGCGCAAGGCGCGCCTTGCTCTTGGCCTGGCGCGCCTTCGGGTTCGAGCGCACCCACTCCAGTTCCTTCTCGAGCATCTTCTTCAGGCTTTCCTGCTGGCGCTCTTCCTGCTGCAGGCGCTTCTCCTTCTGTTCGAGCCAGGAGGAATAGTTGCCCTGCCACGGGATGCCATGGCCGCGGTCGAGCTCGAGGATCCACTCGGCGACGTTGTCGAGGAAGTAGCGGTCGTGCGTCACCGCGATCACGGTGCTGGGATATTCCTCGAGGTAGCGCTCGAGCCACGCCACCGACTCGGCGTCGAGGTGGTTGGTGGGCTCGTCGAGCAGCAGCATGTCGGGCGCCGACAGCAGCAGCTGGCACAGCGCCACGCGGCGCTTCTCGCCACCGGAGAGCTTGCCGATCACGGCGTCCCAGTCGGGCAGGCGCAGCGCGTCGGCGGCGATGTCGAGCTTGCGCTCCAGTTCCCAGCCGCCGGCCGCGTCGATGGCGTCCTGCAGCTTCGCCTGTTCCTCGAGCAGCGCGTTCATCTCGTCGTCCGACATCGGCTCGGCGAACTTCTCGCTGATCTCGTTGAAGCGCTGCAGCTTCTTGAAGGCATCGCCGAGGCCTGCCATCACCGCCTCGCGCACGGTCTGCTTCTCGTCGAGCTGCGGTTCCTGCGGCAGGTAACCGACGCGGATGCCGGTCTGCGCGCGCGCTTCACCGTCGAAGTTCTTGTCGACGCCGCCCATGATGCGCAACAGGGTGGACTTGCCCGCGCCGTTGAGGCCGAGTACGCCGATCTTGGCGCCGGGGAAGAAGGACAGCGAGATGTCCCGCAGGATGGTGCGCTTCGGCGGCACCACCTTCGAGACGCGATTCATGGTGTAGATGTATTGGGCCATCCCCCAATGATAATCTCCCGGGGCCTTGGACGCCCTTTTGACAAAGGCCCCGGAGCAGGGCCGCGTGCTGGTGATCGCCGACGAGGCGATCGGCCGATATGGTTTTCCCAATGGCCATCCCTTCGGGCCGGACCGGCTCGAGGCCTTCCTGAAGGAGTTCCGCGCCCGCGGGCTTGATTCCCGCTGCCTGCTGCGCACTTCGCGCGCCGCCAGCGACGAGGAACTGCTGCGCTTCCACACGCCGCGCTACGTGGCCAGGGTGCGCGACCGCTCGATGGATGGCACCGGCGCGCTCGACGCCGGTGACACGCCGGCCTGGCGCGGCTGCTTCGAGGCCGCGGCGCATGTGGTGGGCGCGACGCTGAATGCCGCCGCGGCGCTGCTTTCGGGCCAGGCGCGTCGCGCCTTCGTGCCCATCGCCGGCCTGCACCACGCGGCGCGCGACAGCGCCGCCGGCTTCTGCATCTTCAATGACTGCGGCGTGCTGATCGAGACCCTGCGCGCCGCCGGCGTGGCGCGCGTGGCCTACATCGACATCGACGCCCACCATGGTGATGGCGTGTTCTATCCATTCGAGTCCGACCCGTATGTGGTGTTCGCCGACCTGCATGAGGACGGACGTTTCCTGTACCCCGGTTCCGGCAGGGCGGAGGAGGCCGGCAGCGGCGCGGCGCAGGGCACCAAGCTGAACATTCCGCTGCCGCCGTCAGCCGGTGAGGCCGAGTTCGAGGCCGCCTGGGGCCGCGTGATGGCCCACCTGGAAGCTTTCAGCCCCGATTTCTTCATCCTGCAATGCGGGGCGGACAGCCTCGGCGGCGATCCGCTGGCGCACCTGAAGCTCACGCCGGCCTGCCATGGCCGCGCCGCGGCGGATCTTGCCCGGCTGGCCGACCGGCTCGGCCACGGCCGGGTGCTGGCGCTGGGCGGCGGGGGTTATGACCGCGGCAACATCGCCGCCGGCTGGAACGCCGTGGTGGAATCGCTGCTGGCCGCCTGAATCCGGAAATTCGGTAACATGGGCGCCTTTTTGCTGGAGCCCCAAGAGTCTTCCATGTATTCCGAGTCGATGACCATCGAACGTTTTGACCCCGATCTGGCGCGTGCCATGCAGGCCGAGCGCGTCCGCCAGGAAGAACACATCGAGCTGATCGCGTCGGAGAACTACGCCAGCCCCCGGGTGCTCGAGGCACAGGGTTCGGTGCTGACCAACAAGTACGCCGAAGGCTATCCGGGCAAGCGCTATTACGGCGGCTGCGAGAACGTCGACGTGGTCGAGCAGCTGGCCATCGATCGCGCCAAACGCCTGTTCGGCGCCGACTACGCCAATGTGCAGCCGCATTCGGGCAGCCAGGCCAATGCCGCCGCCTTCATGGCGCTGCTGAACCCGGGCGACACCATCCTCGGCATGAGCCTCGACCACGGCGGCCATCTCACGCATGGCTCGAAGGTCAATTTCTCCGGCAAGCTGTACCGTGCCGTCAGCTACGGCCTGAAGGCCGATGACGGCCGCATCGACTACGACCAGATGGAAGCGGTCGCCCAGGCCGAAAAACCGCGCCTGATCGTGGCCGGTTTCTCCGCCTATTCGCGCGCGCTCGACTTCGCGCGCTTCCGCCGCGTGGCCGATGCGGTCGGCGCCTGGCTGCTGGTCGACATGGCGCATGTGGCGGGCCTGGTGGCCACCGGCCTGTATCCGAACCCGCTGCCGTTCGCCGACGTGGTCACCAGCACCACGCACAAGACGCTGCGCGGCCCCCGCGGCGGCCTGATCCTGGCGCGCTCGAACCCGGACCTGGAGAAGAAGCTCAACGCGATGGTGTTCCCGGGCAACCAGGGCGGCCCGCTGATGCACGTGATCGCCGCCAAGGCGGTCGCGTTCCAGGAGGCGCTGCAGCCGCAGTTCAAGGAATACCAGCAGCAGGTCGTGGCCAACGCGCGCGCGATGGCCGGTGCCTTCCAGCGCCGCGGCTACAAGGTGGTCTCCGGCGGCACCGACAACCACCTGTTCCTGCTCGACCTGTCGGACAAGGCGATGACCGGCAAGGACGCGGACGCGGCGCTCGGCCAGGCGCACATCACCGTGAACAAGAACGCGGTGCCGAACGACCCGCGCCCGCCGACGGTCACCAGCGGCCTGCGCATCGGCTCGCCGGCCTCGACCACGCGCGGCTTCAAGGAAGCCGAGATGGTGCAGGTGGCCGGCTGGATCGCCGACATCATCGACGCCGAGGGTGCGCCCGAGGTGGTCGCGCGCGTGCGCGGCGAGGTCGCGGCGCTGTGCCGCCGCTTCCCGGTGTACACGAAGTCGGGCGCCTGAAGGGCTGGTTCATGAGCGCGGAAACCGATGCACTGTCCCTTCTGCGGTCATGAAGAAACCAAGGTAACGGACTCGCGCCTCGCCGGTGGCGGGGCGCAGGTCCGCCGCCGCCGCGAGTGCCTGTCGTGCGGCGAGCGTTTCACCACCTTCGAAACCGCCGAGCTGGTAATGCCGCTGGTGGTGAAGTCCGACCAGCGGCGCGTGCATTTCGACGAAGCCAAGCTGCGCGCCGGCATGGAACGCGCGCTGGAGAAAAGGCCGGTGGGCAGCGAGCAGCTGGACGCCGCCATCTCGCGCATCAGCCACCGCCTGCGCGCGCTGGGCGAACGGGAAGTGCCCTCGCGCGTGATCGGCGAGATGGTGATGGACGAACTGCACCAGCTCGACGAAGTGGCCTATGTGCGTTTCGCCTCGGTGTACCGCAGCTTCCAGGACGTGGAAGCCTTCCGCCAGGAGATCGAACGCATGCACCGCGGCCAGCGCCGTCGCAACCCGTCGCCCGGACAGGACCAGCTGGTGCTGCCCGGCGTGACCACGGATCCCAAGGGCGACAAATAAATGCAGGACGGATTCAGCGACGCCGACCGCGCCGCGATGGCGCGCGCGGTGGAACTGGCCCGCCGCGGCCTCTACACCACGGACCCGAATCCGCGCGTCGGCTGCGTGCTGGTGCGCGATGGCGAGGTGGTGGGTGAGGGCTGGCACGAGCGCGCCGGTGGCCCGCATGCCGAGCCTGCCGCGCTGGCCGTTGCCGGCGAGCGGGCCCGCGGTGCCACCGCCTATGTGACGCTGGAACCCTGCAGTCATTTCGGCCGCACGCCGCCATGCGCCGATGCACTGATCGCCGCCGGCGTCGCGCGCGTGGTGTACGCGCAGGACGATCCGAATCCCGAGGTCAGCGGCCGTGGCGCCGCCCGCCTGCGCGAGCACGGCATCCAGGTCGAGTCCGGGCTGCTGGCCGATGCAGCCGCGACGCTGAATCCCGGTTATTTCCGCCGCCGCCGCGAAGGCATGCCTTATGTGCGGGTGAAGCTGGCGGCAAGCCTCGACGGCCGCACCGCGCTGGCCGGTGGCGAGAGCCGCTGGATCACGTCGCAGACCGCGCGCACCGATGCGCAGTACGGCCGCGCGCGCAGCTCGGCCATCGTGACCGGCATCGGCACCATCCTCGCCGATGATCCGGCGCTGAACGTGCGCATCCCGGAGAGCAACCGCCAGCCGATGCGCGTGATCCTCGATTCGCGGCTGCGCACGCCGTCGGATTCGCGCGTGATCCAGCGCGAGGGCACGGTGCTGGTGCTGGGCGTGCAGGACGATGAAGCGCGCCGCCGCTCGCTCGAATGCCAGGGCGTGCAGGTGGAGATCGTGCCCGCGCGCGCAGGCCGGCCCGACCTGCGCGCGGTGCTGAAACTGCTGGCAGGGCGCGGCGCCAACGAAGTGTGGGTGGAAGCCGGCGCGGTGCTGGCCGGGGCCTTCGTGGCCGAGGGCCTGTTCGACGAGCTGGTGCTGTACCTGGCGCCGACGCTGCTGGGACCGGATGCGCGCGCGCTGGTGCAGATCCCGCCGCTTCCACAGCTGGATGCGCGCCTGAAACTGCGCATCGCGGATATCAAGACGGTGGGCGATGATCTGCGCCTCACCCTGCTGAAGGACTGAATCATGTTCACGGGAATCGTGCAGGCACTGGGTGTGGTGGCGGCGGCGGAAACGCGCGGCGGTGACCTGCGGCTGACGCTGGATGCCTCGGCGCTGGCGGAGAAAGTCGAAGCGGTGCGCCTGGCCATCGGCGAGAGCATCGCCGTCAGCGGCGTGTGCCTGACCGTGGTCGAATGGAACGACGGCCATTTCGTTGCCGATGTCTCGAACGAGACGCTGGCGCTGACCACGCTGGGCGAGCTGAAAGCCGGTGACGTGGTGAACCTCGAGGCCGCGCTGCGCGCCGGAGATCCGCTCGGCGGGCATTTCATGAGCGGCCATGTCGATGGCGTGGCCCGCATCACCGACCTGCACACCGACGCGCGTTCGCTGCGCGTCGGCGTGGAGGTGCCGCCACAGCTGGCGCGTTACATCGCCGCCAAGGGTTCGGTCGCGCTGAACGGAGTCAGCCTGACGGTCAACGAGGTGCAGGGCAGCCGTTTCGGCGTGAACCTGATTCCCCACACTGTCGAGGTCACCACCTTCCGCAATGCGGCACCGGGGCAGTCACTGAACCTGGAAGTGGACCTGCTGGCGCGCTATGTCCAGCGCGCGCTGCAGGCCTGATACTGCGGCGCATCATGCACTTTCCGGCTTCGTCCGCCGGGTGTACGCTGGCGGAACCTCAACCGGAGGGTATTTCCATGCGTTTCCCTGAGCCGTCTCGTCGCGCCCTGGGGCTTGCGGCGTTGGTGCTGGGTATCGCCCTGGCGGGCTGCGCGGCCCGCCCGCCGGCCAGTTCGCCCGTGCCGCTGTCCACCCAGAAGGCCAATTTCCATACCGGACGGGTGATGCTGACCGTGGTCGACTACGGCGGATTCCCGCTGCGCCAGGCCCGCGTCGATCTCGAAGGCATCAACGACCACAAGGATTATTTCCGCACGGCGGCCTTCACCGACGTGTTCGGGCGCGTGTCCTTCGCCGGCGTGCCGGAGCGGGTGCGGATCACGGTGTACCACGCCGAGACCCGCGCCAATTACTCCCGCGAGTTCGACGTGCCGTCCTCCGGCACCACCGACCTGCGGATGATGGTCGAGACCTTCGACTACTAGCCGGCGGCCCCTTCGCGGGCCGCATCAGCTGATGGCCGGGTGTTGCCCCGGAGCAGGGCGCGCGCGGCTGGTACAATGCGCGCCATGAGCGCCGGCCCCCGCCTCGTGGAAACACCCGACAGCCCCTTCGACAGCATCGAGGACATCCTTGCCGACCTGGCCGCAGGCCGCATGGTTGTCATCATGGATGACGAGGACCGCGAGAACGAGGGCGACCTCGTGATGGCGGCCTCCATGGTGCGTCCCGAGGACATCAACTTCATGGCCCGTTACGGCCGTGGCCTGATCTGCCTGACGTTGACCCGCGAGCGCTGCGCGCAGCTGCGCCTGCCGCTGATGGTCAGCGACACCGACCGGCTCGGCCGCACCAACTTCACCGTCTCGATCGAGGCGGCCGAGGGCATCACCACCGGCATCTCCGCCTATGACCGCGCGCACACCGTGCGCACCGCGGTGGCCGAGGACGCGAAACCGCAGGACCTGGTGCAGCCCGGCCACATCTTCCCGCTGATGGCGCAGCCCGGTGGCGTGCTGACGCGCGCCGGCCATACCGAGGCCGGTTGCGACCTGGCGCGCCTGGCGGGACTGACGCCGGCGGCAGTGATCGTCGAGATCATGAATGACGATGGCACGATGGCGCGCCGTCCGGAACTGGAAACCTTCGCGCGCCAGCATGGCCTGCGCATCGGCACCATCCGCGACCTGATCCGCTATCGCCTGCGCACCGAACGCAGCGTCGAGCGCATCGCGCAGCGGCGCGTGCAGACCGAGTTCGGCGAGTTCGAGCTCTATTGCTACGAAGACCACGTGCATCGCGACCTGCACCTGGTTCTGACCCGCGGCGAGCTGCGCGGCGGCACGCTGCCGCTGGTGCGCGTGCATGTGGCCGACACGCTGCGCGATGTGCTGGGCGTGCGCAGTGACACGCGTGCCTGGACGCTGCGCGAGGCCATGAAGCGCATTGCCGAGGAGCCCAGCGGCGCGCTGGTGGTGCTGCGCGAACCGGAATCCCCGCGCGCGCTGGCCGATGCCGTGCAGGGCCTGGCGCGCCGAGAACCCTCCGCCAACCAGCAGTCGCAGTCGGTGCTGCGCACCTATGGCATCGGCGCACAGATTCTCAAGGACCTTGGAATGAGCCGCATCCGCGTGCTGTCCGCGCCCAAGCAGCTGCAGGGTGTGTCGGGCTTCGACCTGGAAGTGGTCGAGTACGTCGATTAAGGCCATGTCGAGATACCGGATCATTGATGGCGTGCCGCAGCAGGCCGCACGCGAGGCGGGCGCGGGTGACAGTGCCCGGGGCGTGCGGGTGGCGATCGCCGCCGCGCGCTTCAACGCCGACATCGTCGAGCGCATGGTCGAAGGCGCCGTGTCGGCCTGGGAACGCCATGGCGGCAGCGCCGATGACCTGACGCTGGTGCGCGCGCCGGGCGCCTTCGAGCTGCCGCTGGTGGCGCGCAAGCTGGCGCAGTCGGGCCGCTTCGACGCCGTGATTGCGATGGGCTGCGTGATCCGCGGTGATACCGCGCATTTCGACTTCGTCGCCGGCGAGGCGGCGCGCGGCATCGCCGATGCGGCGCGCGACACCGGCCTGCCGGTGATCTTCGGCGTGCTCACCACCGAGAACGTGGAACAGGCGCTGGAGCGTGCCGACCCGGCACGCATGGACAAGGGCGGCGAGGCGCTGGAAGCGGCGCTGGAGATGGTGCAGGTCCTGCGCCGCATCGGCGCGCCATGAGCAACCCGGGTGAAGCCAGGCGCGGCAATGGCGCCCGCGCGCTGGCGCGCAAGCTGGCCCTGCAGTCGCTGTATCGCTGGCAGATCAATCCCTGCCCGTGGCAGGACCTGATCCAGGAGTTCGACCTGGCCGAGGAAGCGCCGCGCACCGACAAGCATCATTTCTCGCGCCTGATCCGCGCCATCGGCGAGGAGCGCGAGGCGCTGGATGAACAGCTGGCGCAGTGGCTCGACCGCCGTCCCGCGGAACTCGATCCGATCGAGCATGCGGTGCTGTGGATCGGGCTGCAGGAACTGCGCGGCCATCCGGAGATTCCCTTCCGCGTGGTGATCACCGAGGCGGTGGGACTGGCGCGGCGTTTCGGCGCCACCGACGGGCACAAGTTCGTCAACGCGGTGATGGACAAGGCGGCGCGCGAATTGCGGCCGCACGAGCACTGATGGCGCTCGGCGAGTTCGAGCTGATCGAACGTTATTTCCGCCGGCCGGCCGAGGCGCGGCGCGCGGCGCGGGGCGATGTGCCGCTGGGCATCGGCGACGACGCCGCGGTCATGGCGCCGCCTGCGGGCACCCACCTCGTGGCGGCGCTCGACACGCTGGTGGAAGGCCGCCACTTCGTGAAAGGTTCACCTCCCGAATCCATCGCGCATCGCGCGCTGGCGGTGAACCTTTCCGACCTCGCCGCGATGGGCGCGGATCCGGCCTGGTTCCTGCTGTCGCTGACGCTGCCGGACTCCGACGAGCGTTTCCTGGAACGTTTTGCCGCAGGCCTGCTGCAGCTGGCTGAACTGCATGGCGTGGCGCTGGTGGGCGGGGATACCACCGCCGGTCCGCTGGCCATTGCCGTGCAGGCGCTGGGCACGATCGCACCGGACATGGCACTGACCCGCAGCGGCGGCCGCGCGGGTGACCTGGTCTATGTCAGCGGCACGCCCGGTGACGCAGCCGGCGGCCTGCAGCAGGTGCTCGATCCTTCCGTTGCGGCAACGCTGGACGCCGCGCATCGCCAGTGGTTGTGGGATCGTTTCCACTTTCCGACGCCGCGCGTGCAACTGGGCCGGGCGCTGCTGGGCATCGCCTCGGCCTGCGTGGATGTCTCCGATGGCCTGGCGGCCGATGCCGGCCGCATGGCGCGCTTCAGTGGCTGCGGTCTTTCCATCGATGCCTCGCGGCTGCCGCTTTCCGATGCGCTGCGCGCGCAGGCCGGCGAGGCCGGCGCGCGTCGCCTCGCGCTCACCGGCGGTGAGGACTGCGAGCTCTGCTTCACCGTGCCGCCTGAAAAGGTGCCGGCGCTCACGGCGGCATTGGTTAATGTCAAATGCCCGGTGACCTGCATCGGTGAGCTCACCGCCGAAGGTGGCGTGCGCATCCACGAGCAAGGCCGGCCGCTCGACCAGGACTGGTCCGGCTTCGATCATTTCGCGCGCGAAGGAAGTTCCGGCAAGACCTGACGCGCGTCACAGCCGCCGCAGCGGTGCGGACTTATTCTCTCGGCCACAAACCACCGGGTGGCCATGGCCAGCACAGCAAAGAACCGCGAGTCCCGCAAAGTCCCGCAACGAATCGGCAAGTACGAGATCGTGCGCGAGGTGGGCGAGGGCAGCACCGGTACGGTCTACCTGTCGCATGACCCGTATTACGGGCGCGACGTCGCCATCAAGCTTTATTACGACGATTTCGGCGGCGACGAGGACAAGGCGCGCGCGGCGCGCAAGATGTTCCTGTCCGAAGCGCACATGGTGGGCATGCTGCAGCACCCGCAGCTGATGCCCATCTATGACGCCGGCGAAGAGGACGGCCACTGCTACGTGGTCACCGAATATGTGCAGGGCGCGCGCACGCTGGCGGCGTTCTGCAGGCAGGATGACCTGCTGCCGGTGGACCAGGTCGTCGAGATCATCTTCAAGTGCGCCAAGGCGCTGCACTACGCGCACTCGCGCGGCGTGATCCACCGCGACATCAAGCCGTCGAACATCATGTACACGCAGGATGGCGACGTGCGAATCATCGACTTCGGCATCGCGCTGGTGTCGGACTCGGAGATCTCGCGGCTGGAAGGCATCGCCGGCAGCCCCAGCTACATGTCGCCGGAGCAGGCGCAGGGCCAGCCGCTGACCAACCGCTCCGATATCTATTCGCTGGGCGCGGTGATGTACGAGCTGCTGACCGGCACGCGGCCGTTCAAGGCGGGCAACCTGGCCAAGCTGATGCACCAGATCATCTACGCCACGCCGCCGCCGATCCACACGTTGCGCCCCGAGGTGCCCGAGGACCTGGAGCACGTGGTCGCCACGGCGCTGCAGAAGGATCCCGGGAAGCGCTTCAGGAGCGGCCAGGACCTGGCCGCCGCGCTGACGCGCGTGCACCAGAAGCTGCGCGCGCGCACGCCGCACATGGACCAGAACGAACAGCTGGGCATGCTGCGCAAGCTGAAGTTCTTCCATGAGTTCTCTCCCGGCGAGATCGTCGAGGTGCTGAAGGCCAGCAGCTGGCAGAACTGCAGCGCCGACGAGGAGATCGTGCGCGAGGGCGACATGGACGACCGCTTCTACATCGTGGTGGCCGGCAACTGCGCGGTGGAGCGCAATGGCCGTGTGCTCGGCCGCCTCGGCACCGGCGACTGTTTCGGCGAGTCCAGCTATGTGCCCGGCGCGCGCCGCGCCGCCACCGTCCGCGCCACCAGCAGTGTGACGCTGCTGCGCGTGGGTTCGACGCTGCTGGAGCAGGCCTCGGCCAATTGCCAGCTGCGCTTCAACCGCGTGTTCCTGCGATCGCTGATCGAGCGCCTGCAGAAGGCCGAGGACACCGCCGAAGTGCGCGCGCTGACGCTGTCCCGCCTGGGCCGCGAAGCCGCAGCGGCCCCGCGTGCCAGCCAGGGCCGCACGGAACACGCCGCCACCCAGCCCACCGGCAGCCGACTGCGCCGTTGATCCTTACGGGGCGGTAATTGACCGTCCCGGCAACGGAAAGCTAGGCTGCTGCAGGGTCGTCCCATCCCGGGGACGCGCATCGGGGGAAAGGCTTGCGCAATCTGGCGTTGCTGTGCGGCGGACTCGCCATCGTCTCCGGCATCATCAGTGTGAACCTGTGGCGCGAGCTGCGCGCCGAACGCGTGGCGAACCACGAACTGCACGCGCAGCTGGCGCGGCAGTCCGCGCCGGCACCGGCTTCGTTCGAACTTCCTGCGCCGATGCCGGCGCGCGAACCGACAGCAGGCCCGCGCACGGCAGCCACGCCGGCAGTGGAAGAAAACTCCCCATCGTCCCCGGATCGCCCCGCCCAGGTGCCACCGACAGTGACCAGTCTGGTCGTGCAGCAGCGCGACCTGATGCAGGATCCGGAGTACCGCCGCGCGGCGCTGGCGCAGCTGCGGTTGAGCCTGCCGCAGACCTATCCGGGCCTCGCCGAGGAGCTGAACCTGTCGGACGAGCAGGCGGACCGGTTGTTCGGGATGCTGGCCGAACTGCAGATGGAACAGAATTCGCTGGCGCCGCCGCTGATGGAAAACGGACAGCCGCCCGACCAGGCCACCATCGAGGAGTTCTCGCGCCGCAGCCAGGAACTGCAGCGGCGGCGCAATGACCAGGTTGCCGCGCTGCTGGGTCCCGGCGGGCAGGAGCAATTCCTCGCCTACGAGCAGACGCGCGGCGCGCGCGTGCAGGCGCAGAGCATCCAGCGCCTGATGGAAAGCGCCGGCACGCCGCTGACGCAGGCGCAGATGAAGCCCATCGTCGATGTGTACGTGTCGGAGCAGCGCCGGCAGGCCGACCAGCTCAACAGCCTGGCGCGCCAGTTCGGCACCGGTCCGGATGCATCGGCGCGCATGCAGGAGGCCATGATGGACCTGCAGGCCGATCGCAACCGCCGGCTGGTCGAAGCGGCGCGTCCGCATCTTTCCCAGCAGCAGATCCAGCGGCTGGAGGCTTCGCTGGAGCAGCAGCTGACGATGAGCCGCGCGTCGATGCGGATGGCGCGCGAAAGGGCGGAGGCGCAGGCGGCCGCGGGCGGACCGCAGGCAGCACCGGCGATGCAGTACATTCCGATCAACTAGATCCCTTTCCGGATCGATCGCAAGGACAAGGATGTCATGCGGAATCTGACACTGGTGCTGGGCGGGTTGCTGGTCATCTCGGGCATCGTCAGCGTCAACCTGTGGCGCGAGTTGCGTGATGAGCGGCAGCAGAACCTCGATCTGCGCGCGCAGCTGCTGCAGGAGCGGGGGCAGGTGGCCACCGCTTCAATGCCGGCGCCCGGTACGCAGGTCACCTTCGAGGCATCCCGCCCGGCTGAGGTCGCGCCTGCCGCGACCACCCCCACGACTCCGGCGCGCAACGACGGCCCGCAGACCGCGGGGCAGGCAAACGCTGCACTCAACGATGTGCTCGCACAACAGCGCGAACTGCTGAAGGATCCAGAGTACCGGCGTGCACGGCTGGCGCAGCTGCGCATGACCATGCCGCAGACTTATCCGGACGTCGCCGAAGAGCTGAACCTGACGGCCGACCAGGCCAACGCCCTGTATGACCTGCTGGCTGAATTCCAGCTCAAGTCATCCGAATCTTCGTATGTCCCCGCGGGCACCCAGCAGGATCCGGCCCAGGCACAGGAATTCCTGCGCCTGAGACAGGAGACGATGAACGAGCGGGACCGGCAGGTCGCCGCGCTGCTGGGCGATGCGGGGCGCGATCGTTTCAACGCCTACGAGCAGACGCGCGGCGCCCGGACCCAGGCCCGCAGCACGCAACGGCAGCTGGAGGACCTCGGAATGCCGCCGCTGCGTCCCGAGCAGGCGCGCGCTCTCACCGACGCGTACATCAGTGCCCAGCAGGTCCAGCGCGAATTCGCGCAGCAGAGAACCAGGCCCAATCCCACTCCCGCCGAGTCATTGGAACTCCAGATGGAGATGCAGGCCGCGCGCAATCGCAGTTTGATCGAGTCGGTGCGACCACACTTCACGGCGCAGCAACTGGAGCGGTTCCAGGCTTCGCTGGACCAGCAGCTGACCATGAACCGGGCGTCGATGCGGATGTCGATCGAAAGGTCGGAAGCGCAGCAGCGGGCTGCCCGGGAAAGTGGTGGCGGTTCCGAGGGGCCACCGGCTGCGGTATTCATGCCGTTCTGAGTCCGGCCCGCGGGCAGGGAGGTCGCCGGCGGTGGCATCCCTGCGAGACGCTTGGAGATGAAGCGGAGGAAATCATGCGTAACCTGACCTATCTTCTCGGCGGCCTTTTCATCGTCTCCGGCATCGTCAGCGTCAACCTGTGGCGCGAGTTGCGCGCCGAACGACAGGTGATCAGCGAGCTGCGTGCCCAGCTGCGGCAGCAGCCGGTCGCAGCCACTGCGGCAGCGACCCCTTTGCCGGGCTTCCAGGCCAGTGCCCGGCCGCCGGATGACGCCCCCGGGCAGCAGGAGCCGGCCGCATTGATCGCAAGCAGCACGGACGCACGGCCGCCAGCTGCGAACGCCACCGCGAACACGGTGAACCTGGTCGTGGAGCAGCGCGAGCTGATGAAGGATCCGGAGTACCGGCGCGCGATGCTGGCCCAGCTGCGCCTGACCCTGCCGCAGACCTATCCGGGCCTGATCGAGGAGATGGGCCTGACGGAGGACCAGGCCAATGCGCTCTTCGACCTGCTGGCCGAACAGCAGCTGGAGCAGACCGCCCTGATGACGCCGCTTTCGGGCGACGGGAGCCAGCGCAACCAGGAGCAGGTGCGGGAATACAGCGAGCGCAGCCAGGACCTCACGCGGCAGCGCGACGAGAAGATTGCGGCCCTGCTGGGCAACACGGGGCGGGAAAGGTTCAAGGCTTATGAAGCAACGCGCCCCGCGCGCATGCAGGCGCAGAGCATGCAGCGCACGCTGGAGAGCGCCGGCGCACCGCTGCGCCCGGAGCAGATGCGGGCGCTGACCGATGCCTATGTGAACGAGCAGCAGCGCCAGCAGGAGGACCTGCTGTCGATGATGCGCGCCACCAATGTGGGCGATGCGGCCGAGCAGCAGATGCAGGCGCAGGGTGAGCGCAATCGCCGCCTCGTCGAAGCGATGCGCCCCCACCTGACGTTGCAGCAGATCGAGCGGTTGCAGGCCACGCTGGACCAGCAGCTGGCGATGAACCGGGCTTCGTCGCGGTTGTTGCGCGAGCGTCTGGAGGCGCAGGTGCAGCCGGGGCAGGAGCCCCGCAGCGTGATCATCCAGTCCGCGCCGATCCAGCCGCCGCCGGCGTTCTGACCCTCAACCCTGCGCCAGCGCAGTCGGCGAGGCCAGTCCCCGCCACCACTGCGTGATGCGCGCGCGGATGCCGGCCGCATCAAGGCCGGCCATCTGCAGGCAATCCTCGCGCGAGCCGTGCTCGATGAAGCGGTCGGGAATGCCGATCATCAGGGTCGGCACGGCCAGTTGTGCCTCGGCCAGCAATTCCATCACTGCCGAGCCGGCGCCGCCGGCGATCACGTTCTCTTCAAGCGTCACCAGCGCGCGGGCGCGTTCGGCCACGCGCAGCACCGCCTCGCGGTCCAGCGGCTTCACGAAACGCATGTCGATCACGGTGGCATCCAGTTCATCCGCGGCGGCCAGCGCGGCCGGCAGCAGCGGGCCGAAGTTCAGGATGGCCAGGCCACCGCGGCCTTCGCGGCGGGTCACCGAACGTCCCACGGGCAGGGCGCTCATTTCCTTCGACACCTTCACGCCGGTGCCGGAGCCGCGCGGATAACGCACGGCCGACGGGCCATTGACCTGCGTGGCGGTGTACAGCATCTGCCGGCACTCGTTTTCGTCCGAGGGCGTCATCACCACCATGTTCGGCACGCAGCGCAGGAAGCTGATGTCGAAGCTGCCCTGGTGGGTGGCCCCGTCGCTGCCGACCAGGCCGGCACGGTCGAGCGCGAACACCACCGGCAGGTTCTGCAGCGCCACGTCGTGGATCAGCTGGTCATAGCCGCGCTGCAGGAAGGTGGAATAGATGGCCACCACCGGCTTCATGCCCTCGGTGGCAAGGCCCGCCGCCAGCGTCACCGCATGCTGTTCGGCGATGGCGACGTCGAAATAGCGCTCCGGGAAACGCTTCGAGAATTCCACCAGGCCCGAACCTTCGCGCATCGCCGGCGTGATGCCGATGATGCGGTCGTCGGCCTCGGCCATGTCGCACAGCCAGTCGCCGAAGATGCGCGAGTAGGTCGGCGGTCCGGCCTTTTCCTTGTAGATGGTGCCGGTGACCGGGTCGAAGGGGCCGGGGC
>CAYNEX010000057.1:0-1438 GCA_964396335.1 uncultured Steroidobacteraceae bacterium | reverse complement strand
GCATAACCCTTGCCCTTCTTGGTCACCACGTGCAGGAACTGCGGTCCCTTCAGCGTGCGGATGTTCTTCAGCGCCGCCACCAGCGCCTTGATGTCATGTCCGTCGATGGGCCCGATGTAGTTGAAGCCCATCTCCTCGAACATCGTGCCCGGCAGCACCATGCCCTTGACGTGTTCCTCGGAGCGACTGGCCAGCTGGCGGATGGTGGGCATCGGTGCCAGCACCTTCTTGCCGCCCTCGCGCAGCGAGGAATAGAAGCGCCCTGCCAGCACCCGCCCGAAATAACGCGACAGTGCGCCCACGCCCTCCGAGATCGACATCTCGTTGTCGTTCAGGATCACCAGCAGGTCGGCGGGCAGGGCGCCGGCGTGGTTGAGCGCCTCGAAGGCCATGCCGCCGCTCATCGCGCCATCGCCGATCACGGCCACGGCGCGGCGGTCCTCGCCCTTGGCGGCCGCGGCGATCGCCATGCCCAGCGCGGCGCTCACCGAGGTGCTCGAGTGCCCGGTGCCGAAGGTGTCGTATTCGCTTTCGCCGCGGTTCGGGAACGGCGCCAGGCCGTCGCGCTGCTTGATCGTGGCGAGCTGATCGCGCCGCCCGGTCAGCACCTTGTGCGGATAGGCCTGGTGGCCGACGTCCCAGACGATGCGGTCGTAGGGTGTGTCGAACACATAGTGGAGGGCGATGGTCAGTTCCACCGTGCCGAGGCCGGCAGCGAAATGACCGCCACGGGTGGCGACTGTCTGGATCAGGAATTCGCGCAGCTCGGTGGCCAGCTGCGGCAGCTCGGTGGCCGCCAGCGCACGCAGGTCGGCCGGAACCGAGACCCGGTCCAGCAGGGGAAAAGACTTGGCGGGCCGGGCCTGGCTGCTCATGGGCGCAAGTTTACACGCAGCGCGGCAGGGGCTTCTGTCAGGCTCATGGCCCGGCGAAGGGCTCCACGGCGGGCCATCGGGTCAGTGGTTGCGGTCGACGACCGTGCGCGCCAGGCCGACGAGGTCGGGTGCGCGGGTGGCCAGCGGGCCCAGGGCGGCAATGGCCGCATCGCAATGCAGGCGCGCCAGATCGGCGGCGCGCGCCAGCCCATGCACGCTGGGGTAGGTGGGCTTGCCGCGCGCGGCGTCGGCGCCGGCGGTCTTGCCCAGGGCAGCGGTTTCGCCCTGCACGTCGAGCACATCGTCCTGGATCTGGAAGGCCAGGCCCAGCTCGGCGCCATAGCGGGCCAGCGCCTCGTAATCCGCACCGGAATCGACGCCCGCCCCGATGGCCCCCAGCAGCACGCTGGCGCGCAGCAGCGCGCCGGTCTTGCGTCGGTGCATGCCTTCCAGCGCCGCGGCGTCGAGCGGACGGCCCACGGCCTCCAGGTCGATGGCCTGGCCGCCAGCCATGCCGGCGGTGCCGATGCCCTGCGCCAGCACCTGGATCTGCTGCAGGCGCG
>CAYNEX010000056.1:7194-16451 GCA_964396335.1 uncultured Steroidobacteraceae bacterium | reverse complement strand
TCAGCTTCTCGTGCTTGGCCGGGTCCTCGCCGTGGTGCGACAGCGGGTGGAAGGCTTCGTCCACGTCCACCGACGGGAAGGTGCGCATCGAGGCTTCGCGGATCATGCGCATCGAGGCGATGCGCGTCTGGCCGGTCTGGAAGGCCAGCGCGATCATCTCGAACTGGATGTCGAGCAGCTCGCCGAAGTCATCCGGCGCGCCCAGCGGCGCATCCGGCAGGTTGCCGAGGCTGTCGGCCTTGGCCATCAGCTTCTGCACGCGCTCTTCCACCTCGCGCACCGAGGTCAGGTAGTCATCGACCAGCGCGCGGTCGGAGGCGCCCAGCTTGCCGGTGAGGCTGCGGCTGGCGTCCTGCACGTAGTCGAGGATCGAACCGGTGAATTCCAGGCGCGCCTTGCGGTCGGCGTTGGAGTCGCCGGCGCCGAACATGGTGAAGAACACCTTGCGCGGGTTGCCTTCCAGCGGCAGGCCCTGGTTGCGACCGCGGAAGTTCACCGAACCGCCGGGCTCGCCGCACAGTTCCAGCGAGCTCAGCGGGGTGTCCTGGCCGATTTCCTTCGCGGCGACCTGGTCGATCGACAGGCCCACGGTCGGGCCGGTGGAGGTGCGGTCGTCCGGGTTGGTGCAGGTCAGCCAGGTGGACTCGATGATGCCGTGCGGGTTGGAGCTCTCGCCCGGCTTGTTGCGCAGGTTGGTCACCACGGTGACGTAGTCACGCAGCGGCTCCAGCGGCTTGATGATGGGCGAGAACTCGAAGTTCCGGCCCGTGCCCTTCGGCGTCCAGTACTTCTCGACGGCGCCGTGCGGGAAATACACGAAAGCCAGTCGCGGCTTGATGGCGGCAGCCGTGTTGGCCAGCGCGGTGCCCGCCGGGATCATGGCGTCCAGCAGCGGCAGCGCGATGGAGGCGCCAGCGCCCTTGAGGACCGTGCGGCGGGACAGGTGCTTCTTTGTCAGGAACATGGCTTGCGTCTCCAGACCTTCAGGGAACGGGTGAAATGTTGTTGTTGATCATATTCGCCTGCGCGGTGTGCGAGGCGGGCAGTTCCGTCGGCGGGGCGCGCCGGCGGAACGCGTCGCTGTTGATGACCCCGAGCACGAGGTCCTCGAAGCGGTAGTTGTTGGCGGCAGCCTGGCGCACGATGGCGCGCACCGCCGGCATGTCGCGATGCTCGACGTGGCGGCCCACCGCGTAGGTCATCAGCTTCTCGGTGATGACCTGCGCCAGCTGGTCACCGCGCGAGGCCAGCGCCTTGTTCAGGTCGGCCGGGCCGTTCAGCTCGGTGCCATCGGGCAGGGTGGCGCGGGTGTCGATGGGCTGGCGGGTCTGCGGATCGACCTCGTGGAACTGGCCCACGGTGTCGAAGCTCTCCAGCGCGAAGCCCAGCGGATCCATCACGGCGTGGCAGCTGGCGCAGGCCGGGTTCTGGCGATGCAGCTCGGTGCGCTCACGCACGGTGGCCGGACGCCCCTGCACGTTGTTCGGCAGCTGTTCCACGTTCGGCGGCGGCACCGCCGGCGGCGTGCCCAGGATGCGCTCGAGGATGTAGGCACCGCGCAGCACCGGGGCAGTGCGGTTCGGGTTGGCGGTGATGGTCAGGATCGCGCCCTTGCCCAGCAGGCCGAAGCGGTTCGGGTCCTCCAGCTTCACGCGGCGGAAACCGTTGCCGCGGACATTGGTGAGGCCGTAGATCTGCGCCACCTGCTCGTTGATGAAGGTGTGGTCGGCGGTCAGCAGGTCCACCACGCTGCGGTCCTCGCGCAGGATGCTGTCGATGAACAGCTCCAGCTCCTTCCTGAACGCCGGACGCGGGTCATACACGCCGGAGGCATGCGCGAACTGGCCGCGGGCCGGCACGATGTCGTTCAGGCGCGCCACGTTCAGCCACTGGAAGGCGAAATCGCGGGTCAGCGAGATGCCGCGCTCGTCGCGGATCATGCGGCGCACCTGCGCCCTGAGCACATCCGGCTTCGACAGCTGGTTGTCCGCGGCCAGGCGCAGCAGCTCGTCGTCGGGCAGGCTGCTCCAGATGAAGAAGGCCATGCGCGAGGCCAGCTCCAGGTCGTTCAGCTCGCGGCTGCCCTCATCGGCGGCGGCCTCGACGCGGTACAGGAAGTGCGGGCTCGACAGGATGGCCGACAGCGACTCGCGGATGCCGACGTCGAAGCTCTTGCCCTCCTGGCGCGAGCGGTCATAGAAGCGCATCAGCGGCTTCATGTCCTCTTCGGTCACGGGGCGGCGGAAGGCCTTCGTGGCCAGGTTCTCGACGATGGTGCGCGCGCAGGCGGGCTCCTCGGCCGGGCTCTGCGGCTTGCAGATGAAGATCTTCTTGCGGCTCTCCGAGTCGCTCATGCCGGTGGTCTTCACCGGGCCCTTGATGAACATGGCGTGCACGGCCGGCACGCGCTGCTGGCCGCCCTCGAGCGGGTTGTAGCCGCGGCGGTCGTCCGAATGGCCCGGGTTGACGCTGCGGTCGTCGTGCTCGGCGTAGCTGCGGCGCAGGAAGGTCACGGCCACTTCATGCTGGCCGGCGGTCGCGTGGAAGCGGATGTCCTTCAGGCGCGAATTGATCTTCGACACCGCATCGTCGAGCTTCTGGTCGATGGAGCGGTGGTCGTCCTCGCCGCCCAGGGTGGTGCGGTAGAACTCCTTGCCGTCGAGCAGCGCGATCATGGTGTTCTCGAACTCCATGTTCGGCACGGTGCGCGCCAGCGCGATGTCACCGATGGACAGCAGGTATTCACCGTCGGCCAGGAAGGTGTGGGTCACCTTCATGCCGCCGCGGGTGCCGAAGGGCATGCCATCCATGTACTTCTGCTGGTTGCCCGAGCCATCGGCCGGGGCGGCCGCCAGCGACAGGATCATGTTGGCCACGCCGCCATAGGTCTGGTCGAGCGGCACGGTGTCGATGTCGCCCACGGCGTGCAGCGCCAGTTCGCGCGAGGCGGCCACGGCCTGGTCGAGGAAGGCGGGGGTGACACGCAGCACCTCGGCATCGGTGTCGAAGCCTTCCTTGAACTCGTCGGCCGGCAGGTAGGTGGCCGGGTCGATGCGCAGGCCGATCAGGTCGCGGATCGCGTTGGCGTATTCGCGGCGGTTGAGGCGGCGCAGCGGGATGTGGCCCACGTACGGCCGGCTCTGGGCCTTGTCGAGGGTGGTCTCGAGGAAGGCCACCAGCTGCTGGGCGGCTTCCTTGGACGGCTGGTCACTGCCCGGAGGGGGCATCAGGCCGCCCTTGAGCTTCTTGATCGTGGTCTCCCAGACCTTGCCGTCGTCGGGGATGGTGTCGACCGACATGGTGTCGAAGGCCACGCTGCCGGCCCAGTCCTCGGTGTTGTGGCAGTCGTAACAATAGGACTCGATCAGCTTCCACTGGGCATGGGCATCGCCAGCCGGAGCCGAAGAAGTTGCCGAGGCAGCAAACGCCGGTCCAGCGAGGCAAAGGGTGCCAAGGCTGGCGGCTGCGGCCACGATCTGCCGGGAACGAAACAATCTCACGTAGCGATCTCCCCCGAAAATGCGGACAGCGCGCTTGAGGAGGGCGCGCTGCGTCGAATAACCACCTAAGTATAAGATCAACGCACGGCGCAAGGGTTCCCCGGGGCAGTGCGATGCCCGCCATTTTGCGCCCCCACTTCGGTTAACGAACCACTCCGATGTCCATGCCATTGAACCTGCCGCCGGCGCTGATCGCGATCGGGCTGCTCACGCTTTCGAACGTGTTCATGACCTTCGCCTGGTACGCCCACCTGAAGGACCTCTCCGGCCGGCCGTGGTTCATCGCCGCGCTCGCCAGCTGGGGCATCGCGCTGTTCGAATACCTGCTGCAGGTGCCGGCCAACCGCATCGGCTACACCACGCTGACCCTGCCGCAGCTGAAGATCATGCAGGAGATCATCACGCTGGCCGTGTTCGTGCCGTTCGCCGTGCTCTACATGCGCACGCCGCTGAAACTGGACTACCTGTGGGCGGCGCTGTGCATGGTCGCGGCCGCGTGGTTCATGTTCCGTGGGGGTAACGCAGGCTAAACTGCCCGTCCTTTTTGTTACTGCCGGTGACAAGTTGACGGTTCCGCATTACACCCGTACGGCGGTGGGCCTGCACTGGCTGGTCGCCGCATTGATCCTCACGGCCCTGTTCATGGGCTGGACCATGACCGAAATGGAAGTCAGCCCGACCCGGCTGAAGGTCTACAACTGGCACAAGTGGGTGGGCGTGACCGTGCTGGCGCTGGCCATCTTCAGGCTGGTGTGGCGCCTGACACACAAGGCGCCACCCTTGCCGGCGTCGACCCCGGGCTGGCAGCGCGGCGCAGCGCATGCCGGTCATGCGCTGCTGTACCTGCTGATGATCGTGATGCCGCTGACCGGCTGGATCTACAGCAACCTCAGCGGCTACCCGGTGGTATACCTCGGCAAGATCCCGCTGCCGGACCTCGCCGAACGCAACCGCGAGCTGGCCGCGACCTGGGTGCAGGTGCATGCCACACTGGGAATCATTCTCGCCGTGGTGGTCGGCGGCCATGTGCTGGCCGCGCTGTACCACCAGTTCATCGCGCGCGACGGCCTGCTTCGACGCATGCTGACCTGGCGCGCTCCGCAGTAAGGAGGACACATGAAACCGATTCGCCTGATTGCCGGCGCGCTGCTGGCTGCCTCGGGACTGTTGATGGCTGCACCGCTGTCGGTGGGGCCGTCCAACAAGGGCACCCTGACCGCCACCTTCAAGCAGGAGGGTGTGGCGGTGGAGAACCCGTTCACCCGCTGGTCCGGCCGTGTCGACTACGACCCGGCCAACGTCGCCGCGGCCAAGGCCGAGATCGACGTGCAGATGGACAGCTATGACATCGGCGATCCGATGTATTCGGCCGAGCTGAAGAAGAAGTCCTGGTTCGACGCGGGCACCCATCCGGTGGGCACCTTCCGTTCCACCGCGATCAAGCCGGTGTCGGCGACGCGCTTCGACGCCACCGGCACGCTGACGCTGAAGGGCAAGTCGCAGACGATCACCGTGCCGGTGACCGTGGGCGGCAGCGCCGCGGCGCCGACCTTCAGCGGCACCTTCAACATCTCGCGCAAGGCCTTCGGCATCGGCGATCCCGTCTGGGACAGCGTGGTCGAGGACCAGGTCGTCATCAAGTTCAACCTGATCGGCGGCCGCTGAGCGCCGCACACAGTTCAAGGAGACTGCAAATGATCCGCAAGTTCGCCACCCTGGCAGCGCTGGCAGTGGCCGGTCCGGCCATCGCCGCGCCGGTGACCTACAACATCGATTCCTCGCACACCTATCCGGCCTTCGAGGCCGACCACATGGGCGGCCTGTCGCTGTGGCGCGGCAAGTTCAACAAGACCACCGGCAAGGTGGTGCTGGACCGCGAGGCGAAGACCGGCGAGGTGGACATCACCGTCGATGTGGCCTCGATCGACTTCGGCCATGACGCGATGAACGAGCATGCCAGGAACGAGGACATGTTCGACGTCGCCAAGTACCCCACTGCGACCTACAAAGGCAAGATCAGCAAGTGGAACGGCGATGCGCCGGCCGAGATCGACGGCCAGCTGACCATCAAGGGCATCACGAAGCCGGTGAAGCTCACCGTCAACAGCTTCCTGTGCAAGCCGAACCCGATGAACCGCCGCGAAACCTGCGGTGCCGACGCGGTGGGCACCTTCAACCGCGATGAGTTCAACGTCTCCTACGGCAAGGACTTCGGCTTCAAGATGGAGACCAAGGTGCTGGTGTCGATCGAGGCCGTGAAGGCCGACTGATCCGAAGTGACCGACCTCATTCTCCGCCGCCACGAAGACCGTCGTCTGCGTGGCGGACATGCCTGGGTGTTTGCCAATGAGGTCGATACCAAAGCCTCGCCGCTGTCCGGCATCGAGCCGGGCGCGGCGGTGCGGGTGCTCGATCATGGCCGGCGTTTCATCGGCCATGCGCTGTTCAATCCCCATGCCCTGATCTGTGCCCGCCTCTTCAGCCGGGACGAGTCCATGCCCATCGGCCCGGCGCTGTTCGAGGCGCGACTGCGCCGGGCGCTGGCCCTGCGCGAGCAGTATGTGGGGGGCGCCCATTACCGCCTCGTCTATGGCGAATCCGACGGCCTGCCGGGCCTGGTGGTGGACCGCTTCGGTGATGTGCTGGTGGGGCAGATCGCCACCCTGGCGATGGATGTCCGCCGCGACCAGGTCGAGGCGGCGCTGCGCGCGCTGCTGTCGCCGCGGGCCCTGGTGTGGAAGAACGACGGTGGCTCGCGCGACCTGGAGGGGCTGCCGCACGAGGTGGTCTGCAACGATGGCGAGCCGCCTGCGCAGGTGGAGGTCATCGAGTCGGGCCTCACCTTCCGCGCGCCACTGGCGGAGGGCCAGAAGACCGGCTGGTTCTATGACCAGACCGCCAACCGCCGCCAGCTTCGGCAGTTCCTGAAGCCCGGCGCACGCGTGCTGGATGTGTGCAGTTATGCCGGTGGCTGGGCGGTCTCGGCGCTGGCCGGTGGCGCCTCCTCGGCGCTGTGCGTGGATGCCTCGGCGCTGGCGCTGGAAGTGGCCACCGCCAATGCGGCCCGCAATGGCCATGCACTGGAAACCCGCCGTGGCGATGCCTTCGACGAGCTGGCGGCCCTGCATGCCGAAGGCCGCCGCTTCGACGTGCTGGTGGTCGATCCGCCGGCCTTCGTGAAGCGCCGCAAGGACCTGCCGAAGGGCGAGGCGGCCTATCGCAAGCTCAACCAGCTGGCATTGCGGCTGGCATCGGATGATGCACTGCTGGTGAGCTGTTCCTGTTCCTGGCATCTGCCGGCGGAGCACCTGCCGGAACTGCTGCAGTCGGCGGCACAGTCGGCCGGCGTGGAACTGGCCATCATCGCGCAGGGCGGACAGTCACCGGACCATCCGGTGCATCCGGCCATGCCCGAGACACGTTACTTGAAGGCATTGTTCGCGCGCGTTTGCCGTTAGAATCGCGCGCAATGATCGAATATCCCCACATCGACCCGGTGGCCCTGGCCATCGGGCCATTGCGCATCCACTGGTACGGCATCATGTACGTGATCGGCTTTGCCGTCGCGTGGTGGCTGGGCCGTCGCCAGGCAGCAAGGCCGGGCAGCACCTGGAGCGCGCAGCAGGTCGATGACCTGATCTTCTGGGCGATGGTGGGCGTGATCCTCGGCGGCCGCATCGGCTACGTGCTGATGTACGTGCTGCCTTACTCGCCGGAACTGCTCAGCGAGGACTGGCTCTATCCGATCAAGATCTGGAAGGGCGGCATGTCGTTCCACGGTGCGCTGGTGGGCACCATCCTGGCGCTGGTGCTGTACGGGCGCAGCCAGGGCCGCCGCGTGCTCGACGTGCTCGACTTCACCGCGCCGCTGCCGGGCATCGGCATCTTCGCCGGCCGCATCGGCAATTTCATCAACAACGAACTGTGGGGCGCGCCAACCGATTTCCGCTTCGGTTTCCTGGTGCCCGACGCGGTCACCGGCGAGGTGACCGGCCGGCATGCCTCGCAGCTGTACGAGGCCGTGCTCGAGGGCCTGGTGCTGTTCCTGCTGCTGTGGTGGTTCTCGCGCCGCCCGCGTCCGGCCGGCGCCATCATCGGCCTGGGCCTGCTGTGGTACGGCTTCGTGCGCTTCATGGTCGAGTTCGTGCGCCTGCCCGATGCGCAGATCGGCTACCTCGCCGGTGACTGGTTCACGATGGGGCAGCTGCTGTCGCTGCCCATGCTGCTGGTCGGCGCGTGGCTGCTGCTGCGCGCCGCAGCGTCGCCGCGTCCTTCCGGAAACTACGCCGCCGCGTGAAGACCTACCTCGACCAGCTGCGCGCATTGCGCGAGCGGGGAGCCCGCAAGGAAGACCGCACGGGCACGGGGACACTTTCGCTGTTCGGGCTGCAGATGCGCTTCGACCTGAACGAGGGTTTCCCGCTGGTCACCACCAAGCGGGTGCATGTGCCGTCGGTGGTGCACGAACTGCTGTGGTTCCTGCGCGGCGAGACCAACGTGGCCTACCTGCGCGCCCATGGCGTGACCATCTGGGATGAATGGGCCGATGCCGATGGCGAGCTGGGGCCGGTGTATGGCCGGCAGTGGCGCGCCTGGGGCACGGCCGATGGCCGGCACATCGACCAGCTGTCCGAGGTGCTGGCGACGCTGAAGCGCGATCCGGATTCGCGCCGGCTGGTGGTCAGCGCCTGGAACGTGGGTGAGTTGTCGCAGATGGCGCTGCAGCCCTGCCATGCGCTGTTCCAGTTCTACGTCGCGGACGGCCGGCTCTCCTGCCAGCTGTACCAGCGCAGCGCCGATTTCGTCCTCGGCGTGCCGTTCAACATCGCTTCCTACGCGCTGCTCACGCACATGGTGGCCGCGCAATGTGACCTGTCGGTCGGGGAATTCATCTGGACCGGTGGAGACTGCCACCTGTACCTCAACCATCTGGAGCAGGCCGACCTGCAGCTGACGCGCACGCCATTGCCGGCGCCGCGACTGAAGCTGCATCGTCGTCCGGCCAGTCTGTTCGATTACCAAGCAGAGGACATCGAGTTCGTGAACTACCAGCATCATGCGCCCATCAAGGCGCCCGTGGCGGTCTGACATGGCACGCGTCAAAATCAACGATACCGGGCTGCCGGACAACGAGTGGATCGTCGTGCGCAATTCGCCTGTGCACGGCTATGGCTGCTTCGCCCGCAAGTTCATTCCCAAGGGCACACGCATCATCGAGTACCTCGGCGAGCGTCTGTCGCACAAGGAAGCGGACAAGCGTTATGAGGACGCCGATCCGAACGACAACCACACCTTCCTGTTCATCGCCGATCGCCGCACCGTGATCGATGCGACCAAGGGTGGCAATGAGTCGCGCTTCATCAACCACAGCTGCGATGGCAACTGCACCTCGGAGACCGAGAAGGGCCGGGTGTTCATCGAGGCCATCAAGGACATCCAGAAGGGCGAGGAGCTGGGTTATGACTACCAGATCCCGCGCGACAAGGAAGATCCGCCGGATGTGGACGTGACCTATGCCTGCCGCTGCGGTTCGCCGAAGTGCCGCGGCAGCATGCTGTGGCCGCCGATGAAGAAGAAGAAGGCGAAGAAGAAGGCCGGGAAGAAGACTGCGGCGAAGAACGCGCGCGGCACCAGCAGGACGGCTTCGAAGTCGAAGACCAAGACCAAGACCAAGACCAAGACCAAGTCGAAGTCGAAGTCGAAGAAGACTGCGGCCGGCAAGGCCACGACCAGGTCGAAGTCGAAGTCGAAGAAGTC
>CAYNEX010000056.1:0-7094 GCA_964396335.1 uncultured Steroidobacteraceae bacterium | reverse complement strand
CGAAGAAGTCCGGCGCGAAGAAGACCGCCCGCAAGGGTGGCAAGCGGTAAGTGAGCACGTTGCTTTCCGCGATGTTTGCCGCGTCCGAGAACAATGTGATCGGACGCGACAACGCCTTGCCCTGGCACCTGCCGGCCGAACTGGCCTATTTCAAGCGGGTGACCATGGGCAAGCCCATCCTGATGGGCCGCAAGACGCACCTGTCGATCGGGCGGGTGCTGCCGGGCCGGCGCAACATCGTGCTGACGCGCGGAGACTTCACCGCGCCCGGCGTCGACATCGTGCACTCCATCGACGAGGCCCTGCGCCTCGTCGAAGGGGAGCCCGAGCTGGTCAACATCGGCGGGGCGGAGGTGCTGCGCGCGGCGCTGCCGCGCACGGACCGCTTCTACCTGACGCGGGTGCACGGCGAGTTCGAAGGCGACACCTTCCTGCCGCCGCTGCCGGCCGGGGAATGGCGCGAGGTGTCACGCGAGGAGCGTGCCGCCGACGAGCGCAATCCCTATGCGCTGAGCTTCCTGGTGCTGGAGCGCATCAGGGGCTGATTCAGGCCGGTGGGTCCGCGAGCGTGGCGCGCACCGCCTCGGCCGCGGCCTTTCCGAACAGCGTCGCATCGTTGCTGACCATCACCAGCCGGTAGCCCAGGTCGAGATACTGGCGTGCTTCGGCCGGCGAACCTGCGGCAATGCCGGAAAGGATTCCGGCCTGCTGCGTGACTTCGAGAACCTTCTTCACCAGCTGCTGCACGCCGGGGTCCGCGGGCGGCTTGCCGCTGGAGAGGAACAGGTCGCCCAGTCCCACGAACAGGCCGTTCACATGCGGCAGCTGCGCGAAGCTGGCGGCGGACTCGAGCGTGGCCCAGTCTTCCAGCTGCACCATGCGCAGGCATTGTTCATCGCCGCGCTTCAGGTAATCGCCCATCGGCATCAGCGACCAGCGGCCGGCACGCGAGGTGAATCCCAGGCCGCGTTCGCCCTTCGGCGCGAACACCATGCGGCGGGTGATGGCATCGGCCACCTCGGTACTGGTGATGCGCGGCACCAGCAGGCCGTCGGCGCCGCCATCGAGCAGCGGCTGGATCGGCGAACCCAGGTGGTCGGGCAGGCGCACCAGCGCCGACATGCCCATGCGCTGGCTGGCGAAGATCAGCTCGTAGGCGCGGTCCAGCGCCAGCGGTGCGTGCTCCAGGTCGATGACGACGAAGTCGAAGCCGGCATGGGCCAGCATCTCGATGGTCTCGAGCGCGGGGATCTTCGCCCAGGTCCCGAGCAATCCGCGCTGACCGGAGCGGGCCCGGTCCATGAATCCCTGCGACATCGTCTTCCTCCCCGTGGCTGCTGCCGATGGTATGTCACGCCGCCGCGGGGATGCTTGCAGCCAGCGGCAGCGGCGTTGAGAGCGGGGAGAGCAGGGCCTCGCCCTCGAGGATCCGTCGCCTCCGCGGGTGTCAGGTTCCTTCCGGAACCGGCGGCAGGCGCTCCTCCACCAGCTTGTCGGCGCGCTTCCAGTTGATGCCTGCGGATTTCAGCGTCGCGCCGGGCAGGGCCTGTGGCACCAGTTCATCGAGGATGCCCTGCTGGATATTGCCGCGCTCCAGCGCGGCCGAATAGCGGATGCGGTCGTGGAACATCACCATTGAGTAGCGCGGGATGAAATGCCCCGGATGGCGGCGTTCCAGCGCCAGCTCCAGTTCGCGATGCAGGTGGTGGCGCGGGTCGAGGACCTCATCGCGCATCTCCGCGTAATTCTCCAGCGACATCGCCGAGATGGCATCGGCATCGGGGCGGCGCAGCGAATAGAAACGCTCGTAGGGCTGGTCCCGGCCATCGGCCAGCAGCGCATCGAGGATGCGGCAGTCCTCCAGCGCGCAGTTCAGGCCCTGGCCATGGAAGGGCACCATGGCATGCGCGGCATCACCGATCACGATGATGCGCTCGCCGAGGTTCCAGGGTGTGCAGCGCACGGTGCCGAGGATGCCCTGCGGATGGCTGGTGTACTGCTGCGCGAAGTCCGGGATCCGGTCCGGCACATCCGGGAATTCGCGCAGGAAAAATTCGCGCGCCGCGGCCGGGTCGGCCAGGGATTCGAAGCTGACCGGGCCGGTGCGCGGCATGAACAGCGTGGCGGTGAAGCTGTGGTCGGCATTGGGCAGTGCGATCAGCATGTGGCCGCGGCGCGGCCAGATGTGCAGCGCCTCGCGCACGGCGAGCGCGCTACCGCCGTCGCGCGCCGGGATCAGCAGTTCCTTGTAGTCATGGTCCAGCAGGTCGTTGCTGGCTTCGGCGTGGCCGGCGGCCGCCAGTGCCTTGCGGATCGCCGAGCCGGCGCCATCGGCGGCGATGAAGCGGTCGGCGTTCAGGACGCGCTTCCTGCCGGATTCTTCGTCCTGCACCACCGGCGTGTCGCCTTCTAGGCCGACGCAGCGCTGGTTGAAGTGCAGGGTGATGCCGGGCGTATTGCCGGCATGCAGCACCAGCTGGCGCGTCAGTTCGGCGCGCGAGATGGACTGGTTCACCTCGCCGGGATTCTGGCCGTAGGGACTGAAGGCCTCGCTGCCATCCTGCAGGTGCAGCTGGCGCCCGGGCATCGGCACCTGGTGCGGGCGCAGCGATTCGAGCACGCCGGCCGCCGCCAGGGCGCGTTCGCCGCGCGCCGCCAGAGCCAGGTTGATCGAGCGGCCGGCCTCGGGTGGCACGACGCGCGGATCGGCGCGGCGTTCGAACACTTCGACCTTGTGGCCGCGGCGCGCCAGCAGCAGCGCCATCAGGCAGCCGGACGGACCGCCGCCGAGGATGCCGAACTTCACCCGATGTGCTCCATCGCCTCGTGCAGCAGCATGCCCAGCCGCGCGGTCTCGGTGAAGCTGTTGTACAGCGGCACCGGCGCGACGCGCACGATATCCGGCTCGCGCCAGTCGGCCACCACGTTGTGCGCCTCGAGGAACTCGAACAGGCGACGGCCGGCATCGCGGCCGGCACGCACGCGCAGGGACAGCTGGCAGCCACGGCGTTTCGCGTCGCGCGGCGTGATGCAGTGGATGCGCGTATCGAGCGCATCAACGGCTTCAAGCAGCAGCGAACCCAGTGCCTGCGCCTTGGCCTGCAGTTGTGACGTGCCGGCGGCTTCAAACAGCTCCAGCGAGGCCAGCAGCGGCGCGGTGGAGAGGATGGGCGGATTGCTGAGCTGCCAGGCCGCCGCGCCGGCGGCCGGCACGAACTCCGGCCCCATGCGGAAGCGCGTGGCCGGATCATGTCCCCACCAGCCGGCCAGCCCCGGCAGTTCGCTGCGCGGATGGCTGGCGTGCACGAACGCTCCGCCGATCGCGCCGGGGCCGGCGTTCAGGTACTTGTAGCTGCACCAGGCGGCGAAGTCGGCGCCGATGTCATGCAGCGCCAGCGGCACGTTGCCGACCGCATGCGCGAGATCGAAACCGCAGCGCGCACCGGCGGCATGCGCGGCGCGCACGATGCGCGCCAGGTCAAAGGCCTGGCCGGTGAGGTATTGCACGCCCGGCCACAGCACCAGCGCGATCTCCTCGCCGCGCGTGGCCAGCAGGTGTTCGAGCACTGACTCATCGAGGGTGCCGGTGGCATCGTGGCCCACCTCGATCAGCGCCTCCTCGCCGATGCCATGCCAGTGCAGCTGGCTGAGCACCGCATGGCGGTCGGAAGGGAAGGCGCCTTTCTCGATCACGATGCAGCGGCGGATGCCCTGCGGGCGGTAGAAGCTGGCCATCAGCAGGTGCAGGTTCACCGTCAGGCCGTTCATCGCCACGACTTCGTCGGGCTGCGCGCCGGTGAGGCGCGCCAGCGCCGGGCGCAGCAGTTCGGCGTAATCGATCCATGGACGACGGCCGGCGTGGTGGCCGGTGACGCCGAGGTTTTCCCAGTCGTCGATCTCCTCGGCCACACGGGCGCGCGCATCGCGCGGCGCAAGACCCAGCGAATGGCCGCAGAAATACATCTGCGTCGAACCATCGGCGGCGCGCGGCAGCACGAACCGTTCGCGCAGCGGGGCCAGCGGGTCGGCGGCGTCCAGCGCAGCGGCGCGCTGCGCGAATCCGGAATATTTCATCGAACCATCATCCAGTCTGTTGGTGTCGCTCAGGCGGTCAGCGGCAGGTACAGCGGCCGGCTCGGCACCGCATCGCCGGTCCATGCCGGCACCTGCAGCTGCAGGGCGCAGGGTCCGTTGCGCAGGCCGGGCGGGAAGGTGGCCAGCTCGGTGATGCTGGCCTGCGGGCGCGTGGCGCTGGCGAGGTCGGTGCTGCCGGCGGGCAGGCCGAAGAAGATGCGGTGCGCGGTGAGGCGTCCCTCGTCGGCAAGACGATCCACCGAGGGCAGGTCGGTGACCAGGTGCTCGATGCCGCGATCCACCAGTTCCTGCACCAGCTGGCGCGACAGGAAGGGCGGGGCGACGTCATCCCAGGCCGTGCCCGTGTGCAGCAGCAGGGCTCTCGGCGCGGCATCCGCATAAGGCTGCCAGGCGGCCCGCAGCGCGGCGCGCGTGATCAGCCGGTCACCGGCCTGCGGTGCGGGCAGTGAGTCCTCGCCGCTTTCCGCCGCAGCGACCGGCTGCACAGACAGCAGCAGTGCCGGCACCGGCGCCACCGGCAGCAGCTCATGCAGCGCACGCTGCTGCAGCGTCAGGTGCGAGGCGCTTTCGGTATGCGTGCCGTTGCAGTGGGGGATGAGATGCACGCGTCGGCAGTTGCAGCTGGCGCCGCGCGCCACATCCCCCTCGAAGCTGCCGACCCTGAAAGCCTCGCTGGTGGCCGGCGGTGCGCCGAAATGGCGCGGATGCGGCCGGTCGAAATCGAGCACCAGCGCCAGCGACACCGCGCCGGAGAAATCCACCGCCGGCACTGCGGCCGGGCCTGCAGCCGCCGGCATGCTTCAGGGGCTCTTGCGCCGCGACTCGGGCACCGGCGCGATCTCGCCGCAGTTGCCGCAGGTGCGGTGGCCGATGTTGTCGTAGAAGCGCTGGAACACCGGCGGGAACTGCTTCTCGATGTCGGTGAGCTCGAAGAACTCCTCGTACAGCTTCGTGCTGCACTTCTCGCAGTACCACTGCAGGCCGTCCTGCTCGCCGGCGCGGCGGCGGCGCTCGATCACCAGGCCCACGGTGTCGGGCAGGCGCTGCGGTGAATGCGGCACCAGCGGCGGCAGCAGGAACATCTCGCCCTGGCGGATGGGGATGTCGACGATTCGGCCGTCCTGCAGCGTGCGCAGGATCATGTCGCCTTCGACCTGGTAGAAGAACTCCTCGCCGGGATCGACGTGGAAGTCACTGCGGCTGTTCGGGCCGCCCACCACCATCAGGATGAAGTCGTGGACGGGGAACAGCAGCTTGTTGCCCACCGGCGGCTTGAGCAGGTGCCGGTTGGTCTCGATCCACTGCTGGAAATTGAAGGGCTGGAGCATGTTGGTCACCTCCAGCCCATTGTAAGCGCGTCAGCCTAGCGCCAGCTCCACTGCAGGCCGATCATCGCGTTGCGGGGCAGGCCGGTCTCGAAGAAGCGGCTGTTGCCCTCGTTGACGATCACCGAGCCCACGTAGGTCTTGTCCAGCAGGTTCTCGATGCGGGCGAAACCGCGCAGGGTGCTGTCGCCGAGGCTCCAGTTGCGGCCCACCTCGGCGTGCCACACGCCGAAGCCCGGCGCGGTGGTGGTGCCCAGGTCGTTCACCACCATCTTGCTGCGGGCCTCGAGTTCGAGGGCTGCCTGCCACAGGCCGGGCGACCAGCGCAGCGCCAGCCCGCCCTGGTGGCGGGCCACGCCGGGAATGCGCGACCCGGCCGGCACCTGCACATTGGGCGTGGGGCAGGGTGCACCGGTGCAGATCATGTAATCGCTGCGGAACTGGGCATCCAGCCAGGTGTAATGGGCCTGCAGCTGCAGGTCGGCGGCCAGCGGCAGCACCAGCGCCGTCTCGAAGCCCTGGCGGCGGGTCTCCTCGACATTCGCAAAGCTGCTGCGGCCGCCGGTGTTGCGCGCCACCACCAGCTCGTCGTCGGTGTCGGCGCGGAACAGGGCGGCATCCAGCTCGACGCCACCCTCGGAGCGCCACTTGGCGCCCAGCTCGTAGTTGTGGCTCTTCGCCGACTGCAGGTCGAAGGCGAGGCCGGCATTGCCGTCGAGGCGGTAGGAGATTTCGTTGAAGGTGGGCGTCTCGAAGCCATCACCGACCGAGGCATACAGGCGCAGGCCCGGCGAGGCGCGGTACATCACTCCACCCACCAGGGTGGTGTCGCTGTACTTGCGCGAGCCGCTGTCATCGGGATTGGCGCCGACGATGTAGCGGTCGATCGAGCGGAAGCGCACCTCGCTGTTGCGCAGGCCGCCCATCACCGACCAGCGCCCGGACAGCTGCAGGTAACCCTGCGCGAACTGGTCGAAGTTGCGGATGCGGTTGTTCTCGTCGCGGCGCAGGTTGCCGCGCACGCCCAGCTCGCTGCCGATGAAATTCTCGTAGCCGCGGCGCAGCTGGTTCTGGCGGTCGAAGTTGGTGCCGGCGGTGACCTCAAGCAGCTTGCCGGCCAGTTCGGCGGTCCAGGACCAGCGCAGGTCCGCGCCTTCGTAGCTGCCATCGAGGTCGATCACGCCGCCGGCATGGGTGGCGGCGCCCTGCGTGGCGGCCGGAATGGCCAGGTACTGCACCACCTCGCGGTTGCCGGTGTAGATCTGCGCGCGCAGGTTGTGGGCGCCGAGGTCATGCGAATAGACCGCGCCGCCCTGCAGCTGTTCCACCGACTTGCGCGTATTGAAGGTGATGGCCTGGGGCGCCGTGTGGCGCGGGTTGTTGCGCCAGTCGGCCGGCGTCACGCCCAGCGGATCCTTCGCGTTGGGCTGGTTCAGGTAATTGCCCACCAGCGTCAGCGTCTGGCCTTCGGCGAATTCCACGCCGAGGCGCAGGTTCACCGAATCACGGCGCGCGGCGGAGTGGTCGCGATAGCCGTCCGTCTCGAAGCGCGAGACGGCGAGGTTGTAGTCGAGCGGGCCGGTGGAGCCCAGCGTCTGCGCGCCGATCGAGCGGGTGTCGTAGCTGCCATAGGTGGCGCGCACCCGGGCGGAGGGTTCGGGCGTGCCTTCGCGG
>CAYNEX010000055.1:14571-16504 GCA_964396335.1 uncultured Steroidobacteraceae bacterium | reverse complement strand
CGGTGCACGGCACCAACTTCCTGCGCATCGAGAACAATGTCACCTACAACACGGTCGGCCACTGCTTCTTCCTCGAGGACGGCATCGAGACCGGCAACCAGTACGTGCGCAACCTCGGCATCCAGACCAAGTGCCATCCGACCAATCCCTGCGTGCCGACCAACCTGGCGGCCGACGGGGAGGGCCCGCGGCAGAACGGCCAGGCCTCGAAGGATGTGCTGATTCCCTCGGACAACACCGTGGCCACGTTCTGGATCACCAACCCGAACAACCACTACATCGACAATGTCGCGGCGGGCTCGGATGCCAACGGCTTCTGGCTGTCGCTGCCGGAACATCCCACCGGGGCCTTCGACGGCACCGAGGTGAGCAAGTCGATCTGGCCGCGCCGCACCGAGCTGGGCATCTTCAAGGGCAATGTGGCGCACTCGAACTACGACGGTTTCATGTTCGACCGCAACGCCGGCCCGGATGGCCGCTTCAGCGTCACCGGCAGCTCGCACATGCCGAAGGAGAATCCCGATGACGCGAACAGCCGCACGCTGGAATCGCATTTCGAGGACCTGACCGCGTACAAGAACCGCAATGGCGGCGTCTGGGGCCGTGGCGAAATGCATGTGTTCCGCAACCTGCGGGTTGCCGACAACGCCATGGGCTACACGCATGCGGCCGGTTCCGCCGGGCGCGATCCCTTCACCTCGATCGTGGTCGATTCGCTGTTCGTCGGCGAGACCGAGAACATCGGCAATCCGCAGACCGAGGCGGAGAAGGCGCAGGGCCGCAGCCTGCCCAAGCCGATGATCCCGGACTTCCCGATCCGCGGTTACGAGTATTACGACTATCGCCACGACGTGGTGAACACCACCTTCGTGAACTATGCGGACAATGCACACCGCAAGGCCGGGGCGCTGTCGTACCTGATGTACACCAGCGCCGGCGTCAGCACCGAGAACGCCATCGAGGGCGCGAAGTTCATCAACTCGCGGCCGGTGCATTTCCCGGAGATGGAGCGCCGCTGGGGCAATGACGTGACGCTGGGCAATGCGGCCTGGAAGACCGCGGCCATCCATGACATCGATGGTTCAGTGGGCGGCATCCCGGACTCCTACATCCTGATCCACGATGGCGTGTTCGACAGCATCGCCACCGATGAGCAGGCCTGCGTGATCAAGTCCGACTGGAATGCGGCCGTGTGCAAGGGCGACATCGGGCGCCTGACCTTCGGCGGCGGTGGCTTCCCGCCGCGTGGTGGTGGAGCAGGGCCGGGTGCCGCGCCGCGCGGCACCCCGACGCCCGGCGCGGCCGGTGCAGCCGCCGGCGCGGCCGCACCCGGTGGTGCCGGGCCCGCGGTCACGCCGATCACGGTGCCACGTGGCGGTGGTGCGGCCGCGCAGCCGCCGGTGATCCTCAGCCGCAATGGCCGCGAGTACAGCGTCACGCAGAGCAATGTGCGCGCTGGTACCGAGATCAAGGTGACCACCGAGCGGCCGGCGCTGGCGCTGACGTTGAACGAGATGGACCAGGGCTCGTGGGTGATCTTCGAACTGCCCGGCTTCAGCAGCGCGGCCACCGGCCGGCAGGTGAACAGCCTGGATGCGCTGCGCAAGTCCGGCGACACCGCCTATTACAAAGCCCGTGACGCGCTGTGGGTGAAGGTGGTGTCCAATGGCGCCAATGCGCGCGGCCCGCGCGGTGGCGGCCAGAGCGGCGGCACCAGCGTCGAAGTCCGGCGCTAAGCCGCAGGGCGGCAACAAGAAAAGCCCCCGGCATGACCGGGGGCTTTTTCATTTCAGGCGCGACTGGATCGCGATCAGCGCGTGCCGCCCGGAGCACCCGGGCCACCGGATGCGCCCGGACCACGCGGGGCACCTGCAGCGCCGGGAGCACCCGGTCCACCCGGACCCCGCGGCGGGCCACCGGCACCGGGGCCGCC
>CAYNEX010000055.1:11143-14471 GCA_964396335.1 uncultured Steroidobacteraceae bacterium | reverse complement strand
GCGCGGCGGCAGCGTGCCGCCCTCGGCGAGGATCTTCATGTTCTGCAGCGCGTCGGTGAACATCGACTGGTAACGCGCCTTCTCGCGCTCCTGGCCGGCGGCATCCAGCATCGACACGTCATACATCAGCGTGTAGACGATCTTCGACTTGCTGGCCGAGACAGGCCGGGCTTCCATGGTGCCGTGGTACATGTTGTACGGCGCGCCCTCGCGCTGGATGGGCTGGGCGTAGGTGTACGACAGCTCGGTCTTGCCGACCAGCACCTCGCGACCGAGCGAGCGCACCGCGCCGACTTCACCATCCGTGCCGGCGGTGATGGTGCAGGGCACGCGCATCCATTCACCGATGTCGCAGTATTTGCCGACGCGCTTCCACACCTCCGCGGCCGGACGATCGATCTCGATCTCGAAATTCTGGGTCACGTAGGTGGGATTGGCCACCATCGTGCTGCCACCAGCCGGCGCCGCGCCCGGGCCGCCGAAGCCGCCCGGACCACCCGGGCCACCCGGTCCACCGGGTCCGCCCGCCGGTCCCGGCGCCTGCGCGAAGCCTGCGGTCGCGCACAGCGCACCGACGGCAGCGGCCAGCGCCGCCTTGCTGAAGTGATGTCTCATTCAAATCCCCCGTTTCATGACGTGACGTGCCGGCCACTGTCCGGCGCCGGCGGGGAATAGTACCGAGTTCAGGCTGCGATGGGTCTGGCCAGGCGCGCGGCGATCCGATCGCCGGTGCGCAGGGCGAGGGCCAGCACGGTGAGCGTCGGGTTCGCCCATCCGGACGTGGGGAACAGGGAACTGCCGGCGATGTACAGGTTGTCCACGCCGAACACCTGGCCCCAGCCATCGGTGACGCCGCGGCGTGGATCATCGGCCATGCGCGTCGTGCCCATGTGGTGGTAGCCGCCGATCGGGTGTGCGCTGATCAGCGGATCGGTCTGCCAGCCGAGGCTGTTGCGCAGCCAGTCGGCGGCCTCGACCCGGCCGATTCCCAGGCTTTCGATCTCGTCGCCGACGATGTCGACCAGGCCGGCGACGCTGTCGATGTCGAGGCGCGTCACGTGCCAGTCGAGCGCGACGCGCGGCATGCCCAGCGGGTCCAGCTGGTCGGTGAGCACCACGCGGCTGTCCGGATTGGGTGCCTGTTCGGCGCGGACCACCAGCGCGATCTCGCGCAGCCCCAGCTTGTGCAGCAGCCAGGGCCGCAGCGGATCGGTGCGCTGCTGCAGCCACGCCGCGGCGGTCTTGGTGGACATCCACAATGCGCGGCCACGACGCGTCGGCGCGACGTTGTGCTTGATGCGCGAGTAGGCGCGCATCACCCAGGCCTGCGAGTCATTGGCGGCCTGGCGCGCGGCGATGGTCAGCGAGGTGTTCAGGATGCCCCGGCGCTGCTGTTCCCCGGCGGTCGGCTTCAGCAGCGCGGCCACCTCGCGTCCGCCGATGCGGTGGCGGCGGCTGAAGGCATTGAGCAGGTCCCAGACGCGCGCATCGACGACGCGGCCGCCGCGGGCGTGCGGGTGTTCCATGAAGAACCGGCCCACCAGGTCGTGGTCGTTGCCGATGCCATGTGGGGCCACATCGCGGGAAGCCAGCAGCAGGCGCGGGTTCTCGACGCCACCGGCCGCCAGCACGACCACGCGCGGCGCAAGCTTCAGCGTGCGTCCGTTCAGCGAGCGGACCGTGAGCGATTCGACCGCCTGGCCCGAGGGCAGCAGGTTCAGCTGCGTGACCGTGGCATGCGTGATGACGGTGCAGCGGGCATGCGCGACCAGGTCGCGGCAGGCGTTGAACTGGAAGCGGTTGAACTTGCGGTCGAAGTCCCACAGGCCGACCTCGAGGCGGCTGGAGCCTGCGAGCGGATTGTGGATGCCGGCCAGCGCGAGATCTTCGGCGGTCGCGGGATGGTCCGGGACCTGGAATATCCGGCGGGCCTGCGGATAGTAGCGGGCGAGCTGTTCCCAGCTGATCGGCCAGCCGGAATGGGGCACCCAGGGCCTGGCAAGGAGATCGACCGGATCGAGCTCCGCGATGCGTCCGCCCCAGATCGCGGTGGTGCCACCGAAAAGACGCAGGCGGGCATCCTCGAGGTCGTAATAGTCCTCGCCGATGTTCGGGCCCGCGTTGAGGTTGGCCGTTGCAGGTTCGTAGTCGAGGCCGCCGCTTTCCAGCAGCGTGACCGCATGCCCGTTGCGCAACAGCTGGCGCGCCAGGGTGATGCCGGCGGCGCCGCCGCCGACGATGCAGACATCCGCCTGCAATCGAAGCTCGCCGCCGGCCTGTTGCAGATCCAGGTGCATGGCTACAGCAGTCCGCTCTTCGACAGGTGCCTGGCCTGCGCGAGGATCTCCTCGCGGGAGCCATCACCGGTCAGCACATAGGCAGCACCGTCGACCTCCCAGTAGGCGGCGGGACGGCCCGATCGTGAGGTCACGGCCGGGTTGGCGGAAGCGGCGGTATCGGAACGCACGGCAAAGAGGTTCAGCCGGCGACCCGGAGCCAGTTCCATCAGCACGCTGATGCCCGGTCCGGCTTCGGAGGGATAGACCTGGGCATCGAGCAACTGCCATTCGGCGGGCAGCGGCGGCAGGCGGATCTGCAGCGCGTGCAGCAGCTCCTCGGTGTCCATCCGCGGCGTCTGCGTCTGTGATTGCATGCCGAGGCGCAGGTGTGTGGCCGTCCAGGACATCACCGCATCCTCGACATACTCGGGAGCCACCAGCAGGCCCTGCAGTGGTCCGTCTTCATCAAGCCCGACGGCGAAAGCCCAGCCGGCGAATGCACACGCGACGCAGGTGGCGATGAGCCGGGTGCGGCGCGGACGCGGCCCGGGCGTGGCCGCATGCAATTCCTGCACGCGTCCGCGCAGGTGCATCGTCTGCATCACCCGGGCGGCGAGGTCGGGGTTGCAGGCCAGGTAACCGGCGATCCGGGCGTGGTGCTCCGGCGCGAGCGTGCCCTCGGCATAGGCACGCAATTCCTGTTCGGTGATTCGCAGGGGCCCTGTCGGGCCGCGCTCCGGGATGGTCTGGTGCGGCACGTTTCGCTCCGGTTGGCCCGCTGCCACGGGGCCGTGGGCGGGTCAGTCTAACCAGCGGGAGGGCCGGGCAGCCCGGGAAGAATGCCCGGCGTGGTGCAGGGATTTCCGTCGAACGGTCAGCCGGCGGCCTTGCCCGGCAGCGACACCGACAGTTCAAGCACCTCCTGCCCTTCCTCGCGCTCGACGTGCACCTTCACCGCATCGGGATCGACCTGCACGTACTTGCGGATCACCTCGAGCAGCTCACGCCGCAGCAGCGGCAGGTAGTCCGGCGCGCCGCGGGTGCTGCGC
>CAYNEX010000055.1:3675-11133 GCA_964396335.1 uncultured Steroidobacteraceae bacterium | reverse complement strand
CCTGGGCAACGATGATGCGCAGCCTTTCCTTCGCGACACTGGCCGAGGGGGGAGTGCGGCGGAACAGGTCCAGAAGCCCCATGGTCAACCTCCGAACACACGTGCGAAGAATCCTTTCTTCGGTTCATCGACAAAACGCAGCGGAAGTTCGGCGCCCAGCAGGCGCTCCACCGCGTCGGTGTAGGCACGCGAGGCATCGCTGTCCTCGTGCAGGATCACCGGCGTGCCGGCGTTGGACGCGCTCAGCACATCGGTGGATTCCGGGATCACGCCGATGACGTCGAGGCCGAGGATCTCCTTCACGTCGGCCACGCTCAGCATCTCGCCGGCGGCCACGCGCCGCGGGCTGTAACGGGTCAGCAGCAGGTGTTCCTTGACGCCGCCTTCGCCCTTCTCGGCCTTGGCCGTCTTGCTGGCCAGCAGGCCCAGGATGCGGTCCGAATCGCGCACCGAGGAGACTTCCGGGTTGACCACCACCACGGCGCGGTCGGCGTAATACATCGCCAGGTGCGCGCCCTTCTCGATGCCGGCGGGCGAGTCACAGATGATGTAGTCGAAGCCGTCGGCGATCAGCTCGTCGAGCACCTTGCGCACCCCTTCGAGGGTCAGGGCATCCTTGTCGCGGGTCTGCGAGGCGGCCAGGATGTAGAGGTTCTCGAGCCGCTTGTCCTTGATCAGTGCCTGCTTCAGCGTGCAGTCGCCCTGGATCACGTTGACGAAGTCGTACACGACCCGCCGCTCGCATCCCATGATGAGGTCCAGGTTGCGCAGGCCGATGTCGAAGTCGATCACGGCCACTTTCTTGCCCTTGCGCGCCAGCCCGGTGGACAGGCTGGCCGAGGTGGTGGTCTTGCCGACCCCACCCTTGCCTGAAGTCACGACGATGATTTCGGTCACTTGGTGATTTCTTCCGTTGGAGATGAATGAGGGGAATCAGGTGTCGAGGCGCACGAAGCGAAGTTCCTCGCCGTCCAGCAGCGCCTGCACCGGCTTGCCGGCGAGGTCCGCCGGCAGGTTCTCGAAGACCTTGAACACGCCGGCGACGGCCACCAGTTCGGCGCGGAATTCCTGGATGAAGACGCGCGCGCCGCTGTCGCCGCGCACGCCGGCCATGGCGCGGCCGCGCAGCGAACCGTAGATGTGCACGCAGCCATCGGCCATCACCTCGGCGCCGGCGCCGACGGTGGCGGTGACAATGAGGTCGCGGTCGCGGGCATACAGCCGCTGGCCGGAGCGCACCGGCTGGGTGTGGATCAGCGCCGGCAGCGGCTGCGCGGCAGGCGGCGCTGCGACCGGCTGCGGAGCGGGAGCCGGCGCCGGAGCGGCCGCCGGTGCGGGGCGCGGCGCGACGGCCTGCGGGCGGAAGCCGGCGATCACCGGCAGGCCTACCTCGCCCGACAGCGCGGTGCTGGCCGGGCCTTCGGTCAGGCCCACCACCACCATGCCGCAGCGCTGCACCGCCTCGATGGCGCCGCGCACGTCGGCCGCGCCCGGCTCGCTCTCCAGGTCCCGCAGGTCCAGGCAGATGGTGGTCTGCTGGAAGAACTGCGGCGCGGTGGCCAGCTTGCCGGTGAGCTCATCGACGATTGCGCCGGGATCGATGGTGCGCAGCTTGAGCTGCAGCAGGCCGACCTGGGTATAGCGGAGATCCAGCGCCGCCTTCTGCGGGGCTTCAGCTACGGTACTCATCGAGGTCGCGAGTGTACCGGACCCTGCAGGTCACGGCAGCCTGCATGCGGATCGCAACAGCCGGACCGGCGCGCGTTGACGGGTGCTGGCGATGGTGATTGGCTAGGGAACCTGCCGCGACGCAGAGCGCGGCGTTACCGGGGATCGCGCGGAATTGAAGGCGGCAACCATCGTCCCGTCCATGCTGTGCCTGCTGCTGCTGGCCGCCTGTCGCAGCACGCCGGAGATGTCCGGCGCGGTGCACTGGTACCGCAATGCCGCCGAGATGAAGGCCCTCTACACCCAGACTTTCACGCTGGCGGCACGCGAATTGCGCGCCCGGGCGCAGGGGCGGCCGCGCGGCAGCTGGGCGGTGATCATGGATGTGGACGAAACCCTGCTGGACAACTCCGGCTACGTGGTCGAGTTCGGCCGCTACACCCCGCGCACCTGGGATATCTGGACCGCCCGGCAGTCCGCGTCGGCCCTTCCAGGGGCGGTGGAGTTCAGCCGCGTGGTGCGCGAGGAGCTGGGCGGCGTGCTGGTGCTGGTGACCAACCGCGAGCAGAAGGCCTGCGCCGACACGGAGCAGAACCTGCAGCGGGCCGGCATCGGCTACGACCGCATCCTGTGCATGGACGGCGAGTCGGACAAGGATCCGCGCTTCGCGGCCGTGCAGGCGGGCGGCCCGGGTCACCCGCCGCTGGAGGTGCTGATGTGGGTGGGCGACAACATCGAGGATTTCCCGGGGTTGTCGCAGACGGCATTCGACCTGCGGGAGTTCGGCACGCGGTTTTTCGTGCTGCCCAATCCCTCGTATGGGTCGTGGGAGGCGTTGCCGAAACGCTGATTGGCGTGCGGCAAGCGTTGATTGCCGCAGGCGGCAAGGCCGCATCCGCGGCCGGACACTGCCGGCTCGCCACCGCCGGCAATCGTGAACTATATTTCCGACAATCCTTGGGGGGATCGCATGAAGCACACCGGGCGAAAGCTGGCCTGCACATTGGCGCTGCTGCTGCTGGGAACCCAGTCGGTCCTGGCCCAGTCCGCCGCGCCGACCGGCTCGGGTCCGGAGCCCGCGGTCGCCGTCGCCGAAGCCTCGCTGCCCACCCACACCGTCTACCGCCCGAAAACGCTGGATGGCCGTTACCCGGTGGTGCTGTGGGGCAATGGCTCGTGCGTGAACAGCAACTTCGGCTATCGGGAGTTCCTGACCGAGGTCGCCTCGCATGGCTTCATCGTGCTGGCCATCGGTCCGTGGCGTGACTCGCCGGCGCCGCGGCAGCAGCGGCCGGAGAACCCGGCCGAGTGGCCGCCGTTCGAGACTCAGCATTCGCAGATGCTGGACGCGCTGGACTGGATCAATGCCGAGAACCGCCGCCAGGGCAGCCCGTACTTCGGGCATGTGGGCGACAAGGTCGCGGCGATGGGTCATTCCTGCGGCGGCCTGCAGACGGTGCGCGTCTCCACCGATCCGCGCATCACCACCGCCGTGGTGCTGAACAGCGGCATGCTGGAGGATGGCGACCAGTACATGGTGCGCCATGACCTGACGCGCTCGATCCTGCAGAAGATGCACGCGCCGATCGCCTATTTCATCGGCGGCGAGACCGACATCGCCCATGCCAATGCCGAGATGGACTGGAAGGAACTGCAGTCGATGCGCATCCCGGCGCTGAACGCCAACCTCGATGTGGGACATGGCGCCACCTACAACCAGCCGAACGGCGGGCCGTTTGCGGCCGGGCCGCTGGCCTGGCTGAAGTGGCAGCTGAAGTCCGACCAGCAGGCGCGCGCGCAGCTGGTGGGTGAGCGCTGCGGACTGTGCGAAGGCAAGGGCTGGACCATCCGGCGCTACAGACTGGACTGAACCGACGACGTTGCAGGGAGGCAGCATGAAATCGACATTGCGCGCCACGGGCGCTTCACTGCTGCTGGCCGCGGCATGGCTGGCAGGCTTTGCTCCAGTGGCGGTGACGCAGGAAGTGGGCATGCGTCCGCCGGGCGGTGGCGGCAATGCCGCGCCTGCCGTGGTCTCACCGGTGGTGGAGCAGGGGCGCATCACCTTTCGCCTGCGGGCGCCGTCCGCCACCCGCGTGATGGTGTCCGGCGATTTCGGCCCGGATGTGCAGATGACGCGCGGCGCCGATGATGTGTGGAGCGCCACGGTGGGACCGGTGCCGCCGGACAACTACGTGTATTACTTCGACGTCGATGGCGTGCGCCTGCCCGATCCGGTCAATCCGCAGGTGAAGATCGGCTACGTCCCCAGCACCACCACCAGCCTGGTCACCGTGCCGGGCAACGGACCGGCCTTTTACGACGTGCAGGACGTGCCGCATGGCGAGATCCGCACGCTGCTGTATCGCTCGCGCTCGAACAATGCGATCCGCGAGCTGAACGTGTACCTGCCGCCCGGCTATGACGCGAACTCGCGCCACCGCTACCCGGTGCTGTACCTGCTGCACGGCTTTGCCAATGACCATCATTCCTGGCATCGCTATGGCCGCGCCAACGACATCCTCGACAACCTGCTGGCGCGCGGCGCGATCAAGCCCTTCATCGTGGTGATGCCGCTGGGTTATGGCGGCGCCTCGGTGAACGGCGACGGCAATGGCATCGCGCCGGCCAATGCCGGCGCCTTCGGCGGGGATTTCGCACTGTACGAGCGTGACCTGCTGGAAGACATCATCCCGCTGATCGACGGCAGGTACCGCACCCTCGCCAATCGCGCCAACCGCGCCATCGTCGGCTTTTCGATGGGCGGCATGCAGGCGGGGCGCTTCGGGCTTGGCAACCTCGATACCTTCAGCCATGTGGGCGTGATGAGCGCCGGCCTGGTGGGGAATCCGGCGTCCGGTGCCGGCGGGCCGAACCCGATCGATGCGCTGGCGGCTGACGCCGCCGCGGCGAACAAGAAACTGAAGCTGCTGTGGATCGCCTGCGGGGTCGATGACACCGCGATGGCCGGTGCGCGCAGCACGCATGAGGCGCTCGAGAAGGCCGGCATCCGCCACACCTTCCTCGAGACGCCGGGCGCGCACCACTGGCGGGTGTGGCGCAACTACCTGCACGACCTCGCGCCGTTGCTGTTCCGTTGAGCGCCTCGAGACTGGAAGAGCGGACCTACGCAAAGGTCACGCTGCGGCTGCTGCCCTTCCTGGGGCTGTGTTACCTGGTCGCCTACCTCGACCGGGTCAACGTCGGCTTCGCGAAACTGCACATGCTGGCCGACGTGGGCATGTCCGAGGCCGCGTACGGCTTCGGCGCGGGCATCTTCTTCATCGGCTATTTCCTGTTCGAGGTGCCCAGCAACCTGGCGATGCATCGCCTCGGCGCGCGCATGTGGATCGCGCGCATCATGGTCACCTGGGGAATCATCTCCGGCGCGATGGCCTACGTCGAACCGCTGGCGCGTGTCACCGGGCTGGAAGTCACCACCGTGTTCTACACGCTGCGTTTCCTGCTCGGTGCGGCCGAGGCCGGCTTCTATCCGGGCGTGCTGCTGTACCTGAACTACTGGTACCCGGCGCATCGCCAGAGCCGCGTGATCGCGCTGCTGCTGGTGGCGCAGCCCTTTGCCTTCGTGTTCGGTGCGCCGCTTTCAGGCGCCATCATGGAAGGCTTCGATGGCATGCGCGGCCTGTACGACTGGCAGTGGATGTTCATCATCGAGGCCGTGCCGGCGGTGCTGCTGGGGTTCGTGGTGCTGGCGTACCTGGACAACCGCATCGAGGAGGCGCGCTGGCTGGCGCCCGAGGAAAAGCGCCTGCTGCGCGACAACCTGGACCGCGAGGCGCGCACCAAGGAGAACGTTTCGCTGCGGCGGCTGTTCTCGATCCCGGCCATGTGGCTGTTCACGGTGATCCTGTTCTGCATCGTCACCGGCGTCTATGGCATCAACTTCTGGCTGCCGACGATGATCGCGGCGACCGGCATCGAGTCGGTGCTGGTGGTGGGGGCCATCACCGCGGCCTGCTATTTCAGCGCGGCCGCTGTCTCGGTGGTGGTGACCCGCCGGGCCGAGCAGCGCAACGAGAAACGCTGGCATGCCGCAATGGCCACCATCATCGGTGGGGTGTGCCTGGCGCTGAGCACCATGTGGGAGGGGAACACGCTGGTGACCGCGGCACTGCTGTCTGTTGCCACCAGTGGTGCGCTGATCGCGCAGGCGCTGTTCTGGAGTTTCCCGGGTTCGCTGCTGACGGGGGTGGGCGTGGCCGCGGGACTCGCCGCCATCAATTCCTTCGGCAACCTCGGTGGTTTCGTCGGGCCCTACCTGCTGGGGCTGGTGACGGACCTGCTCGGCAGCCGCACCGCCGGTGTCGGCGTACTCGGCGGATTCATGGTGGTGGGGGGCGTGCTGATCGCCGCAGGCTGCCGCCGCTTCGGCGTGCGGCAGCTGCAGGCGGCCGGCGAACCTGCGGCGTAGCGGGCGGGGCGATCAGCCCGGCGCCGCGCCCTGCGTATTCACATACACCGCATACAGCGACTGGCTGGCGGTCATGAACAGCCGGTTGCGCTTCGGTCCGCCGAAGGCAAGGTTGGCACAGGCCTCGGGCAGGCGGATGCGGCCGATGGGCGTGCCGGCCGGATTCAGCACCACCACGCCGCTGTAGCCGGCGGCGGCATTGCTGGAACACCACAGGTTGCCGGACACATCCACGCGCACGCCATCGGCACCGCAGTTCACGCCATCGACCACGATGCGCGGCAGCGGCTGCAGGTTCGACACGCGGCCATTGGCGGCCACATCACCCACCACCAGCGAGCTGCCGGCCACCACGTAGAGTTTCTTGTGGTCGGGAGAGAAGGCCAGGCCATTGGGCATGCCGGGCAGGGCGCCGGCCTCGATCGCCACGGCCAGTTTGCCCTGGGGATCAATGCGATAGACATTGGTGGGCAGTTCCTGCTTCAGGTGCCCCAGGTCCGCCGGCTGGCCGGCGCGATGCTGCAGCCGGCCCTCGCGGTTGCTGCGGCCGCCCGGCGCATCGGGAATGCCTTCATACAGCTGGCTGCCGAAGGTCGGATCGGTGAACCAGTAGCTGCCGTCCGGATGCGCCACCACATCATTGGGCGAGTTCAGCGGCTTGCCGTCGAAGGATCCGGCCAGCACGGTGACGCTGCCATCGTGCTCATAACGCACCACGCGCCGGCGCAGGTGCTCGCAGCTGAGCTGCCGGCCCTGGAAGTCGAAGCTGTTGCCATTGCTGTTGCTGGAGGGCTGGCGGAACACGCTGACGCGGTTTTCATCCTCGATCCAGCGCAGCTGCCGGTCATTCGGGATGTCGCTCCAGACGAGGTAGCGGCCCTGGCCGCACCAGGCCGGTCCCTCGCACCACAGGCCGCCGGTCCAGAGCCGCTGCAGTGGCGCGTTGAACACGCGCAGTGCGTTGAAGGAGGGATGCAGCACCAGCACGTCCGGATCCGGATAAGGCAGCGGCGCCGCATTGGCGGAGAAGTCGCGCGGCACATAGGGCGGCGCGGGTGCAGGCTCGGCTGCGAAGGCATTGCGGGTGGCCAGCGTCGTCCCCAGCACGGCAGGTGCTGCCAGCAGTCCGCCGAGGACATCCCGCCGTGAGCTGAGTTGGAGCTTGGAGCGCGCGTGCATGGTTCCCCCTGGTTTGTTTTGCCCGAGGATGCACCAGCGCAGGTCCGGTGGCCAGTCGCGAGGCCTGTGATCGACCCCGGTGCGACGTATGCTTGGCGCATGCCAGCCACTGACCACCACAAGCCCGATTTCCTCATCCTGGGTGCGGGCGCCATGGGCACCATCTTCGGTGCGCACCT
>CAYNEX010000055.1:0-3575 GCA_964396335.1 uncultured Steroidobacteraceae bacterium | reverse complement strand
TCACTGCAGGATTTCGAGGCCGGGCGGGTGCTGGAACTGGAAGAGACGGTGGCGGTGGCACTGGCCGAGGCGCGCGAGCGCGGCATCCGCATGCCGACGCTCGAGACGCTGTATCACCTGTGCCGGGCGCTGGAGCGCATCCGCTTCAAGTAGGGCGGTCCGCCCGCGCGGACGGACCGCAACGTCGGTCAGTCGATCACTTCGCGCAGGCGCCAGCGGCCGGCGGAATCCACGCACCACACACCGGCCGCGCACTGCTGCGCCGAGGCATCGTAGAAGCGCACGGCAAGGCCGGCATTCTCGGCAATCTGGCCAGCAGCCAGCGCGACCGATTCACCATCGGCGTAGGCACGCCAGGTGCCACGCGGCAGGTCCACCGCCAGCTGCCGCAGGCGCCACGGCAGTTCGTCGGCATCGTCCACGCGACGCCACTGCGCGGGGCCCCAGCGCTGTGCCAGCAGGTTGTCCAGTTCCGCGTTGATGCGACGTGAAGACAGGCGTACGACGCTCATGAGACCTCCGCAACCTCCGTGATGCCGCGCCCGCTGGCGGGGCCGATTTCATGACGCTCGCGCACATTGCGCATGCGCAGGGCGCGCCACACGCCGGTGCCGGCGGTGCGCGAACGGGCCAGTTCGCCCAGCAACTCCTCGATCTGCCGTGGCGTCACCGGACCGCTGAACAGGCGGCCCTGGGCGGCGTCGAAGCGCACCGCGCGCACGAACTCCAGGCCTTGCGCGGTTTCCACACCTTCGGCGCACACCGTCAGGCGCAGCTGGTGCGCAAGGTCCACCACCGCGCGCACGATCAGCTCCGCATCGCGGTCGAAGGTGGCGTCGTGCAGCAGGCGGCCGTCGATCTTCACTTCCGAGAACGGTGTCCGGTAGAGCTCACTGAGGGAGGAGACGCCGGTGCCGAAGTTGTCCAGTGACAGGCCGATGCCCATCAGTCGCAGGCGCGTGAACACATCCTGGATCAGCTCGCGGTCCGGGATGCCGGTGGTCTCGGTGACGTCGAGCATGATCTTCGACGGCGAGAGCTCCTGTTCCGCCAGCAGCGCCGCGAGGCGGTCGGGAAAATGCCGGTCCTGCACCAGCCGCGGCGGCAGGTTGATCGCGATCTGCAGGTGGATGCCCTGCGACTGCCATGCACCGGCCTGGCGGATGGCCTCGGTGATCACCACGTCGGTGAGACGCGTGAGCATGCCGTGCTTCTCGATGCCGGGCAGGAAGTGGCGCGGCAGCAGCAGGCCGCGGCGCGGATGCCGCCAGCGCACCAGCGCCTCGGCGCCGATCAGCTGCATGTCGCTGGAGGCCAGTGATACCTTCGGCTGGTACTGCAGCAGGAACTCATGTTCGTTGAAGGCCTGTTCCAGCTCCTGGCGCGTCAGCGGCAGCGGTGCCCTGACGTGATCGAGCAGCAGGCGCTCCACCGCATCCTCGTCGATGGGGCGGCGACGCGTGGCCAGTACCGGCAGGCGCCGCGCGGCCGCGAGGCGCTGCACGCCGGTGAGCACCCGCTCATCCTGGCTGCCCACCAGCAATGTGGCGGGGCGGGGGTCCTGCCGCGCCAGGATCTGGATCAGGTTGAGGGCGTCGGGCGCCTTGCCATCCACCGACACCACCGCCAGGGTGGGGCGTCGCATGCCCAGCAGGTTCTCCAGCGCCTCGGCGCTGTCCACCGCGACGTGGTCACAGCCCAGCCGCTCGGCGACCCGCTGCAGGGCCGCGGCCGAAGTCTCGTTCGGCTCGCAGATGACCATCAGGTCCGGTGCGAATTGGGCGACATGGGTGATGTCCATGACGCCAATGTAACGCGTATATCGATTTTAGCGAATACATCGAATGTGATGTATCGCTCAGGTCCGGAACACTCCCTAGGTTATGGGTAGCATCATGGCGAGCGAATCCGGGTGGGAGTCGGCCACCAGATGGCCGCCGGCGGGATGGATCGCCTCGCCGAGCACGGCCAGCCGCAGCCGGTCGACGCTGAGATGAGGGCGCGTGGACGGTGCCGTCAACGTGCGCAGCTTGCCGGGCGGCAACTCCTGCTGCAGCCAGGCGCTGCGACGGGGCAGGGCCTGTCCGCAGGTGAGGCATGACGGGGGCGTGCCGGTGTCGACCACGCGGAAACGCAGCGCCACGGCGGAATTTCCGGCCAGCCGGCGCAGCACGCCCAGCGTCGGCAGGAAACGCGAAGGATCGACGAGCACCACGGTGCGCGCGTCGCTTTCCCATTGCACCGGCGGCACCGGATGGCGCAGGTCTGCATTGCCGGCCTGCGGCATTTTCAAGACATCGCCGGGAACAACCGGCGTCGCCAGCGCGGCAGGCGTACCCAGCACTTCCAGGTCTGCCGCCAGCGCCGCGACGCGTTCAGCGCTGAGGTCGCCTTCCGTGAAGATGGTCTGCAGCAGCGGATTGCCCTTCGCCATCGCGCCGCCCAGCTGCACGAAACCGCGCAGCGATGCGACCACATTGTTCAGCTCGTGCGCGAGCGTGGCCGCGAGCTGGCGGACCGTCAGCGCGGCCGTGGCATCGTCAGGCCCGGCTTCCATCAACCGACGACGAGCTGGTCGCTGTGCAGCCCCAGCTCACCCAGCAGCTCGCCGGGAGAGGTGCTCTTCGGCACGCAGGCATTGGCGCCGGCTTCGAGCGCCTGCGCCACGCGCTCATCGGTCAGGTAACCGGACAGCATCACGATGCGCGGCCGCTCGGCGCCGAACTTGGAGCGCAGCAGGCGGCACACCTCGAAGCCGTCCATCTCGGGCATCTCCAGGTCGAGCGTGACAATGTCCGGCCGCATGGCCTCGCACTTGATGCCGGCGCTGAAGCCATCCAGCGCCGAGTCCACCTGCAGCGTCGGCGCATGCGTGGCCAGCAGGGTCTGCAGGAAGCGGATGAGCTGGGGATCGTCATCGATGATCAGCAGGCTGCGCGGTGCGCCGCCGCGGGTCTCCTGTTCCAGCTCCTGCCTGCGACGGGCGACGAAGGCATCGACGTCACTGGCGCGGAAACGGCGATGTCCGCCGGGCGTGGTTTCCGACGGCAGCAGCCCGCGGCTGGCCCATTGGCGCACCGTGACCGTGGCTACCAGCAACCGGTCGGCGACCTGGTTCGGCGTGAGGTATTCCTCGCGGCGGGACGGGCGACGGCTGCGTGATGGTGGATCGGAAGCGGCGGTCATGGAGAGCCAACCATTGGGAGGATTTCCCGAAGCTTAGTTGACTTGACAAGTTATGGAAACACGGGGATATCGCGTGCCGCACGCGTGTCAGGATGGCATGCTGCTTGAAAGGTCCGTGGTGGACAGGCTCGCGAGGGTCAGGTTTGGCAGGCGGAAAGCTGCTCGTTCTGGATGACGACACCCAGGTCGGGCGATTGATGCAGTTCATCGCCGAATCGTCCGGCTTCGAGGCGCGGGCCCTGAATCGCGTGTCCGACTTCTTCTGTGCCGTCGAGGAATGGGAGCCCACCCACATCGCCCTGGACCTGCTGATGCCCGAGATGGATGGCGTGCACGCTGGAAATCCTCACGCGGCTGCGCATGAAGGGATTCCAGCTTTCGATCGACGA
>CAYNEX010000054.1:0-16591 GCA_964396335.1 uncultured Steroidobacteraceae bacterium | reverse complement strand
CCACGGTGGTGATGGGCATGCGCTTGCCCAGGCCGCCGAGCCGGCCCATGTCGCGCGTGCCGGTCTCGTGGTCGATGATGCCGGCGGCCATGAACAGCGATGCCTTGAAGGTGGCATGGTTCATCATGTGGAACACCGCCGCCACCAGCGCCAGCCGGCTGTTCATGCCCAACAGCAGCGTGATCAGGCCCAGGTGGCTGATGGTCGAATAGGCCAGCACACCCTTCAGGTCGCGCTGGAAGGTGGCCGAGAACGCGCCCACCAGCAGCGTCGCCGCGCCGGTGCCGCTGATCAGCCAGAACCACAGGTCGGTGCCCGACAGCGTCGGCCACAGCCGCGCCAGCAGGAACACGCCGGCCTTCACCATCGTGGCCGAATGCAGGTAGGCCGACACCGGCGTCGGCGCCTCCATCGCATGCGGCAGCCAGAAGTGGAACGGGAACTGCGCGCTCTTGGTGAACACGCCCAGCAGGATCAGCACCAGGATGGCCGGGTACCACGGGTGCTCGCGCACCGCGCCACCGCCCACCAGCACCGCATCCAGGTCGAAGCTGCCCACCACCGAACCCAGCATCAGCACGCCGAGCAGCAGGCACAGGCCGCCGCCGACCGTGACGATCAGCGCCATGCGGGCACCGCGCCGCGCATCCTCGCGGTGGTACCAGTAGGCGATCAGCATGAACGAGGTGAGGCTGGTGAGTTCCCAGAACACCACCATCTGGATCAGGTTGCCCGACAGCACAACGCCCAGCATCGCGCCCATGAAGGCGAGCAGGAACGAGAAGAAGCGCGGCACCGGGTCCTGCGCCGACATGTAGTAGCGCGCGTACAGCACCACCAGCAGGCCCATGCCCGACACCAGCATGGCGAACAGCCAGGAATAGCCGTCGAGGCGCAGCACCAGTTCCACGCCGAACTCCGGCGCCCAGTACATCGACTCGCGCCGCACCACCCCGCCCTCGGGCCAGGCCATGCCCACCAGCACCGCACAGGCGAGCGCCACCGCGCCGGCCAGCCAGGGGGCAGCGTTGCGGGCATTTGCCGGCAGGAAGGCAGCGCAAAGACTGCCCGCGAACGGCAGGAGGAGGAGCAGTGAAAGTGACATGGGAATCAGAGCGAAATTAACCGCCCGGCATTGCAGTGCGCAATGTCTGGACGTGAACCGCCCGGCGACGGCACACCGGGCGCAATGACCGTCAATCGCTCATGCCGGATCGGCCAGGGAGACAGCAAGTCGCTGCCTGCAGCACACGTCGCACCGGCCGGCCTGTTTCTTGCTTGATCCATACCGTACGGACTCTCGTGGAGGTGCATCGTGGCGAAGGTTCTTTATCTGGACGACTTCCGGCCCCGGGTGACCGAGACCATGCGCTGCCTGTTCTGTGGAATGGTTCACGTCCTGCGCCATGTCACCGGCACGCGGACGCACTATTTCCCCTGCCCTGGATGCGACGAAACGGCCAGTGTGCCGGAGTGGAGCCTCGAGGCCCGCTGATCCCGCGCACCCGGAAAGGGCAAGGAAGCCGCGTCCTGCATCAGGTCGCGACAGAGATGGGTCGGGATGGTGGGCCGTGCGCGATTCGAACGCGCGACCAACTGGTTAAAAGCCAGCTGCTCTACCGGCTGAGCTAACGGCCCGGAAGGGGCGCGATCATACCGGATTCGACGCGTAGCGCGTCGGGTCCGGTACGCCTGCCGCCCTGAATCCTTCACTGCGCAGCCGGCAGGAATCGCAACGCCCGCAGGCCGCGCCGGCGGCATCGGCCTGGTAGCAGGACACCGTCGCGGCGTAGTCCACCCCCAGCGACAGGCCCGTACGGATGATCTCGGCCTTGCTCATGCTCAGCAGCGGCGCCCGGATGCGGAAATGCGCCCCTTCGACGCCGGCCCGGGTCGCGCGCCGGGCAAGCTCCTCGAAGGCGGCAATGAATTCCGGCCGGCAATCCGGATAGCCGGAATAGTCCACGGCGTTCACGCCGATGAAGATCTCGCGGGCATCCAGCACCTCGGCCCAGCCCAGCGCCAGCGCCAGGAACAGGGTGTTGCGGGCCGGCACATAGGTGACCGGGATGCCGCGGGTGGGCTGCTCGGGCACGTCGATGCGTGAATCGGTCAGCGCGGAACCGCCGATGTCGGCCAGGTCCACATGCATCTGGCGATGCTCCACCGCGCCCAGCGCCGTCGACACGCGCTGCGCCGCCTGCAGTTCCACTGAATGACGCTGGCCGTAACTGACCGCGAGCGTATGGCAGATGAGGCCCTGCGAGCGGGCCACGGCCAGTGCCGTGGCGGAATCCAGTCCGCCCGACAGCAGCACGACGGCATGTCCGGGTGCGGCCATCAGCGTCCCGCCTCGTTGCCCCAGAGGATCTTGTGCAGCTGGACCTGCAGGCGCACCGGCAGGCGGTCCTCGAGGATCCAGTCCGCCAGCTGGCGCGGCGGCAGCTGCTCGTGGCTGGGCGAGAACAGCACCATCGCGCGGCCCGGCAGCGCCCGCTCGCGCAGCAGCGCGCGGCTCCATTCATAGTCGGCGCGGTCGCAGATCACGAACTTGATCTGGTCGCGGTCGTTCAGGCCGCCCAGCTGGTCGAGCAGGTTGCGATGGGATTCGCCCGAGGCCGGCGTCTTCACGTCGACCACGCGGCGCACGCGGGGATCCACCTCGTCGACCGGCAACGCGCCGCTGGTCTCCAGCGAGACTTCATATCCGGCATCACAGAGGCGCGTCAGCAGCGGCAGGCAATTGCGCTGCGCGAGCGGTTCGCCGCCGGTGACGCAGACATGCCGCACCTGCAGTGCGGCGACGCGGGTGACGATGTCATCCAGCGTCCACCACTCCCCGCCACCGAAGGCATAGGCGGTATCGCAGTAATGGCAGCGCAGCGGACAGCCGGTGAGGCGCACGAACACGGTGGGAAAACCCACCGCATCGCCCTCGCCCTGCAGCGAGCGGAAAATCTCGGTGATGCGAAGCCGCGGCGATGCCGCGTCCTGCTGCGATGCTGGAGTCATGGCAACCCGCCCGGCGGGTGCGCGTTCAGCGCAGGCTGGCCAGGCGATCCCTGGCGAGGCGTGCCGCATCCGTGTCGGGGAAACGCGCCACCACCTGCTGCAGGTTGGCGCGACCGGCGTCGCGATTGCCCTGCTCGATCTGCGTATAGGCCAGCTTCAGCAGCGCGTCGGGCGCCTTGCGTGAATTCGGCCAGGTGTCGAGCACGCGCTGGAACGCGGCGGCGGCATGGTCGTATTCGCGCGTGACGTAATAGGCCTCGCCCAGCCAGTACTGGGTGTTGTCGGCCAGTGCACCGTTCGGATGCGAGGCCGCCAGGCTGCGCAGGCCATCCACCGCACCGGCGTAGTCGCGGTTGCGCAGCAGTTCGAGTGCCCGGTCGTACAGGGCCTGCTCGTCGTCGCCACCCGCGGCACCGGCCATCGCCGGCGGCGCCACCGCGGCATTGCGTGCCTCGGTGAGCCGGCGGTCGAGGTCCGAATAAAGGTTGCGCTGTTCCTGCCGCAGCTTGGCGTTGTCGTTCTGCAGCTCCTCGATGCGGCCGCGCAGCTGGCGCAGCTCGTTCTGCTGCGCCTCGATCTGCTGCGACAACTGCACCAGGCTGTTGTTCGACACGATGCGGTCGATGCGGCCGACGCGCTCGTCGAGGTCATCCAGCCGCAGCTGCACCGGGTCTTCTTTCGGCGTGGTGGCACAGCCCGCCAGGAGCAGTGCGCCGACGGTGCAGATTGTTGCGGCTTTCATGATGGCCTCCGTCAATTGATGTAGACGATCTCGACGCGCCGGTTCTTCGACCAGGCGTTCTCGTCGTTGCCGGCGGCGGCCGGCCGCTCCTCGCCGTAGCTCACCGTGGCGATCTGCGACTCCTGCACTCCCTGCAGCAGCAGCGCGCGGCGCACGGTCTGCGCGCGGCGCTCGCCGAGGCCGATGTTGTACTCGCGCGAACCGCGCTCGTCGCTGTGGCCCTCCAGGCGCACGCGCACGGTCGCGTTGCTGGCCAGGAAGCGGCCATGCGCGGCGATCACGTCCACGTATTCGGTGCGGATATCGCTGCTGTCGAAGTCGAAGTAGATGACCCGCTGGGCGGCCAGCGCGCCTTCCGGCCCTGCGGCCCCCTGCGAGGAACCGCGGTTGGCGTCGACCGTGGCCACGCCGCCGGTGCTCACCCCGCTGCTGCTGCTGGAGGTGTCGGTCGAGGACGTGGAATCGGTGTCAGTGCTGGGTGCGGTCTTGCAACCTGCCGCAATCACAGCCACAGCCATCAACATCACCAGTTTGTTGCGATTCAATTGCTGCTCCGTTTCCCTGCAACGCAGGGCATCTGATCCAATGATATCAGTCCGCAAAGGGGCCCCACACCGGCTCGCGCACCTCGCTGCGCCCGGATTTCAGGCGGGTGCTGACCTGCCCGTCCACCGACACGGTGGCCAGTGAGGCCTGGCCGCCGTCGCGGCCGGCATAGATCAGCACCGCGCCGTTGGGGGCGAAGCTCGGGGATTCATCCTGGGTGCCGCGCGTCAGCGGCGTCACCGTGCCGCTGGCAAGATCCACGGCACCGATGCGGTAGGCATTGCCCTCCTGCATCACCACCGCCAGCGTGCTGCCGTCCGGCGAAACCCGCGGCCGCGAGGCCGAGGTGACATTGAAGGTGATGCGGCGGGCACGGGCATTGGCCTGGGGCGGCGCCGCATAGATCTGCGCCGCACCGCCGCGGTCGGAGGTGAAGTACAGCGTCTGGCCGTCAGCCGACCACACCGCCTCGGTGTCGATGGCCGGGTCCTGGGTGACCCGGGTCAGCTGCTGCGAGCCCAGATCCAGCACATAGATGTCGAGGTTGCCGCCACTGCCGCCCAGGGTCAGTGCCAGCTTGCTGCCATCGGGCGAGAAACTCGGCGCGCCATTCACGCCGGCGCGCGCGGACACCTTGCGGCGTTCGCCGGTGCGCAGGCGCTGCACGAACACCGCCGCGGCCTTGTCCTCGAACGACACATAGGCCAGCCATTCACCGTCCGGCGACCAGGCCGGCGACATGATGGGATCGGTCGACTGCAGCGCGACGCGCGGGTTCTCACCGTCGGCGTCGGCGACCAGCAGCTCATAGCGCTGCGCCGGCGGCTGGCCGGTGACCGAGACATAGGCGATGCGCGTTGAAAAGGCACCGCGCACGCCGGTGAGTTTCTCGAACACCACGTCGGCAACCCGGTGCGCGCCGTGGCGCAGCTGCGCCTGCGACACGGTGATGGATTCATCCTGCAGCATCACCTGGCCGTTCAGCGCGTTGACCAGGTCGAAATGCAGCGTGGCATTGCCGCCGCTGGCCGACAGCCGGCCCACCACCACATAGTCGGTGCGGGCGGCACGCCATTGCAGCGCATTGACGGCATCGGCGCGCGTGGGGCGCGCCGGCATGGCGCCGCGGTCAACGCGCCGGAAGCGACCGCTGCTCTCCAGGTCGCGCTCGATCACGGTGGCCACGTCGAGCAGGTCGGAACCCGGCGCCGAACCGGCGAACGGCACCACCGCCACGGGCACCGGATCGGTGACACCGCGGGTGATGTCGATCTGCAGCTGCGCACGCGCCGCCATCGAGGTGAGGAACAATGCGACGCCCAGCGCCAGCATGCGGGATTTCAGCATTGGAGTTGTCCTCGCAATCAATCCTCCGGAGCGAAATTGAAGATCAGTTCGCGTTCAAACATGGCCGGGTCCGGAGGCGCCGGCAATGGCGAGGCGCGGTACACCGCGGCCTCGATTGATTGGCGCACCGTATCATCGCCATTGCAGCGACCGAAGCTCACATTCGTCACGGTACCACCGGGAATCTGCGTCACGCGCACTTCGCACGCCAGTCCTACACGCGCGGTGGGCGGTCGTGACCAGGCGCGCTCGACACGGGCGCGGATCAGGTCCACCCAGGCGCGCGCCTGCGGGCTGTTGCGTGCCGCGGCGCGCTGCCGTTCGGCCTCGATCTGCGCCGCCAGCTCCGCCTCGCGGCGCGCCAGCTCGGCGGCCTCGCGCTCGCGCCGCTCACGTTCGGCGCGCTCACGGGCCTGGCGTTCCCGCTCCACCCGCTCGCGTTCCTGGCGCTCCCTTTCGGCGCGTTCGCGCGCCTGGCGTTCCCGCTCCGCCTTCTCGCGTTCCTGCTTCTCGCGCTCGGCCCGCTCCGCGGCTTCGCGCTGCACGCGCTGTTCCTCGGCCAGCCGCTGCTCGGTCGCCAGGCGCTGCGCCTCGGCCTCGGCCTGGCGCTGTTCTTCCAGCAGCCGCTCGGCCTCGGCGATCGCAGCCGGATCCTCCTGCGGTGGCGGCGGCTCTTCGAAGAAGGGTTCCGGTTCCGGTTCAGGCTCCGGTTCCTCCAGAGGCGCGGGCTCCGGCTGAACCACCGGCTGCTGTTCGAACTGTTCGGCGCTGACCACGCTGCCTTCGATCGACAGGCGCTGCGGTTCGGGGTTGCGCTTCGACCACCACCACGCCCCCACCGCGATGGCGACCAGCACCAGATGCAGCAGGATGGACAGCGACCATGACGTCCACGAACCGCGGGGGCGCGTATCTCGTCGGTCCACGGCTATGGCGACGCCTCGTTCACGAGCGGATCGGCGAGGAAACCGAGCCGCGCGGCACCGGCGCCCTGCAGCAGCACCATCGCGTTCATCACATGGTCGTAGGCCACGGCACGATCGGCCTGCAGCAGCACATCGCGCTCGGGATTGGCGGCCAGCGCGGCGGCCACCTGCGCGCGCAGTTCATCGGTGCCCAGCGGCAGCTCCGGATCACGACTGGTATTCAGGTAGCGCCGACCCTCGCGGTCGATCGAAAGAATGAGCGGCGGGCCACGCTGCGAAGGCGGCATCGGGGTGGCACTGGCGCGCGGCAGGTCCACCTGCACGCCCTGCGTGAGCAGCGGCGCGGTGGCCATGAAAATCACCAGCAGCACCAGCATCACGTCGATCAACGGGACCACGTTGATCTCGCCCATCAGGCGCCGCTTGCGAGGTGCTTCTTCCATTCAGGCCGGCTCTCCGGTCGACGATGCCGGACGGGAAGCATAGCGTTGCAGGATGGTGGAGAACTCCTCCATGAACGCGTTGTAACGCAGCTCCAGCCGGCCGACCTTGTCCGCGTAGCGGTTGTAGGCGATGAAGGCGGGAATGGCGGCGAACAGCGCCATGGCAGTGGCAACCAGTGCCTCGGCAATGCCGGGCGCCACGGTCGCCAGGGTGGCCTGCTGCACGCCGCCCAGCGCCACGAAGGTGCCCATGATGCCCCACACCGTACCGAACAGGCCGACATAGGGACTCACCGACCCCACGGTGGCGAGCGTGGCCAGGTTGTGTTCGAGGCGATCCAGCTCCTTCAGCTGCGCCACCTTCATTGCGCGGCGCGCGCCCTCGAGCAGGTGGTCGGCCGAACTGCCGTGCTGGCGCAGGCGCGCGAACTCGCGGAAGCCCATCTCGAAGATGTTGCTCATGCCGCTGCTGCCGCCCTTGGTCTCGAGGTTGCGGTACAGGGTGCCCAGGTCACCGCCGGACCAGAAGGCGGATTCGAACCGGTCGGCTTCGGCGCGGGCGCGCGCCAGTACCGAACGCTTTGCCAGGATGATGGCCCACGAAGTGATGGACGCGACGGCCAGCAGCAGCAGCACCAGCTGCACCACAGGGTGGGCATGCATCACCAGCTGCGGGATCGACAGTTCCTGCGGCGTCATGCGCCCATCCTCGCAAGCAGGTCGGCGGGCAGGCGGCGTGGCTTCATCGTCTGCGCATCGACGCAGGCGACCCGCACATTGCCCTCGGCCAGCAACTCGCCGGCGGCATTGCGGATCTGCTGCACGAACGTCAGCGAGGCGCCACGCCGGTCATCGGTGCTGGCGGACACCTGCAACAGGTCGTCGAGGCGCGCCGGTTTCAGGAACCGGATCGTCAGGTCCACCACGGTAAACAGCACGCCCACCTCCTCTGCCAGTCTTGCCTGCGAGAAACCCAGCGCGCGCAGCCATTCGGTGCGCGCACGCTCGAAGAATCGGATATAGCCCGTATGGTAGACGACGCCGCCGGCGTCGGTATCTTCGTAGTACACCCGTACGGAAAGATTGTAGGAATTCACTTGCGACCGTCTTCAAACAGCGGCATAGCGCCGACCCGATCCGGCACCGCAAGGCCCAGGTGCAGGTAAGCCTGCCGCGAGGCCACGCGGCCACGCGCGGTGCGCATCAGGAAGCCACGCTGGATCAGGAAGGGTTCCACCACGTCTTCGAGCGTACCGCGTTCCTCACCGACCGAAGCGGCGAGGCTTTCGATGCCCACCGGTCCGCCATCGAACTGGTCGATCACTGTCGTCAGCACGCGACGGTCGAGCGCATCCAGTCCCTGCGGATCGACATCGAGCAGGTCGAGCGCGGCATCAGCCACGGCCGCATCGATGCGGCCGCCGCCCTTCACCTGCGCATAGTCGCGCACCCGGCGCAGCAGGCGGTTGGCAATGCGTGGCGTGCCGCGCGAGCGCTGCGCGATGCGCGCGGCACCTTCGGGCGTGGCTTCGACCCGCAGGATGGCGGCCGAACGCGCCACGATCTGCGCCAGCTCCGGATCGGAATAGAAATCGAGCCGCTGCACGATGCCGAAGCGGTCGCGCAGCGGCGAGGTCAGAAGGCCGGCGCGGGTGGTGGCACCCACCAGCGTGAACGGTGGCAGGTTCAGCTTGATGGAGCGCGCCGCCGGGCCCTCGCCGATCATGATGTCGAGCTGGTAATCCTCCATCGCGGGATAGAGGATTTCCTCGACCACCGGACTGAGGCGATGGATCTCGTCGATGAACAGCAGGTCACGCGGCTGCAACTTGGTGAGCTGCGCGGCCAGGTCGCCGGGACGTTCCAGCACCGGACCTGAAGTATGCGCAAGGTTCACGCCGAGTTCGGCCGCCAGGATCTGCGCCAGCGTGGTCTTGCCCAGTCCGGGCGGACCGAACACCAGGACATGGTCGAGCGCCTCGCCACGCGCGCGCGCCGCCTCGATGAACAGGCCCAGCTGCGCCTTCACCGCCGGCTGGCCGACGTATTCCTGCAGGCGCTTCGGCCGGATGGCGCGGTCCTGGTTTTCGTCCTCGCGGCCGGCCGCGGCGCTGACCAGTCGATCGCTCATGGCCGCCTCACTTCGCCGCACCCTGCAGGGCACCGCGGATCAGGTCCTCGGTGGTGGACGCATCGCCGGCCTTCTCGAGCATCTTCTGCGCTTCCTGCGGTTTGTAGCCCAGCGCCAGCAGTGCATGCAGGGCTTCCTCGCGCGGCGGCAATGCGCGCGGCAGGTCACCGCCACCGCCGGGGGATGCATCCTTGAAATGGTCGCGCATCTCCACCAGCAGGCGTTCGGCGGTCTTGCGCCCCACGCCGGGGATGCGCGTCAGCGCGGCGGTGTCTTCGGCGGCCATCGCCTGGCGGAATTCACTGGCGCTGACGCCGGACAGGATGCCCAGCGCCACGCGTGGACCCACGCCGTTGACCTTCAGCAAGGCGCGGAACAGTTCGCGCTCCTCGGCCGTGGCAAAACCGAACAGCAGCGAGGCGTCCTCGCGCAGCACATGGTGGATGCGCAGCCGCACCTGGCTGCCGGTGGGCGGCAGGCCAAGGTAGGTGGACATGGGCACCTCGACCTCGTAACCGACGCCCGCGCATTCCAGCAGCAGTCGCGGCGGTTCCTTCTCGACCAGTACTCCCTGCAGCGAGCCGATCACCGCGGACTTCCCATGGCGGCCAGCCGGCCGACACTGCGGCGGGCATGGGCATGGCAGAGCGCAATGGCCAGTGCGTCGGAGGTGTCGGCACTGGAGGGCGTGTCGATCGACAGCAGCACGCAGACCATGTGCGCCACCTGCGCCTTGTCGGCGCCGCCATGCCCGACCACCGCCAGCTTCACCGCGCGCGGGGCGTATTCGTAGACGCTGGCGCCACCGGCCACGGCGGCGGTGAGGGCCGCGCCGCGCGCCTGCCCCAGCTTCAGGGCACTGTCGGCATTGCGATGCATGAACACACGTTCGATGGCGACCTCGTCCGGACGGTATTGTTCCACCAGCTCGAGCAGCCGGCGGTGGATCTGGTGCAGGCGCACCGCCAGGTTGGTGCCGCGCACGGTGATGCAGCCGCTGGCCACATGCGACTCGCCTCGCCCGTCGCAGTCGACGATGCCGAAGCCGGTGCGCAGCGAACCGGGATCAAGGCCCATGACGCGTTTCGGAAGCGAATCGGCCGCCGGGACTGCAACCTCGCGGCGCTCGGCCAGGGTGGCAGGATCGAAGGAGCGCCAGGAGCGGCTTGCGTAGCGCGGCATGCGAATATGATAGCGTGACGTGGTGACCTCCACATCGTCTCCGCCCGGCTCGCGCAGCACCGACGTGCTGGACACTGCCGGCAACATCCTTGTCGATTCCGGCGTTGCGCCGGGTGTCCTCGATCGCGCACACGAAGCCGCCGGCATCGTGCTCGACCTGACGCGCGACCAGCCGCTGGCCGCGGCCACGCTGCTGCATGCGGCACGCCAGTTCGGCGGCGAAGCGAAGCTCGAGCTCACCGCCTCGCAGTCCAACCGCATCGGCTCGCCGGCCATGCGCCTGGCCGCCGAACTGGACCGCCTCGGCCAGCTGCAGCTGGATGCCCGCTGGTCGTCCGGTGAATCGCTGCCGGCGGCGCAGGCGGAAGCCCTGCGCAAGATGCTGCTGGCCGTGGTCGGAGATCCGCGCGTGGTCATCGCCCGCCTGGCGGTGCAGCTGGTGCGCGTGCGCCATGCCCGCGAAGAGGACGCCGCGCGCCGCCGGCAGATCGCGCTGGAAATCCAGGAGCTCTATGGCCCGCTGGCCAACCGCCTCGGCATCTGGTCGCTGAAATGGGAACTGGAAGACCTCGCCTTCCGCGAATCCAACCCGCAGGCCTACCAGCGCCTGAAGCGCGCGCTGAACGAGAAGCGCCGCGACCGCGAGAAATACATCCAGGATGCCATCCGCACGCTGGAGGCGGCGCTGCGCAAGGCCGGCATCCAGGCCGAGGTGCTCGGCCGTCCCAAGCACATCTTCAGCATCTGGCGGAAGATGCAGCGCAAGCACCTGGCCTTCGAGCAGATCCTCGACGTGCGGGCGCTGCGCGTGATCGCCGACACCGTTCCCGAGTGTTATGCCGCGCTGGGCGTGGTGCACGAACTGTGGGAATTCCTGCCCTCCGAGTTCGACGATTACATCGCCACGCCCAAGGACAACAACTACCAGTCCATCCACACCGCGGTGCGCGGACCGGATGGCCGGCCGCTGGAAGTGCAGATCCGCACCCGCCAGATGCATGCCCAGGCCGAGCTGGGCGTGGCCGCGCACTGGCGCTACAAGGAAGGCGGCGGCGACCGGCAGTACGACGAGAAGATCCGCCAGGTGCGCGAGATGCTGCATGCCGACGACAAGGGCGGCGACGTCATCGACCGGCTGGCCTCGCGCGTGTTCAACGACCGCGTCTATGCACTGACGCCGAAGGGCGAGGTGGTCGACCTGCCCGGCGGCGGCACGCCACTGGACTTCGCCTTCCACGTGCACAGCAGCCTCGGTGAGCGCTGCCGCGGCGCCAAGGTCAACGGCCGCATCGCGCCGCTGAACCAGATCCTGGCAACCGGCGATGTGGTCGAGATCATCACCGGCAAGGAGCCGGCCCCCAGCCGTGACTGGCTGTCCGAGCGCAGCGGCTACCTGGCCTCCCCCCGCGCCCGCGCCAAGCTGCGCGCCTATTTCCGGCGGCTCGACGAGGCGGCGGAATCCGCCGGTCGCACCGGCAAGGCTGCGGTCGCCCGCGCCCAGGTCGCGGCGAGCGCCACCGATGAAGCCTCACGCCCACCTCCGCCGAGCGCGCGACCCCGCAAGGCCATCACGCCCGGCGGCAAGAAGAAACGCTCGCCGGTGGAGATCGAAGGCGTGGGCGACCTGCCGATCACGCTGGCGCGCTGCTGCGCGCCGATCCGGCCGCAGCCGATCCGTGGTTACCTGACACTGGGACGCGGCGTGACCATCCACCAGGCCGACTGCCCCGGCCTGGCGCGCATGGCGAAGCAGAAGCCGCAGAAGCTGCTGCAGGTGGAATGGAGCGATTCGGCCGACAGCGCCCGCATCGCCGCGCGGATCCTGATCGAGGCCTTCGACCGGCGCGGACTGCTGCGCGACATCTCCGACCTGATCGCCGAAGAGAAGGTCTCGATCGAGGGTGTCAGCAGCGACACCGATCCGCGCGACCGCGTGGCGCGCTTCGAGGTGCGCCTGACGGTGAAGGATGCCGGCGAGCTGTCGCGGCTGCAGCGTCGCCTCGCGCGCATCCCGAATGTGTTCAGGGTGCGGCGAGGGACTTGAGGGCGATCAGCGGTTGATGGTGTCGATGGCGCGCTTGTCAGCCGCCAGCGCCGCCTCGTGCACGGCCTCCGACAGCGTCGGGTGCGCATGCATGGTCCGCTGCAGGTCTTCGCAGCTGGCGTGGTATTCCAGCGCCAGGCAGGCCTCGCCGATCAGCTCGCCGGCCATCGGGCCGATGATGTGCACGCCCAGCACCTGGTCGCTGTCGGCATCGGCAACGATGCGCACGAACCCGGCGGTGGCTTCCATCGCGCGCGCGCGACCGCTGGCGATGAACGGGAACTGGCCGATCTTGACGTTGGCGCCGGCGGCGCGCGCCTGCGCCTCGGACTGCCCCACCCAGGCGATTTCCGGCGCGGTGTAGATCACCGAGGGGATCACGTCGTAGTTGGTGTGGCCGTAGAGACCGGCGGCCAGGTCGGCGACCATCACGCCCTCTTCCTTGGCCTTGTGCGCCAGCATCGGGCCACGCACGCAGTCACCCACCGCGAACACATCGGCCGCGCCGGTGCGGCAGTGTTCGTCGACGACGATGAAACCGCGCTGGTCGATCTCGACGCCGGTGCCCTCGGCGAGCAGGTCCTTCGTGTAGGGGCGGCGGCCGACGGCCACCACCAGCCTGTCCACTTCCAGCGACTGTTCGCCGGACGCATCGGCATAGCTCACCGACACCTTGTTGCCGGAGGTCTTCGCGCCGCTGACGCGCGCGCCCAGGCGGATGTCCAGGCCCTGCTTGCGCAGCTGCTTCAGCGCCTCGGCGGCCAGCGCACGGTCGGCCATCGCGAGGAATTCATCGGCGGCCTCGAGCACGGTGACCTGCGCACCCAGGCGCGCCCACACGCTGCCCAGTTCCAGGCCGATCACGCCGGCGCCGATCACGCCCAGGCGCTTCGGCACGGTGTCGAACTCGAGCGCGCCCCAGGAATCGACGATGAGCTTGCCGTCCTGCGGCACGCTCTTCAGTTCCACCGGCACCGAGCCGGTGGCGAGGATGACCTTGCCCGCGCTGAAAGTCCGGCGGCTGCCATCAACGGCGGTGTATTCCACCTGGTTGCCGGGCAGCAGGCGGCCATGGCCCGGCAGCGGCGTCACGCCGTTGGACTTGAACAGGCCGGCGATGCCGCCGGTCATGCCCTTGACGATGCCGGCCTTGCGCTTCTGCATCGCGGCCACGTCGATCGACGGGGTGCCCACGCCGATGCCGTGCGCCTTGAACTCGTGCTGCGCGCGGTGGAACAGCTCGGAGGATTCGAGCAGCGCCTTGGAGGGAATGCAGCCCGCGTTCAGGCAGGTGCCGCCGAAGGCGTGCGAGCCATCGAGGTTCTTCCAGCCGTCGATGCAGGCCACCGACAGCTTGTTCTGCGCGGCGCGGATGGCGGCCGGGTAGCCGCCGGGGCCGCCCCCGATGACGATCACGTCGAAACGGTCTGACATGTTCAGACTCCGATCAGCAGACGGCCCGGATCCTCGAGGCAGTCCTTCACCGTGACGAGGAACTGCACGGCCTCGCGGCCATCGATGATCCGGTGGTCATAGGTGAGGGCCAGGTACATCATCGGCCGGATCACGATCTGGCCATCGACCACCACCGGCCGCTCCTGGATCTTGTGCATGCCGAGGATGGCGCTCTGCGGCGCATTGACGATGGGCGTGGACATCAGCGAACCGAACACACCACCGTTGGTGATGCTGAAGCTGCCGCCGGTCAGGTCGTCCATGGTCAGCGAGCCGTTGCGGGCGCGCGTGGCGAAGTCGGCCACGGCCTTCTCGATCTGCGCGAAGTTCAGCGAGTCGGCATCGCGCAGCACCGGCACCACCAGGCCGCGGTCGGTGGAGACCGCCATGCCGATGTCGTAGAACTCGCGGTAGACGATGTCGTTGCCATCGACGGCGGCGTTGATGATCGGGAAACGCTTCAGCGCCTCGATCACGGCCTTCACGAAGAACGAGGAGAAGCCCAGCTTCACGCCGTGTTGCTTCTCGAAGCGGTCCTTGTACTTCGCGCGCAGTTCGTTGACGGCCTTCAGGTCCACCTCGTTGAAGGTGGTCAGCAGGGCCTGCGTCGACTGCGCCGTGATCAGGCGCTCGGCGATGCGCGCGCGCAGGCGCGTCATCGGCACGCGGCGCTCCACGCGGCTGCCGCCGGCGGCATGCGCCAGCACATCGGCCTTGGTCACCGCGCCACCCAGGCCACTGCCCTTCACGGCGGAAAGATCGGTGCCGGTCTCGGCCGCCACGCGGCGCGCGGCCGGTCCGGACTTGGCGGCCGCCGCGGCAGGTGCAGCGGCCGGAGCCGGAGCCGGTTCTTCCTTCGCGGCAGCCTTGCCCTTGCCCGCCTTGGCGGCCGGGGCCGGCTCTTCGCTGGCCCTGGCGGCCGGCGCGGCGCCCGCCTCGATGATGGCCAGCAGCTGGTCGCTGGTCACCGTGGTGCCGGCCGGCACCTTCACTTCCTTCAGCACGCCGGCCACCGGCGCGGGCACTTCGAGCACCACCTTGTCGGTTTCCAGGTCGGCCAGGTTCTCGTCGCGGGCCACGGCATCGCCGGGCTTCTTGTGCCAGGTCACCAGCGTGGCATCGGCGACGGATTCAGGCAGTTTGGGAACTTTGATCTCGGTGCTCATTGCTGGTGTTCAGACTCGCTGATTGGAATGGGTCAATGACTGGCGCGCAGCGTCGTGACGGTGGCTTCGTTCACCAGCCGCGTGGTGCTGGGACCGACGTCGAGCGCGGTGGCATTCAGCGCCGCGTCGACCAGCTCGCGCTGCTCGGTGTCGTGGATCTTGGCAATGCCGGTGGCCGGCGCGGCCGCGTGCTGGCGTCCCGCGTACAGCAGCGTGTGGCGGTCCTTCTGCAGCGGCGCCTCGAGGCGATGCCGGATCTGGTACCACGCGCCCTGGTTCTGCGGCTCTTCCTGGCACCAGACAATCTGGCGCGCCTGCGGATAACGCCGCAGCACCGCTTCGTAGGCCTGCGTCGGGAAGGGATAGAGCTGCTCGATGCGCACCAGCGCGACATCCTTCTGGCCGGCCTCGCGACGTGCCTTCAGCAGGTCGTAGTAGACCTTGCCGCTGCAGAACACCACGCGGTGCACCTGCGCAGGCTGGATGTCGTCGACCTCGTCGATCACCGTGGCGAAGCCGCCGCCGGTGATGTCCTCGATGCTCGACACCGACAGCTCGTGGCGCAGCAGGCTCTTGGGCGTCATCACGATCAGCGGCTTGCGCAGCGAGCGCAGCATCTGGCGACGGAGCATGTGGAACATCTGCGCCGGCGTGGACGGCACCACCACCTGCATGTTGTTCTCGGCGCACAGCTGCAGGAAGCGCTCCAGGCGCGCGGAGGAATGCTCCGGGCCCTGCCCTTCATAGCCATGCGGCAGGAACATCGTCAGGCCGCACAGGCGGCCCCACTTGGACTCACCCGAGCTGATGAACTGGTCGATGATGACCTGCGCGCCGTTGACGAAGTCGCCGAACTGCGCCTCCCAGATCACCAGCGCCGCCGGGTTGGTGGTGGAGTAACCGTATTCGAAGCCCAGCACCGCCTCTTCGGACAGCACCGAGTCGGTGACGTCGAAACGCGGCTGGTTCACTCCGATGTGCTGCAGCGGCACGTGCCGCTCGCCGGTCTCGTTGTGATGGAGCACGGCATGGCGGTGGAAGAAGGTGCCGCGGCCGCTGTCCTGGCCGGTGATGCGGATGGAGCAGCCATCCTCCAGCAGCGAGGCGTAGGCCAGCGTCTCGGCGCAGCCCCAGTCCAGCGGCAGCTCGCCCGCCAGCATCTTGCGGCGGTTGGCATAGACCTGCTCGACGCGCGGATGCAGCTTGAAACCGGCCGGCACATCGACGATACGCTCGCCCAGCTTGGCCAGGCGCGCGGCATCGATGGAAGTCGCCGGCGGCTCGGACCAGTCGTTGGAAAGGAAGCGCGTCCAGTCGACGGTGTACTGGTTGCCGATCAGGCCCAGCGACGCCGGCACCTGCGACTTGCCCTCGTCGAGGCCGGCGCGATATTCCTCGAGCATCCGGCTGGCATCGTCCGGGCCGATCACGCCCTGGCTGGCCAGTTGCTCGGCATAGATCTGCCGCACCGTCGGGTGCTTGCGGATCTTCGCGTACATGATCGGCTGCGTGGCGGCCGGCTCGTCGGCCTCGTTGTGGCCGAGGCGGCGGTAGCAGACCAGGTCGATGACCACGTCCTTGCGGAACTTCATGCGGT
>CAYNEX010000053.1:0-17043 GCA_964396335.1 uncultured Steroidobacteraceae bacterium | reverse complement strand
TCGCGGTGGCGCTGCTGGCCGGCGGCATCGCCGCGGCGCTGGCGGGCCTGGTCGTGGGCGTGCCGTCGCTGCGCCTGCGCGGTGATTACCTCGCCATCATGACGCTGGGTTTCGGCGAGATCATCCGCGTGGTGCTGCAGAACATCGATGCGGTGGGCGGCGCGCGCGGGCTCACCGGCATCCCGGGCTACACCACGCTGGCCTGGTCGCTGGGCATCGCCGCGCTGACCACCTATGCCGTCTGGGCCATGGTGCATTCCAGCTGGGGGCGCGGTTTCATCGCCGTGGCCGATGATGAGATCGCCGCCGAGGCCATGGGCATCAACACCACCCGCTACAAGATCGTCGCCTTCCTGGTGGGCGCGTTCTTCGCCGGCGTGGCCGGTGGCGTCTATGCGCATTTCCGCCACTACATCGCGCCGCAGGGCTTCGGCTTCGAGCGCTCGATCGAGATCGTGGTGATGGTGATCCTGGGCGGCATGGGCAACACCGCCGGCGTGATCGCCGCGGCCATCCTGCTCACGCTGGCCGGCGAGACGCTGCGCCAGTTCGGCGACCTGCGCATGATCCTGTATTCGCTGCTGATCGTGGTGCTGATGATCCTGCGCCCGCAGGGTCTGTTCCGCTGGGGCCCGCGTGCCCGCAAGGCGGGCGCATGAGCCGCGCGGTCGCAATTGGAAGGGGACGGCCGCGATGAGCGCGCTGTTGACCCTCGACCACTGCACGCTGCGCTTCGGCGGCCTCACCGCCGTCAGCGAGCTGAGCTTCGCGCTGCCGGAAGGGCGGCTGATGGGGCTGATCGGCCCGAACGGCGCCGGCAAGACCAGCGTCTTCAACCTGATCACCGGAGTCTATGCGCCCACCGCCGGTTCGCTGCGGCTCGGCAATGATTCGCTGGCCGGCCTGAAGCCCTGGCAGATCGCACGCCTTGGCGTGTCGCGGACCTTCCAGAACATCCGCCTGTTCCCGTCGCTGTCGGTGGCCGACAACGTGCGCGTGGCCTTCAACCGCCACCTGACGCATCGCGCCGGCGCCGCGCTGCTGCGGCCGCCGTCCTTCCGCCGTGCCGAGCAGGAGGTGACCACGCAGACCATGGAGCTGCTGGAGATCTTCGGCCTGACGCGTGTGGCCGACGAGCCCGCGCGCAGCCTGCCTTATGGCAGCCAGCGCTGCGTCGAGATCGTGCGCGCGCTGGCCACCAGGCCGCGGCTGCTGCTGCTGGATGAGCCGGCCGCGGGCATGAATCCCACCGAGAAGATCAACCTCACCAACCTGATCGCGCGCATCCGCGAGCGTTTCGGCATCACCATCCTGCTGGTGGAGCATGACATGCCGCTGGTGATGCGCATCTGCGAGCACATCGTGGTGCTCGACCATGGCGTGAAGATCGCCGAGGGCGCACCCGAAGTGGTGCGGGCCGACCCGAAGGTGATCGAGGCCTACCTGGGCGAGGAAGCGCCCGTGGCGGCGGCGGGCGGCTGATGCTGACCATCGACTCACTGGCCGTGAGCTATGGCGCGATCCGTGCGTTGCACGGCATCTCGCTGACCGTGCCGGAAGGCGCCATCGTCACGCTGATCGGCGGCAATGGTGCCGGCAAGAGCACCACGCTGCGCACGGTCTCCGGCCTGATCAAGCCGCAGTCGGGCACCATCACCTACCAGGGCGAGCGCATCAACGGCGTGGCGCCGCATCGCATCGTCGAGCGCGGCCTGTGCCAGGTACCCGAAGGGCGCATGGTGTTCGCCAACCTCACCGTGCGCGAGAACCTCGCGATGGGCGCCTACCTGGTGCGCGATGCGGCGAAGGTGCGCAACGAGCGCGACTTCGTGTTCGGCATGTTCCCGCGCCTGGCCGAGCGCGAAAAGCAGCTCGCCGGCACGCTCTCCGGCGGCGAGCAGCAGATGCTGGCCATCGGCCGCGCGCTGATGGGCTTGCCGAAATTCCTGATGCTGGACGAACCCTCGCTGGGCATCGCGCCGCTGCTGGTGAAGGCCATCTTCGCGCGCATCCGCGAGATCAACCAGCAGCGCGGCATCACCATGCTGCTGGTGGAGCAGAACGCCAACCTGGCGCTGGAGATCGCCAGCCACGGTTATGTACTCGAGTCCGGCAAGGTGATCCTGCAGGACGATTCCGCGGCGCTGCGCGCCGATCCGCGCGTGCGCAGCGCGTACCTGGGCGGCTGAGATGGCACAGCGTCCCGGGCCGCGCCACATCGGCGTCGGCCTCGACTTCGGCACCTCCAACTCCGCCGCCGCGTGGTTCGACGGTGAGCGCCTGCATCGCGTGCAGCTGCAGGCGCAGGGGCCCATCCTGCCCACCGCCATCCACCTGGACCGCAACTATGCCGCCATCACCGGCAGCGCCGCGGTGGAGCGTTACGTGGAGGAGAACCGCGGCCGGCGCGTCGAACTGGTGGCCGAGGTGCTGGGCGAATCCGCCTCGTCGGTGACCGGCAACGAGACCGGCGAGGATATCTCGCGGCTGCAGACCGAACGCAATGTGGTCTACGGTCCGCTGCAGGACCGCACGCTGCCCGGGCGCCTGTTCCTGGGCCTGAAGCGCCTGCTGGGCGATCCGGACACCGAGCGTCTGTCGGTGTTCGAGCGCAATTACCGGCTGGTGGCGCTGCTGACGCCGATCCTGGTGCACATCCGCGAGCGCCTCGAGGCGGCCGTCGGCAAGCCGGTGCCGCCGCTGCACGCCGGTCGGCCGGTGACCTTCGAGGGGCGCGCCGGCAACCGCGACGACGTGGCGGTGGCGCGCCTGACCGAGGCGTATACGCACGCGGGACTGGCCGTGGAGCAGTTCTACCCGGAACCGGTCGCGGCGACGCTGTCCTGGCTGCACGGCTCGCAGCGACGCGAGTCCGGCATCGCGCTGACCGTCGACTTCGGCGGCGGCACGCTCGACCTCGCGGTGGTGCGCTTCCAGCAGCAGCGTTTCGAGGTGCTCTCCACCCATGGCATGGCCCTCGGCGGCGACCGCATCGACCAGCTGATCTTCGAGCAGATGCTGTTCCCGGAACTGGGCAAGGGCGAACGCTGGGTGCGCGAGGTGGAAGGGCGGGTCATCGACACGTTGTTCCCGTTCCACGAGTTCGAGGCGCGCATCATCAACTGGCCGACCACCTTCCTGCTCAACCAGAACCAGACCCGCGCGATGGTGGTCGACCGCATCGCCCGCGGTGGCCCCGCGGCGGTGAAGTTCCAGCGCCTGCTGGACCTGATCACGTTCAATTACAGCTACAACTGCTTCCAGGCCATCCGCCGCGCCAAGATCGAGCTGTCGAGCCGCGAGCAGACCAGCATCGACATCCCCGAGCTGAACCTCAATGTGCCGTTCACGCGCAAGCGCTTCAATGAAATCCTCGAGCCGGTGCTGGCGCGCACGCGCGAGTGCGTGGAGATTGCGCTGCAGAAGGCCTGCATCACGCCCGGTGAAGTGGATGCGGTGATCCGCACCGGCGGCACCTCGGAGATCGTCGCGGTGCGGGCGCTGCTGGAATCCCTGTTCCCGGGCCGCGTCGAGGGGCACGATCCATTCACCAGCGTGGCCTGCGGGCTGGCGATCGCGAACTATCACGCACGCGGCGGTTAAGGCGCCGGTCAGGGGTGCTGGCGGAACCAGGCCTCGAGGGTCGAGGGGTCCTTCACCGCCATCCCGCACAATTCCAGCAGCTGCGCGCCGCTCGGGTCATCGATCAGGATCTCGTCGCCGTCCGGTTGCAGCAGGCGCAGCGCGGTGTAGTGGAACTGGTCCGCCAGCGGGCTCGGTGGGACTTTTCCCGACAACGCGTTGATGGCGTCTGCCCGTTGTGCAGCTGACAGCCGGGCATTGACGGCCGTTGCTTCTCCGTCGTCATGGACGACCCGCACCACGACCTTCGGTGGGGCCAGGGCGAGGCGCTGTGTGCGCAGCAGCTGGCTGCAGTCGGCCAGCAGGCTTGCGGTGACCTCTTCGTGGAGCGTTGCCAGCCAGCGGGAGCCTTCGACATGCACGGCCTTGCCGCCCAGCCGCCAGCGGATGGCCAGTACATGGTAGAGCTCATGCACGGCAATGGAGGCCTGGCGGCCGGGTTCAGCCGTCGAATCGATGAAAAGCGTGAGGTAGTGCGGGCGGCCTTCGCGCCAGTGGATGCGCCGCGCCATCCCGAAATGGCCGGGTCGCACCTGGTGCAGTTCGACATCGACGGAGATGGATTCATCCGGCCAGAAGCGCTTGATGATGGTGTCGATTGCGGACGCGACGGTTTCGGCAAGCTGCTGGTGACCGGCATCCCCGGTGTGGGCCTTGATCTCGACGGTGGAGTGTTCCAGCGAAACCAGCGCCGTCACCTTGTCCGGGACAGAGGGGCTCGTTCCGCCACGCACGACCGCTCCGGTCCAGTACCAGAAGGGGCCTGATTCACCCCGGGCCATTTCCACGCCCGCGATGAAATTGCTCTGGACAAAAGGCGGGGCCGGGGAGCTGCGCGAGGCATCGGGCGAATAGGACCTGTCGATTTCGCCGAAACCCGGGTCATAGGCCTGCAGGGCCGATCTTTCCTCGCGCTTGCCCAGCGGAAGGTGTTCCGTGAGCAGCATGGCGGCGCCGCCGACCGCGAACCCGACGATCGCGGCGATCCAGCCTGTTTTCGCGCCTGCCATCCGTCCCCATCCCTGGAGTGGTTGCGGTGGCGCCCGATACTACGCCACCCACTGCCTGCCGCGGATGTTCTGCAGCACCCACGGGTTGTCCACATCCAGCGTCTCGGGGAACAGCTCGCCGCGTCCCTGCAGCGGCGTCCATGCGGTGAATTCGCCATGCATGCGGCCGAGGTACGGCTCGGCGATGGCAAGGCATTCCTCGAAATCCAGCTGATCCGGCTCCACCACGCCGCGACGTGGATGGCGGATCGCCCACACCGCGGCGGCCAGCGCCCCGGCCACCACCTGCAGCGTGGTCGCATTGGCAAAGGGCAGGTGGCGCCGCGCCTCATCGATGTCCAGCTGCGAGCCATACCAGTAGGCATTGCGCGCGTGGCCGGCCAGCAGCACGCCCAGTTCATCCATGCCGGCGACGATGTCCTCGCCCAGCCGGCGGCTCGACGGCTGCATCTTCCAGCCGCGACCCTCCAGTTCCATCGCCGACAGCATCGCGTCGTCGCAGGGGTGGTAGACGAACATCACGCTGGGGCGATAGTGGATGCCGTCTTCATCACGCAGCGTCAGCGTATCGGCGATCGAGAACACCTCGTCATGCGTGATCAGCATGCCCTGGTAACCACCGATCGACGGCGTCCACGAACGCGCGAAGGTGCCGCAGCCGGGGCGGGGCAGGTACAGCGTGCTCGAACCCGCCCGATGCTCGCGTGCATGGCGCGGCGGTTTGCCTTCATGCGTGCCGATGGAAAGCTCCACCGGTTGCATCAGCTCGCCGACAAAGCCGTCGATGGACCAGGTGTTGATGAACTCGCCGTGCTTCTTGGGGCGGTCGCTGGCCTGCGTGTCGCGCTCGGCGATCTGGATCACCTGCACGTCCAGCTGCTGCGCCAGCTGCGCCCACTCGAGGTTCGAGGCCGGAACCTCGTCCCTTCCGCGGATGACCTTGTTCAGATGCAGCAGTGCGCGCTTCACGAAATGCGAGACCAGCCCGGGATTGGCGCCATGGTCGACCACCGCGGTGGGTGAATCCGGCCCCAGTTCCTTCGCCAGCTGCAGCGCCTTCTCGCGGATCACGAAGTTGGTGCGCTGGCGCATCTCCACCATCGGGTTGTCGAACACGCCCGGCCAGGGTTCGATGGAGCTGTCGACATACAGCGCGCCACGCGCCGCGCAGAAGCGGATCACGTCGAGGCTGGAGACATTCACCGACAGGTTCAGCACCAGGTCGCCGGGGCGCACATGGCGCGCGAGCAGGCGGGTGTGGTTGGCGGGAGTCAGGTGCGCATGCACGAAATCGGCGCCGCATTCGCGCGCCAGTCCGCGTCCGGCTTCGTCCGCGGAAAGCACCACCAGATGCTCCTCCCCGGCCTGGAGGCGAATATGGCGGCGAAGCAATGGCAGGACACCCTGGCCAATGCTGCCGCAACCGAGCATGACGACGCGGCCTGCGAAGTCCACGGCATTGGAATCTGCAGTGGGCATGCAACGAGTTTAACCCGTGCAGAGGTTGAAAGGCCAAACCAATTTCCCTGCGGGAAAAGCCTTGATTTCCTGTGCCTGCGCGCCGTCGCACAGTCCTGTGGCGGGCAACGGCACAGAATCGGCGGAAGATACAGGCAGGGTTTTCAGGCATGTCGACAGCAACCGCGGGCACCAGCGACGGCACTCCGGCGGCGCTCACCAACGAGGAAATGATTGCGCGCGTGGTGGCGCTGTCGCAGGAAATGCGCTCGCATGTGGTCGGCGCGGTCGACCGCATGCAGGAGATCAACCGCGGCATCCACCTGCTGTCGATGAATGCGCGCATCGAGGCCGCGCGTGCCGGCGCAGCCGGCGCAGGATTCGGCGTGGTGGGGCAGGAGCTCACGCGCATGTCCGAGAACATGCGCGAGGCCGCCACCAGCCTGATCCGCGAATCCCAGGCGCGTGGCGCCGACCTCGACGCCGTGCTGCGCGTGCTGAACGAGGACGTGGTCGCCAGCCGTCTTTGCGACCTGGCCTTCAATGCCATCGATATCGTCGATCGCAATCTCTACGAACGCAGCTGCGACGTGCGCTGGTGGGCCACCGAGCCGGCCGTGGCACATGCGCTGCTCGATGGAACACCCGACGCATTGCGTTACGCCAGCCAGCGACTCGGCCAGATCCTCGATTCGTACACGGTATATGCCGACCTGGTCATTGCCGACACGCGCGGCCAGGTGATCTGCAATGGCCGGCCGACGCGTTACCGTTCGGTCGGCGCGCGTGTGGACGGCACCGAGTGGTTCCGCGCCGCCATGGCCACGCGCAGCGGCAGCCAGTGCGGCTTCCAGTCCATGCACGACTCCGACCTGGTGGATCGCCAGAGCATCCTGGCCTATTCCTGCGCGGTGCGTGATCCGGATGCGCCGCATGGCGCGCCGCTCGGGGTGCTCGGCATTTTGTTCAAGTGGCGCGCACTGGGGCAGACGGTGGTGGAGCAGTTGCCGCTTTCCGATGCCGAGCGTTCACGCACGCGCGCCTGCCTGGTCGACGACGCCGGCCGCATCCTTGCGGACACACGCCCGGGCCATGCGAAGGTGATCGATTTCCCCGAGCGCCATGCGCTGTTCCGGGAGCGTCGCGGTGTGGTGTCGACGCGCATCGAAGGCCGGCCGGTGCTGGTCTGCCACGCGGCCTCGCCGGGCTATGAGACCTACCGCACCGGCTGGCATGCGCTGCTGGTGCGTGACGAGGGCCTCTGAGGCTTGATCAGCCGCCGGGCAGGCCGGCTTCGCGCAGTTCCGGCGCCAGGAAGGGCGCGATGGTTTCCAGCAGTTCGTTGAACACGCGCGGCGTGCCCGCGACGATGTTGCCGCGCTGCTTGTATTCGGCGCCGTCCAGCGTCGACACCAGGCCGCCGGCCTCGCGGATCATCAACGTGCCCGCGGCGGTGTCCCACGGACGCAGGCCGAACTCCCAGAAGCCATCGGTGCGGCCGGCCGCCACATAGGCCAGGTCGAGCGCGGCCGAACCCGGCCGGCGCAGTCCCGCGGCCTTCTGCGTCACCGCCTTGAACTGTGCCAGGTAGGTGTCGAGCAGGTGCAGGTTGTCGCGATAGGGGAAACCGGTGCCGATCAGCGCGCCTTCCAGCGAACGACGGTTGCTGACGCGCAGGCGGCGGTTCTCGAGGAACGCGCCGCTGCCGCGCGTGGCGGTGAAGATCTCCTGCCGCATCGGGTCGTAGATCACGCCGTGTTCGATGCGCCCGTCGATCTGGCAGGCGATGGAGACCGCGAACTGCGGATAGCCATGGATGAAGTTGGTGGTGCCGTCGAGCGGGTCGATGATCCACACGATGTTCGAATCGCCCGGGATCTCGCCGCTTTCCTCGGCCAGGTAGCCGTGGCTGGGATAGGCATTGCGCAGCGTGTCGATGACGGCCGCCTCGGCGGCATGGTCGACGCTGGTCACGTAGTCGTTGTGGCCCTTGACGGTGGATTCGACGCCTTCGAAGCGCGTGTAGCCACGCACGATGATGTCGCCCGCGCGACGCGCGGCCTTGATGGCGGTATTCAGGTAGGGATGCATGGGATCGGTCTCGTCACGGCCATCGACAGCGGCGCGCTAGAATACCAGAGGCGCACCCGGTGCCCGTCTCCCGATTCCTGGAACCCGCCAGTCCATGACCGATCTACCCGTCCGTTTCGTGCTCGTCGACACTTCCCACCCCGGCAACATCGGGGCGGTGGCACGCGCCATGAAGAACATGGGGCTCGCCGAGCTGGTGCTGGTGAATCCCCGTGAATTCCCGCATCCCGAGGCCACGGCCCGTGCCTCCGGTGCCGATGACCTGCTGGCCCGCGCCCGCGTGGTCGGATCGCTGCCGGAGGCCATTGCCGACTGCGGCCTGGTCCTGGGCACCACCGCGCGCACCCGCGAGCAGTTCTTCCGCGTGCTCGACGCCCGCGAGGCCGCCGGGCGCGTGGTCACCGAGGCCCGCAGCGGTTCCGGCGCGGTGGCGGTGGTGTTCGGCACCGAGCGTTACGGCCTGTCGAACGAACACCTGCTGTCGGCGCATGCGCTGATCCGCATCCCGGCCAATCCGGCCTATGAATCGCTGAACATCGCGATGGCCGCGCAGCTGATCGCCTACGAGATCCGCATGGCGGCGATGCAGCCGGTGGTGAAGGCCGAGCGCGATGCGCCGCTGGCCACGCCGGACCAGATGCAGCGTTTCTTCGACCACCTCGAGGCGGTGATGAACGAGGCGGACTTCCGCGACCGCACGCAGAGCGGCACGCATCTGATGGGCCGCATCCGCCGCATGTTCAACCGCGCCGAACTCGACGCCAACGAAGTGAACATCCTGCGCGGCATCCTCACCGCCGTGCAGAACCGGCGCCGCCGCGCCGGCGAGGGGCATTGATGGCAACGCTGTCCTCCGCGCCGCATGCCTGAGCCCATCTACCTCGACTACGCCGCCACCACGCCGGTCTTGCCGGAGGTGGCTGCGCGCATGGCCGAAGTGCTGGCCATGCGCCTGGGCAATGCGGCTTCCGAGCACGCTTCAGGCCTGCAGGCACGCGCGCTGATCGAGCAGGCGCGCGCCGATGTGGCGGCGCTGGTGGGCTGCGATCCGGCCGACATCGTGTTCACCTCCGGCGCCACCGAATCGAACAATCTCGCCATCACCGGCACGGCGCGGGCGTGCCTGGCCACTGGCACGAAGCCGCACCTGGTGTCGCTGGCCACCGAGCACAAGTCGGTGCTCGAGCCGCTGCGTGCGCTGGCGGTGGAGGGCGCCACCCTCACGCTGCTGAAGCCCGATGCACAGGGCGTGCTGCAGCCGGAAGTGCTGGCCGCGGCACTGAAGCCCGGGACCTGCCTGGTCTCGCTGCTGCATGTGAACAACGAAACCGGCGTGGCGCAGGACATCCCGGCGCTGGCCCATCTGTGCGCCGATCGCGGCATCCCGCTGCACGTGGATGCCGCGCAGTCCGCCGGCAAGCTGCCGCAGTCGCTCGAACACGTGGCCCTGCTCAGCTTCACCGCCCACAAGATCGGTGGCCCGCAGGGCATCGGTGCGCTGTACATCGCGCCGGCGCACCGCGGCCAGCTGAAGCCACAGATGCTGGGCGGCGGCCACGAGCGCGGCATGCGCGCCGGCACGCTGGCCACGCACCAGATCGTCGGTTTCGGGCTGGCCTGCCGGCTGGCCGCCGCGCGCCGCGAGGCCGAGTCCAGGCGATTGTCCGCGCTGCGCGAGCGCCTCTGGCAGGGCCTGGCGGATCTTCCCGGGGTGCTGCGCAATGGCCGTCCGGGCGCGCCGCACATCCTCAATGTCAGCTTTTCCGGCGTGGAAGGGGAGAGCCTGTTCCGCGGCCTGCCCGGACTGGCGCTTTCAACCGGCTCGGCCTGCAGCTCCCAGTCCGCCGAACCCTCGTACGTGCTGCGCGCGCTGGGCCGCGACACCGAGCAGGCGCAGAGTTCGCTGCGCTTCAGCTTCGGTTACGCCACCACCGAGGCCGAGATTGACGCGGCCATCGCGGCCGTGCGCCGTACCCACGAGCGCCTCTGGAGGGTCTCGCCGGCGCGTCCCGCCCCGCGCGGCGAAGGTCCGGGCGAGTGGTGGCTGGGCGAGGCGGGCGCGGAGCGCCTCGGCACCTGGGTTCGCTTTGCGGTGCGGGTCGAGAACGACGTGATCCAGCAGGCCGAAGTGCAGTATTACGGCTGTCCGCACACCGCTGCCGCCTGCAACCTTCTGTGCGAGCAGATGCGCGGCCGCACGCTCGACTTCATCGAACTGGGCTCGCCGGACCTCTGGCGGCAGGCCGTCCAGGCACCCATTGAAAAACTCGGGCGAATGCTCATTATCGAGGATGCACTCAATGCCCTGCGTCCCGTGAGCTGAACGATATGGCCATTTCCCTGACTGCCGCCGCCGCCGACCGAGTCCAGAAGTACCTTGCTGCCCGTGGCAGGGGGCTGGGCCTGAAGCTGGGCGTGCGCAAGACCGGCTGCTCGGGTTTTGCCTATGTCATTGATTACGCCGACCAGACCACCCCGCACGACGTCGTTTTCGAGGATCGCGGCATCAAGGTGTTCGTCGATCCGGACAGCCTGCCGCTGATCGACGGCACCACGGTCGACTTCGTCAAGCAGGGCCTGAACGAGTCGTTTCGCTTCCAGAACCCCAACGTGAAGGGCGAATGCGGCTGCGGCGAGAGTTTCAGCATCTGAAAAACCTTTAAGAAACCGGCACTTCCGCATCCGCGGTGATTGCCCGCGCCGGCTCTTAACAGGTAAAATCCGGCACTTTTTCACAACTGCCGGAGAATCCTCCTCATGGCGCTCGAGCGCACTTTTTCGATCATCAAACCCGATGGCGTGGCCCGTAACCTGATCGGCGAGGTCTACCGCCGCTTCGAGGCTGCCGGCCTCAAGATCGTGGCCGCCCGCATGACCCATCTGTCGCGCGCCGAAGCCGAAGGTTTCTACGCCGTGCACAAGGCACGTCCGTTCTTCAACGACCTGGTCGAATACATGATCTCCGGTCCCGTGGTGCTGCAGGTTCTCGAGGGCGAGAACGCCGTGGCGAAGAACCGCGAGATCATGGGCGCCACCGACCCGAAGAAGGCCGACAAGGGCACCATCCGCGCCGACCTCGCCGAGAGCATCGAGGCGAACACCGTGCACGGTTCCGACTCGCTGGAGAACGCCGCGATCGAGATCGCGTATTTCTTCCGCCAGACGGAAATCCACTCGCGCTGAAACTGATGGCTGACGCGCGCATCAACCTGCTGGGCCTCACCCGCCCCGAGCTCGAAGCCTGGTGCATCGAGCGCGGCGGCAAGGCCTTTCGCGCGCGTCAGCTGTTCCAGTGGATCTACAAGCGCGCCGAAACGGATTTCGACGCGATGACCGACCTCGCGAAGTCCTTCCGCGCCGAGCTGAAGGAACTCGCCGAGATCCGCCTGCCCGAGATCATCACCCGCCAGGATGCAGCCGATGGCACCGTGAAGTGGATGCTGAAGGCCGGCCACGGTGACAACCAGGGCATCGAGATGGTCTACATCCCCGAGGTGGGAAGGGCCACGCTGTGCATCTCCTCGCAGGTGGGCTGCGCGATGGACTGCAGCTTCTGCTCCACCGCCAAGCAGGGTTTCAACAGCAATCTCTCCACCGCCGACATCGTCGGACAGGTGCTGCTCGCGCAGCGCGAGCTCGGTTTCAAGGCCGGCGACGACCGCATCATCAGCAATGTGGTGCTGATGGGCATGGGCGAGCCGCTGGCGAATTTCCGCAACGTGGTGCCGGCACTGCGCATCCTGCTCGATGAGCTGGGACTCGACTTCTCGCGCCGCCGCCTCACGCTTTCCACCAGTGGCCTGGTGCCGCAGATCTACAAGCTGGCCGAAGAGGTCAACGTGGCGCTGGCAGTGTCGCTGCATGCGCCCGAGGACGAACTGCGCAACCAGCTGGTGCCGATCAACCGCCGCCACAACATTGCCGAGCTGCTCGAAGCCTGCTGGCAATACATCGACGAGGCCAACGGCCGCAGCATCACCTTCGAATACGTGATGCTCGATGGCGTGAACGACTCCCCCGCCCAGGCGCGTGCGCTGGCGAGGCTGCTGCGCGGTCACCCGGCCAAGGTCAACCTCATTCCGTTCAACCCATTCCCGGGGACCGAGTACCGTCGCTCGCGTCCCGAAGCCATCCGGACCTTCCTCGATCAGGTATTGAAAGGTGGAGTCATGGCAACAATCAGGAAAACCCGAGGGGATGACATCGATGCCGCCTGCGGCCAGCTGGCCGGTCGCGTGATCGACCGCACCCGCACTCGCCTGGGCAGCAAGCCCATCGGCGTGCCGGTGGTGGCGCAGTCCACGGCGCCCGTCGCGCCGGGAGCGGCTTCATGAAGCAGGCGCGGCTGGTGGTGGCGCTGGGCGCCGCAATGATGCTGGCGGCCTGCGTGAGCAGCGGCGGCGGCAGTGGCAGCGGCCGGGCGGTCGATCCCGCCGGCGCGGCCATCGCCAACATGCAGCTGGGCGTGGCCTACATGAACCAGGGCAAGATGGCCATGGCCAAGGAACGCCTGGAGCGCGCCGCCAAGCAGGATCCGAAAAACGCCGATGTTCAGTTCGCGCTCGGCGAGCTCTACAACCGCCTCGGCGAGAAGCGCGATGCCGACCGGCATTACCGCAGCGCCATGCAGCTGGCGCCCGACAAGCTCGAGATCGTGAACGGCTATGCCACCTTCCTGTGCACCAACGACGAGGTGGACAAGGCGCTGGCCGAATACGAGAAGCTGATGCACAACCCGCTGTACAACCGCCAGCCGGCCGCCGCGACCAATGCCGGCATGTGCCTGCGCGACCAGAAGCGCCACCGGGATGCGGTGCGCTACTTCGAGGTGGCGCTGGCCAAGCAGCCGGACTGGATCGATGCCGCCGTGCAGCTTGCCGACACACAGATCCTGCTCGAAGACCCGGCCGCCGCGCGCCGCACCGTCGACAACTTCCAGTCGATGCGCAATTCACCGACCGTGCTGCTGCTGGGCGTGCGCGCCTCGGTGGCGCAGGGCGACTGCAATGCCGCCGGGGTCTACGCGCGCAAGCTGCGCAACGACTTCGGCAGCTCGCGCGAGACGCTGGTGCTGCTGCCGCAGGTGCTGGGCTCGTGCGCGAGGTCCTCCGGTCAGTGAGCGAGAACCAGGAAGCCGGTGACATCGGCCGGCAGCTGCGCGCCGCGCGCGAGCGCATGGGCCTGGGCGTGGCCCAGGCCGCCGAACAGCTGCATGTCGATGAAGAAGTGATCGATGCCCTCGAGACCGGCCGTTTCCAGGCACTGGGTGCGCCGGTCTATGTGCGCGGCCACCTGCGCCATTACGCCGAGCTCGTCGGCGAGCCATCCGCCTCCGGGCGGTATGAATCGCTGGGCGCGCCGCCCCCGGACCTGACCGCAGGTCCGCATCTTCCCGCCCCGGCGCGTGCGCCGCGCCGCCGCTGGCCGCTGTTGCTGCTGGCCCTGGTGGTGCTGCTTGGCGCGGCCATCTGGTGGGCAATTGGAGTCCAGACCCGTTGAGTGCCGAGCGACTGGCCGCGATCCGCGGCATGAATGACGTCCTGCCCGCCGAGATCGGCGCCTGGCAGCACCTGGAGAAGGTCACCCGCGAGCTGTTCGCCGCGTATGGCTTCCAGGAAATGCGCGTGCCCGTGGTGGAGCACACCGCGCTGTTCAAGCGCGCCATCGGTGAATACACCGACATCGTCGAGAAGGAGATGTACACCTTCACCGACTCCGGCGGCGACAGCCTGACGCTGCGTCCCGAGGCCACCGCCGGTGTGGTGCGCGCCGTGATCGAGAACGGCCTGCTGCGCGGCGCGCGGCTGAAGCTGTGGACCGCAGGTCCCATGTTCCGCCACGAGCGGCCGCAGAAGGGCCGCTATCGCCAGTTCCACCAGATCGACGTCGAGTGTTTCGGTTTTGCCGGCCCCGACATCGATGCCGAGCTGATCGCGATGACCGCGCGGTTGTGGAAGCAGCTGGGCATCACGCGCGTGAAGCTGAAGCTCAACTCGCTGGGCACGCCCGAATCGCGCCGCGCCTACCGCGAGAAGCTGGTGGCCTATTTCAACCAGCACGCCGACGTGCTCGACGAGGACAGCCGCCGCCGCCTGAACGGCAATCCGCTGCGCATCCTCGACAGCAAGAACCCGGCGATGCAGGCGATGATCAGCGGCGCGCCGCTGCTCACCGAACACCTCGACGCCGAGTCGCGCGAGCACTTCGACGGCCTGTGCGCCATGCTCACCGGCATGGGCATCGACTACGTCATCGACCCGCGCCTGGTGCGCGGCCTCGACTACTACTCGCGCACCGTGTTCGAGTGGGTCACCGACGCGCTCGGCGCCCAGGACGCGGTCTGCTCCGGCGGCCGCTACGACGGCCTGATCCCGATGCTGGGCGGCGAGCCGACGCCGGGCATCGGCTTTGCGATGGGCGTGGAGCGCGTGGTGGAGCTGATCCGCCAGGCCGGCACGCTGCCGCCGCCGGCCGCGCCCGATGTCTATGTGATCGCCGCCGGCGAGCGGGCCACCCGTGCCGGCATGGCGCTGGTGGAGCAGCTGCGCGACGCGCTGCCGGGCCTCGCCTTCGAAATGAACCAGGGCGGCGGCAATTTCAAGGCGCAGTTCCGCCGCGCCGACCGCAGCGGCGCCCGCCTGGCGCTGGTGCTGGGCGATGACGAGCTGGAGCGCGGGGCCGCGGCGCTGAAGCCGCTGCGCCAGGACGGGGCAGGGCAGACCGAGGTCGCCCTGGATCAGCTTGCGGCACGCCTGCCTGGCGTACTCGATACACTGTAAGAACTAGCAGCAAGGGGTTGGGATCGTGGAACTGTTGTCGGAAGAAGAACAATGGGAACGGCTGAAGGCCTGGTTGCGCACCAACGGCCCCTCCGTGCTGATGCTCACCGCCGTGATGCTGCTGGCCTGGTTCGGCTGGAAGTGGTGGCAGGAGCGCGGCGAGAAGCAGTCCCAGGCTGCCGGCGCCGTCTACCAGCGCGTGCTGCAGACCTTCGATGCCGGCCGCCGCGATGAGGCCCATGCGCTGATCGAGACGCTGCGCCGCGAACATCCCAAGTCGGTCTATGTGTCGGCCGCCGACATGGTGGCCGCCAATGTGCACGTGGAGCAGAACGAGCTCGACAAGGCCGCCGACCGCCTGCAGCGCGTCGCCACCAGTGCGCCGGATGAACAGCTGCGCCCGATCGCCAAGCTGCGCCTGGCGCGCGTGCAGATCTCGCAGGGCCGCCCCGATGCCGCGCTCGAGACCCTCGGCAACGCCGACATGCGCGAATTCGAGGCCGCGCGCCTCGAGGTGCGCGGTGATGCGCTGTGGGCCAAGGGCGACCGCGAGGGCGCCCTGCAGGAATACCAGAGGGCCCGCGAGAAGCTGCCCGAGGTCGAAAGGCAGGAAGGCGGCGTGGCCGACCTGCTCGACCTGAAGATCGCCGACCTGTCCGGTCCGCCGCTGCCCGGCGCGCCCGGTCCCGGCTCGGCCGCTGCCGATCCGGCCGAAAACACTGCCCCGGCGGCCGCCACGCCATGAAGCTGCCACGCCTCGCATCGCTGGCCGTCGCGGCATTGCTTGCCGCCTGCGCGTCCAAGGACACGCTGGAACCTGCGGACCTCGTCGAGTTCCGCAGCTCGGCCGACATCGAGCGCGTGTGGACCGCCACCATTCCCAAGGCCGAACCGCGCCTGCGGCTGGGCCTGGGCCTGGCCGCCATCGGCGAGGCCGTCGTCGCGGCCGGCCACGGTGGTGATGTGATCGCCTTCAACCGCGCCAGCGGCCGCCGCCTGTGGCGCGTCGACACGCGCCTGCCGCTCACCGGTGGTCCCGGTGCCGGCGAGGACATCGTGGTGGTGGGTTCGAACAGCGGCGACCTGGTCGCGCTCGATGCCGCCACCGGTGACGAACGCTGGCGCACGCGCGTCAACAGCGAAGTGCTGTCCGCACCGACCATCGGCCGCGGCACGGTGCTGGTGCGCCTGGTCGACGGCCGCCTGGTGGCGCTGCGCGCCAGCGACGGCACGCAGCTGTGGAGCATCGAAGAAGAAGTGCCGCGCCTGTCGCTGCGGGGCACCGCGCAGCCGGTGATCGCCGGCGAGCTGGCGGTGTCCGGCTTCGACAATGGCCGTGTGGTGGGCGCGCAGCTCTCCGACGGCGGCACCATCTGGGAAGTCACGGTGGCACCGCCCACCGGCCGCAGCGAACTGGAGCGCCTGGTCGACATCGACGTCGCGCTGCACGCTTCGGACAACGCCGTCTACGTGGTCACCTACCAGGGCCGCGCCGCGGCGCTGGCACGGGACAACGGCCAGCAGATCTGGGAGCGCGCGCTGTCCAGCTATTCCGGCCTTGCCATCGACGAGGACGGCTTCTACACCACCACCGCCGACGGTTCGGTGGTGAAGATCAACCGCATCAACGGCATCGAGGCCTGGCGCCAGGATTCGCTGGCCCGCCGCCGCCTGTCGCCGCCCGCGGTGCTGGGCCCGCTGGTGGCCGTGGCCGACCTGCAGGGCTATGTGCATTTCCTCGACAAGACCAACGGCACGCTGGCCGCGCGCGTGCGGCCGCTGAGCGGGCGCGTGATCACGCAGCCGGTGGTGGTCGACGACATGCTGTTCATGATGGACGTCGAGGGCAAGCTTGCCGCGATGCGCATCAAGGCCGTGGGCGAAGCGGCCAGCGGCTCGCTGATGCGCGGCAGTTCCGGTGGTGGCGACGCTGGGTCTTCATCCAGCGGTGGCACACCGGCAACGCGCAGGCCCACCCGTAATCGTCCTGGACTCTAGCCAAAGGTTGCCATGCTGCCGATCGTTGCGCTGGTGGGTCGGCCCAACGTCGGCAAATCCACCCT
>CAYNEX010000052.1:11439-17067 GCA_964396335.1 uncultured Steroidobacteraceae bacterium | reverse complement strand
GCGCATCCGCAACCTCGGCGGCATCATCGTGCTCGACTTCATCGACATGCAGGATGAGGATCACCGCCAGGCCCTGCTCGAGGCGCTGCAGGGCGCGCTGGCCAGCGATCGCGCGCAGACCCACATCGCCTGCGTGTCGCCGCTGGGCCTGATCGAGATGACGCGCAAGCGCACACGCGAAAGCCTCGAACACCTGCTGTGCGCGCCCTGTCCGCAATGCCAGGGGCGCGGTTATGTGCGCACCGCCGAGACCGTCAGCCACGAGGTGTTCCGCGAGCTGGTGCGGCAGAGCCGCCAGTTCCAGAGCGACGAGCTGGTCGTGCTGGCGCACCAGGACGTGGTCGACTGGCTGCAGACCGAAGAGGCCGCGGTGCTGGCCGAGCTTGAAACCCAGGTCGGCAGGCCGATCCGCCTGCAGTCCGAACCCCTGTATGCGCTGGATCATTTCGACGTGGTGCTGGCATGAGTGAAGTGACGGAAACGGGCATCGGCGTTGCCGCCGTGCAGATGACCTCCGGCCTCGACGCGGCTGCCAATTGCGCGCGTGCCCGCGAGCTGCTGGCGCTGGCCGCCGCGCGCGGCGCACGCCTGGCGGTACTGCCGGAGAATTTCGCGCTGATGGCGGAGACTTCCGCGCAGCGCCGCGCGATTGCCGAGCCCGATGGTGAGGGCCCGATCCAGCAGATGCTTTCCGACGCCGCGCGCGAGCACGGCATGGTGGTGGTGGGCGGCACCATCCCGCTGCTGGTGCCGGGTGAAACCCGCGTTGCGCCGGCCAGCGTGGTGTATGGCCCGGACGGCCGGCGCATCGGCCGTTACGACAAGATCCACCTGTTTGATGTCGACGTGCCCGATGCCACCGAATCACATCGCGAATCCGCCGGCATGGTGCCGGGCCGCACGCCCGGGGTGTTCGATACGCCCGCCGGCCGGATCGGTGTCGCGGTGTGCTACGACCTGCGTTTCCCCGAGCTGTTCCGCCGCATGAATGAACTGGGCGCCGACTACTTCGTGGTCTCGGCGGCCTTCACCGTGCCCACCGGCAAGGCCCACTGGGACGTGCTGGTGCGGGCGCGCGCGATCGAGAACCTCTCGCACCTTGTGATTTCGGCGCAGGTCGGTGAGCATGCCAATGGCCGCCACACCTATGGCCACAGCCTCGTCACCGACTGCTGGGGCGGGGTGCTGGATGAACTCGCCGACGGCGAGGGCATCGCCTTCGGGCGGGTCGACCTGGCGCGCCAGCAGCGCATCCGGCGCGAATTCCCGGCCCTTGAACATCGCGTATTGGGGCGCACTATCTCCTGAAGGATCCCCGAATGAGCGTTACTCCCGACAATCTCGCCCTGGCGCGACGCACCATCCTGGCTCCCGGCGGCCTCGACGAAGGCCGGCTGGACCGCACGCTGGGGCTGGTGCTCGACCATGCGGTGGACGCCGCCGACCTGTATTTCCAGGTGTCGCGCGAGGAGTCCTGGGCGCTGGAGGACGGCATCGTCAAGGAAGGCTCCGCCAGCATCGAGGAAGGCGTCGGCGTGCGCGCCATCAGCGGCGAGAAGACCGGCTTCGCCTATTCGGACGAGATCCAGCCGCAGGCGCTGGAAGAGGCCTCGCGGGCCGCGCGCGCGATTGCGCGCCAGTCGCCGGGCCGCAGCGTGCAGGCCTGGCAGCGGGTCAACACGCCGCTGCTGTACCAGCCGGTCGATCCGGTCTCGAGCCTCGAAGACGCGGTGAAGGTGGAATGGCTGATGCGCGTCGACCGCGAGACGCGCGCGATGGATCCGCGCGTCAAGCAGGTGAACGCCAGCTGCCATGCCGTGCACGAGATCGTGCTGGTGGCCAACAGCGACGGCCAGCTGGCCGCCGACGTGCGCCCGCTGGTGCGCTTCAATGTGTCGGTGCTCGTCGAGCAGGACGGTCGCCGCGAACAGGGATATGCCGGCGCCGGCGGCCGCTACACGCTGGCCGAGCTGGTCGCCGACGACAAACCCCTGCAGCTGGCGCGCGAAGCCGTGCGCCAGGCGCTGGTGAACCTCGACGCCGTGCCGGCGCCCGCCGGGCAGATGCCGGTGGTGCTGGCGCCGGGCTGGCCGGGCATCCTGCTGCACGAGGCCATCGGCCACGGCCTCGAGGGCGATTTCAACCGCAAGGGCACCTCGGCCTTCAGCAATCGCATCGGCGAGCGCGTGGCCAGCGAGTGGTGCACGGTGGTGGACGACGGCACTCTGTCCTCGCGCCGCGGCTCGCTGAACATCGATGACGAGGGCACGCCCACCCAGTGCACCACGCTGATCGAGAACGGCATCCTGAAGGGTTACCTGCAGGACACCCACAACGCGCGCCTCACCGGCACGCGTTCCACCGGCAACGGCCGGCGCGAATCCTTCGCGCACATGACGCTGCCGCGCATGACCAATACCTACATGCGGCCCGGTCCGCATGACCCGGGCGAGATCATCGCCTCGGTCGAAAAGGGCATCTATGCCGTGAACTTCGGCGGCGGGCAGGTGGACATCACCTCCGGCAAGTTCGTGTTCTCGGCCAGCGAGGCCTACCTGATCGAGAACGGCCGCATCACCCGCCCCATCAAGGGCGCGACGCTGATCGGCAATGGCCCGGATGTGCTGACGCGCGTGTCGATGGTCGGCAATGACCTGAAGCTCGACGATGGCGTCGGCACCTGCGGCAAGGAAGGCCAGAGCGTGCCGGTGGGCGTGGGCCAGCCGACGGTGCGCATCGATGCGATGACGGTGGGCGGGACGAACTAGTCCCGCCCTGCCCAGGGCCTTCAGCCGGTGCCGGTCAGTGGCGTCGGCACGCCCTCGGCGCTGGCCGCCTGCTGGGCCGCCCGGTACTCGCGTGGCGACATGCCGAAATGGCCGCGGAAACTGCGGCTGAAATGCGGCGCGCTGTTGAATCCCCAGTGGAAGGCGATCTCGCAGATCGAGCGGCTGCGCCAGCGCGGATCGGCCAGCTGCCGCGCGGTCTCCTCGAGGCGGCGCCGCAGTACATAGGACGAAATGCATTCGCCCTCGCGCGCGAAGATCATGCGCAGGTAACGCGAGGAGATGCGCAGCGCGCGCGAGATGGAGTCCGGTCCCAGTTCCGGGTCGCCCAGGTTCTGCTCGATGAACAGCTTGGCGCGCGCATAACGGCCGCCGACCACCGATGAGGAAGTGTGCTGGCCGAAGGCCAGCGAGAACGCCATCGACACCGTCTCGAGCAGCTGGCGCGACAGGCATTCCTGCGCCTGCGGCGGCAGGGCATGCGGGTCCTCGGCGCAGACATTGCGCACCAGCGCCGCGACCACCGCGGCCATGCCCTGGTCGGCCGGCAGGCGGCGGCCGCAGAACTGTTCCGGCGAGGGCAGGTGGAAGCGCATCGACTTGGCCGGCAGCCGCACCATCAGCAATGCCGAACGGGCCTCGATGCGATGCCGGTGCGGGGCGCCGTTGTCGCACAGCGCGAGATCGCCGGCGCCGAGTTCGGCAGTCTGGCCATACTGCGACAGCGCGCCCTGGCCTTCGGTCTGCAGGATCAGCGTGTATCCCGACGGCACGTCGATGCGGTCGGTGAGCGGGATGCGGTCGAGGGCGCTGCCGCGGCAGGCGATGCGCGCATATCGCAGTGCACCCATTTCCCCCGCATGCACCTCGGCTTCGAGGCGGGAGAGGTCCGAGGACACCAGTTCACTGCGATCGAGCGCCACTCCGTTGGGTGTGTTCCAGCCTACGCGGCTGCGGACCGGTTGCCCGGTGAAACCCTGGCTGGTCTTCACGTCGGTTCCCCTTCTGACAATTCCTATATCCTATAGGAATCGGTCCAAGAGGTGTCAACCCTGCCGCGGCCGGAATGGACGGTTATGGGTTGTCGGCGGCGTAGGCCTGCAGGCGCTCGTACGATTTGCGGATGTGTTCGCGCATGGCTTCCTCGGCGCCGGAAGCGTCGCGCCGCAGCAATGCCTGCACCAGCTGCTCGTGTTCAAGGCTGGCCTCGCGCGTCACTTCGCTGTGGAAACGCAGGCGGAAGATGTGCAGGTGGGTATGCAGGCGTGCCAGCGCCTCACGCACCAGGTTGTTGCCGCTGCCCACCGCGATCAGGTCGTGCAGTCTTGAATCCTGCACGGCGAAGCGGTCATAGGACTGGCGCGAGGCGCCGGGTTCCATGCTCTTGGCCAGCTTCGAGACTTCCTGCAGCTGTTCATCGGTCATGCGTTCGGCCGCGCAGCGCGCCGCGAACGGTTCGAGCAGCAGGCGCATCTCGTAGAGCTCGTCGAGCTTGCGGCGGTCGAGCCGCGGTGCGCAGCAGTAGCCGGTGAAATGCCGCTTGGTGACCAGGCCAGTGGCCTCCAGGCGGCTCAGCGCCTCGCGGATCGGTGTCTGCGACACACCCAGCTGGCGCGCCAGTTCATCGATCGAGATGCGTGAATCGGGCGGGATGCGCAATGCCATGATGTCGGCACGGATCACGTCATAGACCGCGTCCACGGTGCCCTGCGTGCGCGGCAGTACGCGCGGCGCCGAAGCGCCTTCGCCGTCCGACTTGCCTTTCATGGAAGGAATGGGAATCCGACCGCCCTGTGTCCGAGGGGCAAAATGATACCGCAGGCGGGCGGGGCGGCCTTGCGCCTTCCGGCAATGGATCGCGTCACGGCTGATTCCGGAGTTATCGCCTGCCTTTATTTGCCGGGACGATCCGGTCCCCGGGTCAGGGTGTTGATCCGGTACACGGCGCCGCGTCCCACGACATGAAGCTGCGAGCGGTCGCGGCCGGCAAAGGCCAGGTTCTGCGGCTGGCGCGGCATCGGGATCACCCCCAGTGGTTCGCCCTGCGGCGAGAACACCTGCACGCCCACGGTGGTGGCGACGAACAGGCGGCCATCACGATCGACCGCGATGCCATCGGCACCAGCGGCGGTGGAGGGTGCGGCCCCGGCGCGCGGCGGCGGCAGGGCGAGGCGGGCGAAATCGCGACGTTCACCGGGAAGACCCTGTGCATCCAGCGCGAAGGCCAGCACGAACTCGCCGGAGGTGTTGGCCACGTACAGCGTGCGTTCGTCCGGGCTCAGTGCCACGCCGTTGGGGCGCGCGATGTCGGTGGTGATGCGCGAGAGTCTGCCGTCGCCGCCGATGCGGTACAGCGCCGAAGGCAGCGAGGGTTCGCCGGTGGCGCCGAGCGGCACGGTATCGGTGAAATACACATTGCCGCGCGAATCAGCGACCAGATCGTTGGGACGGTTGAAGGGCTTGCCCTCGAAACCGTCGGCCAGGATGCGCGGCGCGGCGCCCGGCCGCACCACGCCGATGGCCAGCGCCTTCTGCAGCGTGGCAATGATCTCGCCCTTGCTGTTGCGGGTCAGCGCGTTGGCGCCCAGCGGGCCTTCGAACCAGTTCGACACCGTGCCATCCGGCGCGATGCGCACGATGTGGCCGTCCTGGTTGTTGGTGAACAGCACGCCACCATCGGTGTCGTGCAGGGGGCCCTCGACCGCGGCGAATCCTTCCTTCACCAGTTCCACCGGGGTGCCGGCGTTGACCACGCCCGCGATCGCCGGCGTGACAGTCGAAGCTTCAGCGGCGCACAAGGCCGCGGCCGGCAGCCATGCCAGCATGCAAAGACCCAACCGCA
>CAYNEX010000052.1:0-11339 GCA_964396335.1 uncultured Steroidobacteraceae bacterium | reverse complement strand
CGGCCAAACTGTCAATTCGCGCATCCGGGTGAGACAAGAACAGCAAGGAGAAGCGGGTGGGCGATGCGTTGTTCGCGGTGCACGGGAAGGTCGCGCTGGTCACCGGTGGTACCAGCGGCATCGGCTTGATGGCGGCCGGCGCGCTGGTGCGTCGGGGCGTGCGGACCTACATCACCGGTCGTGATGCCGCCACCAGCCGCGACACCGCTGCCAGGCTTGCCGCGCAGGGTGGTGAATGCATCGGGCTTTCCGCCGACCTTGCCGGCGCGCGCGGTCCGCACCGGCTCGCCGCCGAGATCGCCGAACGCGAAACCCGGCTGCACATCCTGGTCAACAACGCCGGCGCGAACGAGAAGGGCACGCTCGACACCGCGCGCGTCGAGGACTGGGACATGGTGATGAACGTGAACCTGCGCGCCGGTTTCTTCCTGGTGCAGCAGCTCCTGCCGCTGCTGCGCGCCGCGGCGACGGCGGAGGATCCGGCGCGCATCATCAACATCGGTTCGATCGGCGGCCTGCATGTGCCGAACTGGGAGGCCTTCCCCTATGGCGCCTCGAAGGCCGCGGTGCATCACCTGACGCGTGCGCTGGCGAAGCGGCTGGGGAAGGAACACATCACCGCCAATGCGATTGCGCCGGGCCCGTTTCCATCGCGCCTCACCGACACCTCCTCGGCATCCGTGCAGAAGAGCATCGCCACCTACGTGCCACTTGGACGAGCCGGCGGGGCGGCGGACATCGAAGGCCTGCTGGTGTTCCTGGCGTCGCGTGCCGGCGCCTATGTGAATGGCACGACCATCCCGCTGGACGGGGGGTATATCGCCGCGCTCTGATCATGGCAATGTAGAGTCAAAGCACCGTGCCGGCCGGGACAAGACGCCCGAACTCGCCTGCCGGGATAGTCGGCGGGACCGAACCAGGAGATTCACGATGAAACGCCGTTCATTCCTTGCATCGACACTGGCCGCCGCATCAGCGACCGCGCTGTCCAGGCACGGGTTCGCGGCCGCCCCGGCCAGCGTGAAGCTGTTCGACACCCACGCGCACTTCTACACCAACGAGCCGGAGAAATATCCGTTCAACGCCACCGGCGCGCGCTACGGTGCCGAGCGCATGCTGGCCAAGGTGGCCGCCAAGCCGATGACGCCGGAGGTCGTGTTCCGCTTCTGGGATACGGTCGGTGTCGAGATGGGCACCGGCGTGCAGTACAACAGCACCTACGGTTCCGACAACAGCTACCTGCTCGACGTGTGCAAGGCGCACCCGGAGCGGGCGCTGCCGGTGGTGATCCTGCCGCCGACGGATGCCAGGACTCCCGCCACGCTGGAAAAATGGGCGAAGGAAAACCGCCTCACCGCGGTGCGCTGGACCGGGGCCGGGCGCGATGGCGTCATCCCGTACCTGTCGGATGAGGCGAACGATTCCTGGGCGGCCTGCAATGACCTCGGCCTTTCGGTGGTGCTGATGCCGCTGGGCAATACCGCGCCGGCGCTGGCGCAGATCGCCAGATACGCCGACCGCTATCCCAATGTGAAGATCGCCATCGACCACATCGGCTTTCCGCGGCCGGAGCAGTTGCCCGATACCTTCGGCCTGACGCCGGAGCACAAGGCGCTGGCCAGCCACAGGAACGTCTACTACAAGCTGACCAACTTCCTGGTTTCCGAGATGGAGGCCGGCGCGAAGCAGGCGAACAAGCCGATGGTGGCGCTGAAACCCTTCCTCGAATACATGGTCAGTGTGTATGGCGCCGACCACCTGTGCTGGGGATCGGACTACGGCAATGTCGAAGTGGACGACGTGCAATACACGCGCAACATGATCGAGGCGGCCTCGGGCCTTTCGGCCCGTGACCGCTCGGCGTTTTTCTACGACACCGCCAGGGCCGTGTTCGTGCCCGGCGGCCGCGGCAAGGCCCGCGGCTGAAACCATGGACGGCCCGGTGTGCTGCCGGGCCGTTTCTGCTGCCTCAGTTCTGCAGCTTGCGCCGCTCCAGGGTGGCGCGGCGGAACTCCCTGGGGCTGACCCCGAAATGCTCGCGGAAGGTGCGGGTGAAATGCGCCGCGCTGTTGAAGCCGCGCGACATCGCGATCTGCATCAGTGTCATGCCGCTCCAGGCCGGGTCGCGCATGCGGCGGGCGCACTCTTCGAGCCGCCGCCGCAGGATGTAGGCCGAGGCCTTCTCGCCGGTGGAAGCGAAGATGGCGCGCAGGTAGCGCGTCGACACATGCACGCCCTCGGCCACGCTTTCCACCGACAGCGAGGGGTCATGCAGGTGCTCCTCGATGTAGCGGATCACATCGCTGCGGCGCCGGCGCGTGATGGCCGAGCTGGCCGGCTGGCCGCCGAAGGCGATGCTGTAGGACACCGAGATCATCTCCAGCAGGCTGCGGGCGATGCGCGAGGAATGATCGCGCACGCCGGCGGCACCGAAGTTCTCGCCCAGCGACTTGACCATGGCTGCGGTGGTGTGGGTGACACCCACCGAATGTCCCAGCAGCAGTCCACAGTACTGCTCGGCGCCGGGCAGGAACTCATCCAGCAGCTCGGGCATCACGCGCACCATGATGGTGACCGACGGGTCACTGGTCTCGAAGTGATGCGGCAGCCCGGTGTCGCAGAGCACGAAGTCGCCCTCGGTGAGCTGCACCTCGTGTCCGTAGTGCTGGAACAGGCTGGTACCCCTTGCCTGCAGCAGGAAGGAATACAGCCGCGGCGATTGCGAAAGATGGATGTGCGAACGTTCGATGCTGCAGCGGTCGACGGTCAGTCTTGCCAGTTTCACCGGCCCGAGCCGGCCGATGCACAGTTCGGCCCCGAAGTTGTGATGGTCGGCCGGGATGAACTCCACCCGGCTCATGCGTGCTGCATACAGATCGTTCCAGGCGGCCGTGCGGCTTGCAGGCGGCAGGCCAATCGTGCTGACCCTTTCCATGAGTGCGCCCTCATTGTCGTGTTTGTGCGCGCGCTGATGCGCGGACCCCCCGGGTGTGAAAGCTAGTGCGGCCGCTGAAACCTGACTTGTCTGAATCGGAAGGACAGATTGATCGGCTCTGACGAGTGCAGGAAACAAGGGAAAAATGCTGTTCCAGGTGATGGATTTCTGCCCTCCGCCGTAACGTTTACTACCGACAGCATCAACAGGCCGCAAAGGCAACTCCCTATAACAGCCCCAAGGCGACGGAGCGCCTCGCGCACCGCTCGAGAGAAGAGGCTGAATCACGAGTCCGGGGAGCATCGCAGTGTCCAAATTCGTTGCATGTGCACCAGGCGTGCGCAGGTCCGTGGCGGGAATCATCGCCGCGGCGTTGGTCGGTCTTGCATCACATGGAAGTGCCGCCGAGGTCGAGGAAGATGACCTTGAGGTCCTGGAGGAAGTCCAGGTCACCGGTTCGCGCATCCAGTCCCCCAATGTCACCGCGGCCAACCCGGTGTCCAGCATCAGCGGCGAGGAAATGCGCGCGCTGGGCATCGTCAACGTGGCCGATGCGCTGACGCAGCTGGTGCCGCAGAACATCTCCACCTACATGCCCACGATGGTGGGTGACAACCAGTCCGGCTTCGGCGCGGCAGGCATGGAGCAGCTGGACCGCAGCTCGTTCTTCATCGGCAACACGGTGGCGAACCTGCGCGGCCTCGACCCGGCCTTCGGTTCGCGCACGCTGACGCTGGTGGATGGAAGGCGCATGCCGTCGACGTCCAACCAGGCCGACGTGGTGGACCTGAACATCATCCCGTCGAACCTGCTGCAGCGCATGGACGTGGTCACCGGCGGCGCCTCGGCCACCTATGGTTCCGGCGCGATGGCCGGCGTGGTGAACCTGGTGCTGAACAACCGCATGCAGGGCCTGAACGTCGACCTGGACTATGGCGTCAACGAAGCCGGTGACGGCGACAGCCCGCACGTGGCCATTTCCGGTGGCGGCCGCCTGTTCGGTGGCCGTGGCCACGGCCTGTTCGGCATCGAGTGGCAGGACACCAAGGCGATCAGCGACTGCGCCGCGGCGCGCCGCTGGTGCGAGGAGTCGCGGGTGATGTTCAACAACTTCACCGGCTCGGGCCAGATCCTCAACAGCACCTTCACCGCGCAGCCGAACTACAACGACGGCACCTTCCCGGCGCGCTTCGAGATGGCCAATGTGCGCTACAGCCAGTTCGCGCCCACCGGCATGCTGGCCAGCACCAGTGCCAGCAACACCTCGGGCATCTGGCTGACGGCGGATGGCCGCGACGTGTACCGCCAGCCGTTCGGCTTCAATGGCGGCGGCGGTGGCGTGGGCACGGGCCTTGGCACCGCGGCGATGAATGGCGACGGCCCGGTGCTGACCAGCGGCACCTCGATGCGGCCGGATTCGGAGCGCAGGACCTTCTTCGCCAATTTCGAGTTCGACTTCAGCGAGACGATGACCGGCTATGTGCAGGCCAACTATTCGCACAGCCAGGCGGAGAACCGCCAGGCCTACCTGACCTCGACCAACTGCGTGCGCTTCGACTCGCCCGGCATCAACGGCACCAACGGCGCGGTGGGTGACATCTGGTACAACGGCACCTCCACCGCCAATGGCTATCGCACGGTGGAAGGCAACCTGCTGTACGGCCAGGGTATCGGCGGCAGCATCGCCACGCCCAAGTCGCCGAACCTGCAGAGCCCGGGCCAGGCCAACATCCTGTCGGAGGCGGTGCGTGTGTGGCTGGGCCTGCCCAGCGGCCAGTCCTCGGGCGTGCAGGGCAATGGCTACATGCCCGGCCCCGGCGGCGCGGGTTTCCAGCCCTTCCAGCCGCCGCCGCCCACCGTGGCGCCGAACTATGCGGTGAATGCCTTCGGCATCCAGTACGTGGTGTCGGGCACGCAGATCATCGTGCCGGGCAATGGCCAGAGCGTGCCGGGCTACCCGCCCTCGACCAATCCGCAGGCCACCACCATCTCGAACATCAACTACACCCGCGGCGTGGTGTGGCCCTTCTGGATTCCCTACGAGATGGCGCCGAACGGCGTGCAGTTCGACTTCAACGGCAATGCCGTCGGCAAGTGGACGCTGGTGCGGCTGGGCGGCGAGCCGTTCATCCCGAGCAACCTGACGTCGGTGCAGGCCAGCAACCTGTATACGCCACTGGTTTCGACCGGCATGTGGTGGGCGCTGGAGAGCCTGACGCTGACCAAGCCCTTCGAGGGCGGCACGGCCACCATCCTGCCGCAGCCGGGCCCGGATGCGTACGCCTTCCTCAATGAACTGAGCCCCGAGGCGCTGACCGCCGTGCAGAACGCCGGCAGCGGCACGCTCACCGGCAGCCTCACCACCTGGGGCAATGCCACCACCGCCGGGTCGGGCTCGGGCCTGAATGCGCTGTACGGCAACAACCCGTGCTCCGGCTTCACCGCCGTGCGCAAGGTGTGGAACCCGCAGGTGGAGCAGTGGACCAGCCAGGAACAGGAGCCGATGCGCGGCCTGATCGGCATCAAGGGCCGCTTCGGCAAGGATTGGCGCTATGACATCTATTACCAGTACGGCCGCACGAAGAGCACCTCGGTCACGCACAACGCCGCCACCAACCTGCGGCTGGCCTTCGCGCTCGATGCCGTGATCGATGACCGCCTGAACGAGGACGGCACGCCGGTGAACCCGGCGACCTATGGCAGGCCGATCTGCCGCATCAACCGCGACGGGCCACCGCTGGTGGACTTCAACGGCCGGCCGGTCAGCAATCCGGAGGACCTCGCCGAACTGGGCGCCGACTGCAAGCCGCTGAACATCTTCGGTGACGGCGTCACCGGTCGCACCGACGAGGAAATCGCCCTGCAGCGCGCGGCGCTGGACTATGCCTTCGTCGACAGCGTCTCCACCGGCACCAACAGCCTGCAGACGCTGGCCTTCACCACCAACGGCACGCTGTGGGAAGGCTGGGCCGGCCCGCTGTCGAGTGCCTTCGGCGTGGAGTGGCGGCAGGACACGGTGAAGAACACCGGCACCGCGGCGGCCGGCGACAACATCTATGAACGCGCCGACCTGGCGCGTGCCTGGGCCGACAACTTCGGCGGCAAGACGCAGGTGCTGGAGGGTTACACCGAGCTGAACATGCCGCTGGTCTCCGGCCAGGAAGGCATCAACCTGCTGTCGCTGAACCTCGGTGGCCGCTGGGCGCAGTACAACAACAAGGGTGGCGCCGGCACCACCGGCGAGTCGCGCAAGCAGGACATCTTCAACTGGAAGGTGCAGACGGTGTTCGAGCCGTTCGACTTCGTGCGCTTCCGCCTGACCCGTTCGCAGGACCTGCGCACCGCCGGTTACCGCGACCTGTTCATCAACCAGATCGGCATCCCGGACGATGTGGCGCGCAACAACCCGTGGCGCGACCGCACCGCGTTCAGCACCGAGAGCCAGAGCGACCGCTACGGCCGCACCCAGGTGGGCAACATCAACCTGAAGCCGGAGAAGAGCGGCACGCTGACATTGGGCGTGGTGGTGTCGCCGGGCGGCTGGGCGCAGGGCATGCGCATGTCGGTCGACTACTACGACATCAAGGTGAAGGATGCGATCGGCGTGCCCTTCAGCGGGGCGGATCCGGTGACCAGCTGCTTCGAGGGCAGCGGCAACTGGGAGGCGCAGTGGGACCTGGACGGCAACCAGCTGATCGAGGCGAAGCGCGATGCCTTCAACCCTGACTACCGCACGCTCGACGGGCTGTATCCCTGCCGCGAGATCCACTTCGGCACCAATGAGGATGGCAGCGTCAACCTGCAGGACATCGTCTCGATCAACACCAGCCGGCCGCAGAACCTGCTGCCGTACCAGCGGCGCGGCATCGACCTGACCTGGGACTATTCCTTCCCGCTGGGCCTGGCCTTCAACAATGCCCCGGGCACCATCACGCTGACGGTGCGCGCCACCCGCGCGCTGGAAGCCTCCGGCGTGGAACTGCAGTCGGTGCAATGCGGACCGCTGACCTGCAATGCGCGGCTGTTCAGGAACGGCGAATACACCACGCCGATCACCGGCACCTGCAGCGATGGCGTGCTGGACCTGCAGATCCGCTACCGCGACCCGGCCGGCACCGAGACCGCGGCCGACCCGAACGGCACCGACTTCGTGCTGCAGGGTTACAACTGCATCCGCAACATCGACCTGGTCGGGCAGATCCGCAGCGGCGTGTTCATCCCCGGCGTGGCCGCCTCGCCGAAGTGGTCCGGCAATGCCACGCTGGGCTATCGCGTCGGCAACCTGACCACCGCGCTGAATGCCCGCTACATCGGCGGCGCCGCCATCGACAAGGACTGGTGCGACAACCCCTCCTGCGCCAACTACCAGAATGCCAGCGGCGCCTTCCTGCTGGGCAGCGTGGACAACAACCGGGTCGATCCCTACCTGAACTTCAGCCTCAGCGGCACCTACCGCATGCAGGTCGACAAGATGAAGCAGCTGGAGGTGTTCGGGTCGATCGCGAACCTGTTCGACAAGACCCCGCCGTTCACCGGTGGCGGCATTTCCGGGGCCAGTCCGCAGTACCACGACATCCTGGGCCGCGCCTATCGCATGGGCGTGCGGATGAGGTTCTGAACATGCGCACCAACACCACGAACAAGAATCGAACTGCGGGGGCCGGCATGAATCCGATGACCAAGTGTTCAGGGCTTCTGTGTGCGGCGGGCCTGCTGCTGCTGGCCGCCTGCGACTCGGTGAAGGATGTGCGCAGCGAGCCTTCCACCGCGCTGCCGAAGCAGCTGGTGGTCCTGGAGGGCACGGTGTATGGCCTCGGCATCCGCCGCTCCATCACCGTGCGCAATGGCAGCGGCCCGAATGCCGCCTCGCTGGTGGTGCAGGGTTTCCCCGGCGAGCCGATCGGTTCGCGCGGCAGGGAGTCGCGCTTCTCCTTCGGTGCCTACAACGATGGCACCGCCTATGACATCCAGGTGCCGGAGGGGCTGGCGCCATACGGCAAGATCTGTCAGGTGAACAATGGTTCGGGCACGCTGGTGTACGACCCGGACGACCCGTTCAAGGGCGCGCCGCGGAACATCGAGATCGTCTGCGGCAATGACCCGGCGGTACAGCGTCACGACATCCGCGTCGAGGTGCCGGCGGAGTTCCGCAATGCGCCCGGCGCAAGGGTCACGCTGATGACCGAGGAGGGGGTGTACGAGGCGGATCCGAAGGACCCTTCCGACGGCGACGAGAACTACGTGTGGTTCCGCGACGCGCTGATCGTGGTGCCTTCCGCGGGCGTGCTGCCGTTCCAGAACATCATCACCGCCAGCACCGAGGAAGGCTCGACACCCGGGCTGAAACTGGTGAACCGCTGCGCGGTGCAGAACCACACCTTCCCCTCGCCGCTGGACTTGGGCGCCGATCGCGAGGATGTGGTCGTGGGCGCCTGCTCGTTCACGGTGGGCGGCAGCACCGTCGGCACCACCGAGACCGGCGGCGCGGTGCGCTACAGCCTGCCGGTGGGCGTCACCACGGCGCCGGCGATGGGTGCCGGCGGCCTGACCCTGGAGCTGCGTTACCCGGATGGCAGGCCGGTGCCTTCGGACACGGGCCCCACCACCGAGGTGACCATCACCGCGTTCGGTGGCAACTTCCAGTTCCCGACGCGCGTCACGAGCAGCGCCGAGTGTCCGGTGCCGCGGCAGGGTGTCGCGCCGATCCCCTGCGAGGTGCGCGGCTTCTATGAGGTGGTGGTCAAACAGCAGCCGCAAGGGCAGAAGTGCATCGTCACCAGCTCGGCGGTGGGTTCACGCAGCCCGCTGGTGGGACTGAACGACCTGTCGGCGCCGGTGTCGGTGAACAACAACGCCAATACCAACTTCGCCGGCTCCGCCAATCTTTATCTGCTCGATGAGAGCCTCGGCAAGGGCACGTTCAATGAAAGCCCGGGTGACTTCAACGGCCTGCGCATCTACTGCCGTGACCTGCCGACGCCCGATCGCGTGTTGACGGGCACCTACCAGCTCACCAGCCAGATCACCTCCACGGCCGGCGCGGTCACCAACAACCTGGGCTGGTCACCGGCCTATGCCTCGCGCCGCGAGTTCAGCCACATGCTGACCCTGTTCGACGATGGCACCTTCCTGTTCGGCGTGCACACCGGCTCCGACACGGCCAACTCCACCAGCGTGGCCAACCACGTGGAGTACGGCTTCTACGAGTACGTGCAGGGCACGACGCCCGATGCGAGCAACCGCGTCGGCGGCGACAAGCTGCGCTTCACCATCCATGTGGATTCCAACACCGGCGCGGCCACCGGCCCGCTGGCGGCGGGACTGAGCAGCGTGGAAGGGCCGCGCAACGTGGGTGCCGGCGCGTCAGCGGTGCGTCACCAGGTGATGGCCGAAGTGGTGACCGGTACAGTGCCCGGAACCACACGCCGCACCATCACCGGCGCCTTCGGTCCGGATGCCAGCACGGCCACCACCACCCGGCGCGATGTGGAATTCGTCGAGCCGCCTTCGATTGCCGGCCAGATGACCGGGCCGTGGATCACGCAGGACCGCATGCGCTCCTGGTCCTTCCTCGCGGATGCGACCTGGGGTTACCACATGGGCGTGCACGGCGGTTATGCCAACATCCAGAACAACTGCTTCAAGATGGATGACTATGCCGCCTCGTCCGGCATGTATGTGCCCAGTACGGGCGGCAGCGCCGTGTATTGCGCGCCGGTGGGCCAGATCTTCAACTCGCTGCAGGGCTCGGTGGCGCACAGCCCGCCGCCGCTGCTGCAGGCGCGCCTGCCCGGCTGGCAGGGATGGATGCCCGGCGGTGAAGTGGGGGGCGGCGCGACCTCGCGCTCGCCGTCGCCGGTGTATTTCCAGATCGCCCAGCCCGGCGCCTTCGCGGGGCTGGCCGATCCGGCGATCTTCCCGCCGGAGTCGATCGGCCCGCTCGACTGGTGTCCCACCGAGGTGCTGGGCGTGCGCGCGACGCGCAATGGCGAGCTGCTGGATACGCTGCAGCCGCTGTACTTCTGCAGGAATACGTTCTGACCAGGGTACGGACTGACCAGAAGCGGCAATGATGGAAGAGGAAGCGCGGCCCCGGAAGGGGTCGCGCTTCTTTCAGTCGCGCAGCTGCGGCAGGTCGCGGAAGAAATCCAGCGCCTCGGGATTGGCCAGCGCCTCGCGGTTGGTCACCGGCTGGCCATGCACCACATCGCGCACCGCCAGTTCCACCAGCTTGCCGCTGAGCGTGCGCGGCAGGTCGGGCACGGCGATGATGCGCGCCGGCACATGCCGCGGCGAGGCGTTGTCGCGGATCACGCGGCGGATGCGGTCCTGCAGGGCATCGTCGAGCGCCACGCCCTCGCGCAGGCGCACGAACAGCACGATGCGTTCGTCCTCGCCCTGGCGCTGTCCGATCGCCAGTGATTCGATGATTTCCTCCAGGCGCTCCACCTGGCGGTAGATCTCGGCGGTGCCGATGCGCACGCCGCCCGGGTTGAGCACCGCATCGGAGCGGCCGAGGATGATGAAGCCGCCGGCCGGCGTGCGCACGGCATAGTCGCCGTGGTGCCAGATGCCGGGGAAACGCTCGAAATAGGCGCGGCGGTAACGCTGGCCGTCCGCATCGGCGAGGAAACCCAGCGGCATCGACGGGAAGGCCGCCTTGCACACCAGTTCGCCACGTTCGCCGACGACCGGCTGGCAGTGTTCGTCCACCACGTCGGTGGCCATGCCGAGGCCCGGGCCCTGGATCTCGCCACGGCGCACGGGCAGCCACGGCACCCCGAGGCAGAAGCAGGAGATGATGTCGGTGCCGCCGGAGATCGAAGCCAGCTGCACATCCTTCGAGATGGCTTCGTAGACGTAATCGAACTGGCTGGCCGCCAGTGGCGAGCCGGTGGAAAGGATGGTGCGCAGCTTCGACAGGTCGTGGGTCGCGCCCGGCCTGCTGCCGGCCTTTTCGAGCGAGGCGAGGTAACGCGGGCTGGTGCCGAAGACATTGACGCCTTCTTCCTCGGCCATGCGCCACAGCCCATCGAGTTCCGGATGCACCGGCGAACCGTCGTACAGCACCAGCGTGGCGCCACTGGCCAGCGCGGTGACCAGCCAGTTCCACATCATCCAGCCGCAGGTGGTGAAGTAGAACACGCGGTCACCCGGCCGGATGTCGGTGTGCAGCAGGTGTTCCTTGCGATGCTGCAGCAGCGTGCCACCGACGCCATGCACGATGGCCTTGGGTTTGCCGGTGGTGCCGGAGGAATACATGATGAACAGCGGCGCGTCGAACGGGCCGCGGTGCGGTGTGCCGGCGCCGGCCGGATCGGCTTCGAGCAGCTTCTCCCACGCCAGCGTGGGCGCCTGCACCGTGAAGCGTTCCGGGGTGTCGATCACCACCAGCGCGCGCAGG